>JAHIMR010000100.1 GCA_018896525.1 Actinomycetota bacterium
CCCCCGGCGGCACCCCCACCCCCGGCGGCACCCCCACCCCCGGCGGCACCCCCACCCCCGGCGGCACCCCCACCCCCGGCGGCACCCCCACCCCCGGCGGAGGGGAAGTAACGGCGGGTCGCTGAGGTTCGGGCGTGGTCAATGGGCAATCGGCGGCGCGGCCGGTGAGGTTGAGGACGATGGCGAAAATGGTATGATCCCGAGATGTGTTTCTACTGGTGTAAAGTGACTGTTGGGAGGTTGCTGAATTGGGTCGAAACCCGGTGTTGAAAAAAATGACGGTAAGGGCGGTAAGCGCAATCTTGTTGCTGACGTTTCTAGCGGTGCCGCTGGCGGCATCGGGATGTGGGGCGAAGACGCCAGAGGCGGCGGTAGGAGATTTCTACGCCGCTATTGAGGAGCACAACTGGAACGCGTATCTTTCCTCAATACTGCCGGAGAACGTCCGGCGGATGACGGAGGAGGACGTTCAATACGAGAAGGAGAGGTTTGAGGAAGGCGACTTCCTCTACGAGGACCTGGAGCTCAAAACGGTACCCAGCGAGGAGAACGAGAACGAAGCCGAAGTGGAGTTGACCAGCGGAAAAATCACAGGCACAAACCCGATGAGCGGCAAGAGGGAGACAACAACGATCGCCGAGATCAAGGAACAGTACGATATTACTCCGAAGTTCAATACGAGAAAGTACAAGGGCCACTGGTACGTGGATGTTCCACTGGCGTCCGCCGACATGGCGGAATCGTCTTTAAGGCCTGCGCCGGAACAATAAGAGTTCGCCGGTTGTCGCGTTTAATGCCACGGGCTGGAGTTCTTACTGGCCATTGGATATTCCTGATATACTGTTATCCGAGGTAGCGGGTTCCTTTGGCTGACGGGGGGTTGCCGGTAGCATGACCGGAAGCGGATTCAAGAAGCTGTTCACGCTGGTGCTGGCGGTGGCGCTCGTAGCCCCGGCACTCCTGGTCGGTTGCGGCGGTAGCTCACCGGAGGGCGCGGTGAAAGCATACCTGAAAGCCTGGCAGGAGTTGGACTGGGAGGCCCTCAAAGCGTCGGTGGCACCCCAGCGGCGTGAGTTGACAAAGGACCAGGAAGAGCTAACGAAGATTGAGTTCGAGCAGGTAAAAATAAGTATGGATGGACTCAAGATGCAGACCGTCTACTCCGAGGAGGACAAGAAGAAGGCGGCTGTCATGCTTACCGAGGGAAAGATAACGTATACGGTGAATATACTCGGCGAGGAGAAGACGGAAACCAAGGACATCAGTAAACTGAGCAAGGAAGAGAGAACCTACGCGACAATAGAGGTGGACGGAGTCTGGTACGTAGACAAAGACCTACCCTAACATCTCCTCCAGCGCTTTCAACAGGTCGGTTTCAGTGATTATCCCCACCAATCGTTCGCCCTCGACCACGGGCAGGCCTCCAACCTTCATATCAAGTATCAATCTTGCCGCTTCCTTGAGTGTGGTGTCAGGCGTAACGGTCCTGGGATTGGGAGTCATAACCGACTCGACCCTGATGGTATCAAGCAGGAAGTCATGGTACTTCTTCTCGGTAAGGACCACGCAAGACGCTGTGGCGTTGCGGAGGTCCCTGTCGGTAACAATACCCACCAGAATGCCGCCGTCCAACACCGGGAAACGGCGAATGCCCCGCTCCTCGGCCAGTTCCCAGGCCTCGCGGATCGGCGCATTGATCTCAAGCGTGAGCACATCCCTCGTCATGCGGTCTTCAACTTTCACCACCGACCACCTCCTATAGCCGACAGACGGTTAGCCGGTGGCGCTACCGCCTTGGTATCTCAGACCTGTTTTCAATTATACTGCCATGAGGCGAGGGAAGGGACAAAAGCTGTGTTTAATCTTTTCGGGAAGGACAGGAAGAGGGGGAAGGTCGAAGGCTCGGGCGCCGGAAAGACAATATCCGAAGGTGCCGAACGGCCGGGGAAGACCCCGTTCATAGGCGTTGCCGGGAGCGCTGACAGGTCGAAGGGGAAGACAGGCGACGAGGTTGACGGGACATCTCCCAGCAAGAACACCCGCGAACTGGAGACTGAGAAAGGCCCTATCCTGGTGGAGAATCACTGCCCCGCCGAAAAGCTGGAGCGGATGGAAGTCGACGACGGAATCTGCATGTTCAGCCGGCATGATCCCTCACGCCAACTCAAGGCACTGGTTTCAGTGAGCAAGGATGATGGAGGAAACGTAGTGGTGGGGGTTCACGACGGCAAGCTGGTTTCTTTTGTGGGGATCCACTACCCGGCGGAGAGGGAGCGATGGGGGAAACCGGGGTACCCCTGGCTCCTGGAACTGGGCGCCATTGAGGTTAGCCGGAACTACAGGAAGCTCGGCCTTGCCGAGGCGATGCTCGGCGTCGCATTTGACGATCCGTACTACGATGACAAGATACTCCTCACCACGGGGTTTACATGGCACTGGGACCTGGAGGGAACCGGCATGGACAAGATGCAGTACCGCTCCCTGGGAATAAGCATGTTCGGCCACTATGGTTTCATGGAGATGGCCACCGATGAGCCGAACGTCACAATGGATTCCGCCAATCTTTTCCTGGTAAGGATAGGTGAGGACGCCTCGTTCTCCCGGTACCAGAGATTCGCATCACTTCTGTTCGCCAACAAATGGGAAGCGGTGCTCCGCGGCTTCTAGTGGTACTCAGTCCGCCTTCTTGAAGCGGCTCTTCAGCTTCTTCGATACCTGGGGCATCGTGGTGTACTCCATCTCCCCAAGGGGCAACCTGTGTGGCTCGAACGGGCCGTGGCGACGGAAGTAGTCCGCCGCGTCGAGGGCCAACTGCCTCGCGTTGTCGAAGCTCTTGTCGCCGAACATGTCGCGGGGGCCCACCAGGTGTCCTTCGTCGGTCAACTGGAAGCCCAGGGCAACAACTCGTGGAGGCCCATCGAAACGCGAGGGGGTATCATCCTCGAAGCCCACAGGCATAAGAGGGCCATGGTGCGAGCCTCTCATCCAGCCGGCGACGGCGTGTGGGAAACTGAAAGGCTCAAGGACCTCTCCCACGGCGGGAAGGCCGCTCTGGCAACGGACCACCATGACCGGGTCGTCCTTGCCGATGTAGCGGCCCGCCATCAGGAACAGCCGCTGGGTGGATGTCACCGCAACCGGCTCATCGGAGCTCTTGCGGTAGATGTGCTTGATAACGTAGCGGGAGGGCGAACCGATGAACACCAGCAAGTCGTACATCTCCTCGGGGAGATTGAAGATAATCTCCCGCTCGCCTATCAGGTCCTGGACCTCGAACCGGAAGCCGTCGTGCATGGAGGGGTCGATTACCAGGCCGATCGTGTTGAACGGGTCGGCGAACATCTTGTATATGGGAAAGTTCCACGCACCCGGCTCCGTCTTGTCGGCCAGGAAGATTACAATCGGCTCTGACACGCGCTGCTCAAACGTCATCTCGGCGAACCCCGGACCCATGCCCTTCAGGTTCCCGGAGAAAGCGTCCACCAGGAGGTCCTGGCCCGCGCCGTACTGGCCGTACTTCTTGGCGACCTCGGTCATGGCGGTGAAAGTGTTCCAGGCGAACTTGTGGATATCCTCGTTTTCCACGCCTTTGTGATGGGTCATTATGAGGGAGATGTCGTCCCCCACCTCGCCACGAGCGTAGTCGACGATAAGGCCGTCCTTCTTGGCCTGGGCAAGTTGCTCGTCGCAGCAATCTCTTAGCGCGGGATGGACGTCCGTGTGCCCAACGAAGCCTCCAACGTCCGCCTTTATGACACTCAAAGTAATCTCGGACATAAAAAACCTCCTTGTTACTGAAACAACAGCATTCACTAATAATAATATACTATAGCAAATGTGAGTGGGTTGCACGTGACGTGGGTTCCGGCGAAGATTGAACATAAGTCTATCGACATGGTGGTTTATGGTGGTCAAGAGGGGCGTGGTACCGGTCAGGCATGAAGAGAGCGGAGGCTTTGATGAGGTTTTCGACCAGGGCGCGCTATGGGATGAGGGCAATGCTGGATCTGGCCATCAACGGGGATGACGGGCTTGTGCTGCTGAAGGAAATCGCGGCAAGGCAGGAGATATCCAAGCGGTACCTCGAGCATATAATGACGTTGCTGAGGAACGGGGGACTGGTGCTGGCCGAGCGTGGCGCGAGGGGGGGTTACAGGCTGGCACGCTTACCCGAGGATATCCGGCTCGACGAGATAGTGGAGGCCCTGGAGGGAACCATTACGCCGGTTGACTGTGTCAGGGACCCGTCGGTGTGCGAGAAGGCGGATGAGTGCGTGGCAAGGGAACTCTGGGGCGAGGTTGCCCGCGCGATGAAGGGCACGCTGGAGGCACAGACCCTGGAGGACCTGAAACGCAAATGGGAATCGGCGCGCCGGGCAACCGACGAGGGGGATGGGTGAAATGAGGACCGCTTACCTGGATCACGCGGCGACCACGCCTCCGCTGCCGGAGGTGATCGAGGCGATGAAACCGTACCTCGCCGAGAGGTTTGGAAACCCGTCCGCGCTGTATGCTCTGGGGAGGGATTCCCGCCGGGTACTGGAGGAGTCACGGGAGAAGGTAGCCTCGCTTATAGGTGCGATGCCCGACGAGATCGTTTTCACCTCGGGGGGGACCGAGTCAGACAATATGGCGCTCCTGGGTGTGCTCCTGGCCGGCGAGGGGAACGGCGGCCATATCGTCACAACCGCGGTGGAGCATCACGCTATCCTGGAGACGGTGAGGTTCCTGGAGCGGCTCGGTTATCGGGCTACGGTTGTAGGCGTCGACTCAACCGGCATGGTCGATCCGGACGACATCCGAAAGGCGATAAGGGCGGAGACGGTGCTGGCTTCGGTGATGCACGCCAACAACGAGGTGGGAACGGTCGAGCCGCTCCGGCGGGTGGCCGATGTCTGCCGCGAGGCCGGCGTTTACCTTCACTCGGATACGGTGCAGACAGTCGGGAACATTCCCGTTGACGTCGACGAGCTGGGGGTTGATATGCTCAGCATGTCCGGCCATAAGCTGTACGGGCCGAAAGGGGCGGGGGCGATCTACGTCCGGCGCGGCACCAGGGTTTCGGGAATAATACACGGCGGAGAGCAGGAGCGGGGCATGCGCGCGGGAACCGAGAACATCGCCGGGATTGTGGGGCTCGCGGCAGCGGCAGCGGCAGCCGCCAGGGGCATGGAGAGCAGGGGGGAAAGGATAGCCGGGTTGCGAAACCGCCTTGTCGATGGAATCTTGAGTTCGGTGGAGGGGGTGGTCCTGAACGGCCACCCCGAGGTGAGGCTGCCGAACAACGCGCACCTGGGCATAGAGCGCGTCGAGGGTGAAGCGGTCTGCCTGCACCTGGACGCGGTGGGGATATGCGCATCCACGGGATCCGCCTGCACATCGGAGGAGTTGGAGCCGTCCCACGTACTGCTGGCGATGGGGATAGCGCCACTCAAGGCACACGGGTCGGTAAGGTTCACGCTGGGCAGGGGAACCACGCTGGAGGAGATAGAGTACGTGCTCCAGGAGCTTCCGCCGATAGTGGAGCGGCTGCGCGCGATGGCCCCCCTGTAAACAGCAAACCGCCACACAAACGGGGTCTGGCCCAAGATGTTGTCGTTAACCTGTTCACACAAACGCTCGCCGTAATGCAACGCAGGTGCCTGGCACCACCTCTACACGCGATAAAGCAAGACAAAACCCGCCATCCCCGGGCTGTTGCCGTTGGACGAAACCGCCAACCGTTGGGGTCAGTGCCTTCAAGCGGCGGCCGAGGTTATACGTTATGGCTAGAAGGCCTGAACCCTACCTGTCACACAAGCGGCGGTCAGACAAGAACGCCATCCCCGGGCATGTGACGTTCAAAACTCTGCTTGAACCCACGCCCCACAATGCATATGCCCCGGGGCGAGACCCCTCCCCTGTTAACCAAAGGGCGGTCCCTATGCCGGCAAGCTGCCGGCGCTACAAGGGAGAAATACCCCACAATGCATATGCCCCGGGGCGAGAATGACGCACTGGTGACAGGTACCAGTGCGTCATTGTGCAACAGCCCGGGGCGGTCAGAGCGGCTCCAGGTTGGTGGCGATGAGGGAGGTGCCACCGCCGCGGTTGCTGACGCGCCCGGTGACCCGGAGGATCCGCGATGCTCCGGGGACGGCCCCGAGCCGCTGGTACTCCCCCGGGAAGACGGTGACCTCGAACGTCCCGCGCGGATCCTCCAGGGTGAGGAACTGCATGTACTCCCGCTTCCTGGTCACAGCGCGCCGCTGGGCTATTACCCAGCCGACGATGCTGATCGTCTCCCCAAGACGTTCGGCGAGTCCGGCGCTGTTTACCCCTGACCGCTCCAGCTCACCGGGCACCAGTATCTCCAGCGGGTGCGCGGAAACGCTGGCCTCCAGGTAGGCGAGCTCCATCTTCATCCTCTGGGCGGGGGAGTAATCGGGGAGCCGGGGCAGCGCCCTGGGGGGGCTGACCAAAGCCTGCGCGAGCGGCAGCGGCTCCGAGGGGCCTTTGCGCGCGGCGCGGGCCTCCGGGTACATCATGGCGAGCTTCCACAGCAGTTCGGGGCGCGTGTTCTCCAGGGAGTCGAAGGCGCCGCACTTGATGAGGGAGGCAATCTCCTCTTGGCCTGCGCCCACTCTGCTCAGGAAGTCGGAGAGGGAGGTGAACGGGAACACCGACCGCGCATCCAGGATCCTGTCCACCGTCCGCCGGGAAACGCCCTTGACCCTCCCCAGCCCGAAGTAGAGCGCCCCGTCCACCACGTGGAAGTCGCGCAGGCTGTGGTTAATGTCGGGGAGGGCCACGCGAACACCTAACCGCTTGGCCTCCTCGACGTATACCGAGTGGTGGTAGAACCCGGCCTCGTTGGCCAGCACCGCCGCCATGAACTGTGCCGGAAAATGGGCTTTCAGGTACGCCGCCTGGTAGGCGAACTCACCGTACGTCGCGGCGTGGGCCTTGGGGAACCCGTAGCCCGAGAACTTCGCCAGGCTCTCGAACAGCGCCAGCGCGACCGCCTCGGACATTCCCCGGCCTGTGGCGCCGTCCAGGAACCGGCTTCTGAGTGTCTCCATCCGTTCGCCCGAGCGCTCACTGGTCATAGCGCGCCGGAGGGAGTCCGCCTCTTCGGGGGTGAAGCCCGCCAGGGAGACGGCCGCTCTCATGACCTGCTCCTGGTACACGAACGTGCCAAGGGACTCAGCCAGGATCGGCTCGAGGTCGGGGTGGAGGTACGTCACCGGCTCGCGACCGGCGCGGCGGAGCAGGAAAAGCTCCTTCATGCCGCTGCCGGACGCACCCGGGCGGATGAGGGCGATCGACAACGTGAGGTCCTCGACGCAATCGGGGTTCATCGCCTGGAGAAGCGATCGCATCCCCGGGCTCTCTATCTGGAATACGCCCAGTGTGCGCCCTTCAGCCAGCAGCCTGAACGTGTCGGGGTCCCGGCGGGGGAACCTGTCCGGCTCCAGGGGTTCACCGTGGACTTCCCCGGCCCACGCCGTGGTGTCCTCGATGACCGAGAGCCCCTTCTGACCAAGGATATCCATCTTGACGAGGCCCAGCCTCTCGATGGGCCCCATGTCGTACTGCGTTATGACCAGGCCCTTGGCGGAACGCTCCAGTGGAACCAGTTCGGTGAGCGGCCGGTCCGCTATCACAACCCCTCCCACGTGGACACCGAGGTGGCGGGGGAACCCGTCCAGCCGGTCGCAGACGTCCAGTATGCTCCGGTACGGCTCGCGGTCCAGGGGGAGGTCACGGCAGGACGGTATCGCCCCGGCGGCAGCCTCTATATGGCCCGCCCGGCAGTGGGGGAGCCTGCCGGCGAACGCGTCTACCTCCTCACGCGGCAGCCCCATGGCCCTGGCCACGTCCCTGACGGACATGCGGGCCTTCATGGTGGTGTAGGTGCATATCATCGCCACCCGGTCGCTCCCGAACCGGCGGTAGATGTAAGAGAGCACCTCGTCGCGGCGGCACCAGCTTACGTCGAAGTCGATGTCGGGCGGGCTCTCCCGGGCCGGTGACAGGAAGCGCTCGAAGTAGAGGTCATGCTCCAGCGGGTCGATGCAGGTGATGCCCAGCACGTAGGCGACCATACTGCCCGCCGCGGAGCCGCGGCCCGCGGCCGGTATTCCCTGCCGGCGGCAGAACTCGGCAATGTCATTGACAACGAGGAAGTAAGGGGTGAAGCCGAGCCCCTCGATGGTATCAAGCTCGTGGTGGAGGCGCTCGAGCGCGTTGGGGGTAAGGGGCTGGTAGAGCCGCGCGGCCCCGGAGAAGCAGAGCTTGGTCAGGTGGGAGAACGGCGTCTCGCCGGGGGGAAGGTCGGGCACCGGGAACAGGCGGCCGCCCGGCCGGAAGTCGAACTCGCAGGCGTCCGCGATATCGCGGGTGCTGGTTACCGCCTCCCGCGCGTTATGGTACGGCGCCGTGGAGAACAGTCGCTCCATCTCCGCGCCTGGTTTCAGGTAGCACCCGGCGTCGGCGGACTCCCCCGCCGGAATCCGGGTGATGGGGCGGTTGAGGCGAATCGCGCAGAGGGTCCTGTGAAGGGCGTAGCCGTCCCGGCGGGCGAACGCCACCCGGTTGCTGGCGACGCAGGGAACGCCGAGCTTCCGGGCGGCATCGATCTGCCGCTCGGCCTGGCGGCGGCTCGCCGCGGTTCCGGTGTTGGCAAGCTCGGCATAGAGGGACTCGCCGAAAACAACGCGCAGGGGCTCCAGCAGGCGGGCCTCGGGGCAGATGGCGAATAGCCCATCCGAGTACCGGGACAGCCTGCCGACCTGAAGTGGCACGCCGCCGAGATGGTACTCGGTGACCGCCCCGCAGAGATTCCGGTAACCCGCGTCGCTTCTCGCCAGCAGGACCAGACGCCCGCCGCACCCCCCGCCGGGGAAGGAGGCGGACACCGTGAGGTCGCATCCGATTATGGGCTTGACCCCGGCGCTCCTGGCGCTATCAAAGAACTGCACCGCGCCGTAGAGGCCGTCCCTGTCGGTCAAGGCCAGCGCGTCCATCCCCGCGTCGACGCAGGCCTCCGTAAGCTCCCCAGGGGGACTTCCTCCGAACAGGAGGCTGAAGTTGCTGTGGCAGTTCAGGTGCACGAAGTTGCTCAACTCTCAACCGACCTACCGCGCACGGCGGGGCGCCTCAGTGCCCCGTTCCATGAATACGGTGTCGTATCGAGAGCGCCGAGGCGCCGCACATGCAAGGCGCGCGACCGAGCTGTACTCCCTGAGTACCGCGAGGGAGCGGAACGCGGCAGGTGCGGATGCATCGACGTTCGAATGCAAGCGTATTTATGGAACGGGGTACTTAGCATCACGTCCCACCCTGACCCACATGCGGCTCCTCCCGACCCGGGGCGAGCCCGACGGTGCTCCCCCTTGCTATCGCCTGGAAGCCGTAGCGGTTTCGTATCTGGTCCAGGCTCTCGTTCAGCCGGTCCGTCCGGAGGCTGCCGGGAGCCGCACCCGCGTCGGCGAAGAGTTCCCCCTGGCACCCCGCGGTAACCAGGCCGGAGAGGGAAACCCCCACCAGCCTTATAAGCACGCCCCGGTCCAGGAGCTTCTCGAACAGCTCGCAGGCCACCCGGTAGATGGCCTGCTCCTGGTCGGTGGCGACGGGGAGGGTTTGGAACTTCATGTAAGTATTGAAGTCCGAGTGGCGAAGCTTTACCGCCACGCGGGTGGTGGCCAGCCGTTCCCTCCTGAGAGCCCGGCAGCACTTCTCGGATAGGAGGAGGAGTGTCGAGCGCACTAAGGGGTAGTCGATGGTGTCGGTGTCGTAGGTCGTCTCCCGGCTCACCGATTTAACCGTTCTCTCTTTCTCCACCCGGCGCCGGTCGATGCCGCGGGCGTGCTGGTGAAGGATCCGCCCCCAGGACCCCAGGATGCTCTGGAGCGCTTCCACCGGCAGGAGGGTAAGGTCGCCAACCGTGCGTATTCCCATGTCCGACAGGGTCCCACGGCAAACCGGGCCGACACCCGGGATCTTCTCCACGGGGAGGGGGGCCAGGAACTCCAGCTCACCACCCGGGGGCACCTCCAGGAAGCCGTCCGGCTTGGCCAGCCCGGAGGCCACCTTGCTTACCACCTTGGCGGTGGAGAGCCCCGCCGAGGACGGCAGGCCAAGCTCGTCCTTTATGCGGCGCCTTATTTCCTGCGCCACCACCACCGGCTCTCCCAGCGCCAGGCGGCAGCCGGTCAGGTCGAGGTACGCCTCGTCGATGCCGGCCGGCTCCACCATGGGGGTGAACTCGTCCAGGATATCGCGGACCAGACGGGAGTAACGCAGGTAGGCATGGAAGTTGACCGGCAGGAAGACCGCCCCCGGGCACAGCCTGCCGGCGCTTGCCAGGGGCATGGCCGAGTGCACCCCGAACTCGCGTGCCTCGTAGGAGGCCGCGGATACCACCCCGCGGGTGCCGGGGTCGCCGCCCACGATGACCGGCTTCCCCTCCAGGGTGGGGTCGAGCACCCGCTCCACAGAGCAGAAGAACGCGTCCATATCGATGTGCAGTATCGCTTTCTCTCCTGGCATGACAGCCCGCCTGGCGCATCAGGCCGCGCCCTCGAGAGGCGCGGCGCTTTCACTTTCCTTCACCGCCGGAGATAAGCAAGGGGCCGCTCAAAGCAGGCGCAAGATTCCCCTCACGGCGCCCTGCACCTCCAACCGGTCGCCTTCGGTGAGCACGATGGGTTCCATCCGTGGGTTTGCCGGCTGGAGCCTGATACGGCGGATCCCTCCCACTTCCTCGGCGTAGAACTTCTTCAGGGTGGCTTCACTTCCGTCTATGAGGGCGACCACGGTTTCGCCGTTCTCGGGAACGGGTTTCTCCTCAACCACCACGTAGTCGCCGTCGAGAATCCCTTCGCCTATCATCGATTGGCCCTTGACCTTGAGGGCGAAGCACCTGCCGGAAGCCATCGCCGCGGGGACCTCTATCTCCTCGGGGACGACAGCGGCCTCTATGGGTTCGCCCGCGGCGATGGTGCCGAGGAGCCCGATGACGACAGAGCCGTCCCGGTAATGGTTCGCGCCCTCGCGCCCGGTGAGGACCGAATGCCCCCCGGCGGTGAGGAGGACCGCTCGGGAACGGTCACGTTGGCGGCGGATGAGCCCCCGGGACTCGAGGCCGTCGAGATGTTCCGCGACCGTGGCGACCGAGGAGAGTCCAAGCCCTTTCGCGATCTCTCGCAGGGTGGGGGAGTATCCCCACATCCGGCGGAACCGCTCCAGGAACTCGAGCAGTTCCACCTGTCTCCTGGTCGGTGTTATCTCGTGCACGTCCCTGTCCCTTTCTCCCGGCCTACCGGCGAGTTCAGCATACCCGAACAAAAACCGAAAATCAAGAGGCGCGCCGGGCACTTCACCTCCGGGCACGCCGGGTATTATAATAGTCACGGTAGGAGACCAAGGCCGGAAGGCGAGGAGGTTTGAGATGAAGAAAAGGTTCTCTTTTCTGGTGGCGGTAATACTCGCGGTGACCGTCCTGTTACCGGGCGTGGCGTTGGGTGCGCCACCGCTGGGAGGCTACGTGGGTTCATGGGAGATGTCGGCCGGGGGAGGGTTCGGCGTCGGGCCGGTGAACGCGACCGCCGGGCCACTGGTGGAGTACAAGGGCGACCTGTACGCCGCCGTGGCCAACGAGAGCGGATGCCAGGTGTGGGTGAAGGGCGCCGGCGGCTGGACGCAAGTGAACGGCCAGCCCGGATTCGATAACGCCGAGAACAAGGGGATCGCCAGGATGGCGACGTTCGACGGAAAGCTGTACGCGGGGACCGCTAACCAGGCCACCGGATGCGAGGTATGGGAGTACGACGGGAACACCTGGAAACAGGTCGGCGCCGACGGGTTAGGCAAGGCGAGCAACATCGGAGTGACCGCCATGGAGGTGTTCGACGAGAAGCTGTACGTGGGGGTGGCCAACTTCGACATGGGTAGCATGAAAAGTGATGGAGGGGAGATCCACTCCTACGACGGCCTGGCATGGATCGCCGAGATGAACGGCGGCTTCGACGACACCAGGAACATGGCGGTCTCGTCGCTCGCGACCTACGGCGGAACCCTTTACGCGGGCACGACCCGCGTCGATATAAAGACGGAGTTAATCGGCTTCACCCAGATCAAGGTCACCATGACGAGCCTGGGCTGTGAGCTCCGCAAGCTCGACGGGGCGAAGGTCGCGGGGGACGGCTTCACCGACAAGCGAAACGCGGCGGTAACCGCGATGGAGGTGTTCGACGGCAAGCTCTATATCGGAACCACCAACGGTGACGCGACCGCAACGGTTGAGATCCTCACCCAGGAGGTGTCCGAGTATGCTTACGACACCGATGGGCTTTACGTATACGCCTACGACGGCAACGTTGTCAGCGAGGAGATCGGTGGGGGCTTCGACAGCCCTGATGAGTTCTCGGTGAACGAGATGGTCACGATGGACGTCACCGGAAGCGACATGCTGCTCGTCGGCGTGGGGAGGGTGGAAGGCGTGGGGAGGCTGATGGCCTTCGACGGGAGTGACTGGTTTCCCGGGGCCCTGGACGGGTTTGGCAACACCGACAACAGGGCGATAGCCGGCATCGCCGCTTTCGGCGGGAAGGCGTACGCGGGAACCGGCAACGACACGACCGGTTGCGAGGTCTGGTTCGGGACGCCCCCCGCGAGCAGGGGTGAGCTGTCCAGGACGTGGTACCTGGCGGAGGGCTGCACCAACGGGGGCTTCGAGACCTGGGTGCTGGTACAGAACCCCGGCGATGAGAAGACCACCGCCCAGCTCACGTTCATGACCGGCGCGGGAGAGGTCGCGGGCCCGACGCTGGAACTGCTACCCAACAGCCGCCAGAGCGTTGACGTGGGCGTGACGGTCCCGGGCGAGTGGGACGTATCCACCAAGGTGACCGCCGACCACCCGGTCATAGCCGAGCGCTCCGTCTATTGGAACGAC
>JAHIMR010000101.1 GCA_018896525.1 Actinomycetota bacterium
ACTTTTTCCAGGCAGATATCAGACACCTGCGAGGATAGTATGAGGCCCACTGCCACAACATATTGTGGTTCTAAGCGTCAACCCCGGAGAAACGGATTGGATTAATCTTGTTCATGAGGAATAGGACGGGGGGAAGTTTGGATTAGAGGAAGATGGAACCGAGGGGGAGTACTTGAGAGAGTTCGAGATGAAGAAGGAGCAAGGCGCCTGGCTTGTCAACGACTGTTACAAATTGGAATAACTCGATTGTCCAGTGCCTCGTCAATACGATCATTCCGACAGGCAAGGAGGTCATTGTGTTCTGTAGCAAATGCGGTGGGGAGATCACCCCGGACGACGACTTCTGCGTAAAATGCGGCGTACCCGTCAAGCGAACCGAGCCGGAAGGAGAAGTTGCGCCGGTCCCGGTTATGCCTCCACAAGCTCCGGCCCCACCCCCGCCAACCGCTCCGGCAACACCCGGGATCACTCCCGCCGCCCCGCCCTCAAACGTGAAGAAGCCACGGAATGCACAGATGGCAGTCGCCCTGGGCATAGTCGCCCTGCTGGTAATCGTGGCTGTCGTGCTCATACTGGTACTGGTGGTATTCAAGGGGGGGCCCGGACCCGAGGAGGTCGCCCGCGAGTTCTACCGGGCCGTTGAAGAAAAGGACATGGATGCCATGATCGCGCTTATGGACCGGGAATCATTCCAGGGCAACCCTGAGCTGGAAAAGGTCTTCAGGGAGGAGTACTTCAAGGGCGTCTCCGGGGACGTGAAGATCAATGGGCTCGAGCTCGAAGCGAAGGTCAGCGGGGACAAGGCAACCGTTGAAGCGACCGCCGGGACCGCTACTTACGTTCTGGAAGGAAGTAGGGAAACCGATCAGCTCTCCGAGGAAAACCCTTTGGAGATGGTAAAGACAGGCGGAGGGTGGTACATCGACCCCACCAGCTTCGCTGACATCTGTGCCGTCGCCTACATCAACAAGGGAAACGAAATAACCGACTCCGCCGTGGCAATCTCCGACCAGGTGATCGGTGCCTTCGACAGCTTCACGTCCTTCATGAACAGCTCGCCGTACATGTCCCCCAGCCAGCAGGTCAGGGGGCATCTCAACGCCATTGCACCGCTGGCAGGCTCTATGAAGGCTGAAGCTGAAAAGGCCAAGCCTGAATACCAGAAGGTCATGAACCTCGAGGGCGAGTACCTGGGGGGTTACAAGGAGTACGCCAACCTGGCGATTGAGTACCTTGAAAGGGGAATCCAGTGGGCGGACAAGCTGGTTGAGACCGTCGGTTACTCCGTCAACTCAGCGGCGGCGGTTGAGTCGGGTCAGCCGTTCGACTACAACGCCTTCAACGGGACAAGCGATGCCTTGTACAAGCAGGTTACAGATCTCCAACAAGGGCTATCTGACACCTTGGACAAGATGAACGAACTTCGAAACAGGCTCAACGAGTAGTTCTTCGGGAACAAGCCGGACCGACCTGAAGGTGTAGGTAAAAGGCGAAAGCAGGCGTGAGCCGGTAACTCTATTCCAGGCGCAGATTGAATACCACTACCGATTTGCGTCCTCCTTGCTGCACGCTATCTTCCCTCCCACGACTGTCATGAAAACAAAATCATCCAGGGCTCCTGCTTCTATCTTGTGGGTGAGCAATTTCCATCGGCTTGAACCCGCGCCGACCTAGACCAAGCCTGGCCGACTGGCGAGGCACGACTGCATTTAACGTTCAAATAACAGTACGGCAACGCCTCGTTAACATTTCACGCGTTGTAACTTAATGAAAGCATCAGAACGTGTGGGAGGTCGATACTGGTGCGACAGGACCTCTTGAGATGGATAGTCGTCATACTGATAGCGGCGCTGGCCCTCACGCTATACGGTTGCGCCGGCTCCCCCCAGCGGATAAACACAAGTACCGTCGAGTTCTACCGCCTTCGCGTCCGCCTCAAGACCACCTCGCAGGGAGCAATGCTCACCCTCGACGACACAGGCAGCGTCCTTTCCGGGAGACTCGTTGAAAGCGGTGGCAATGATGTCCGTAAGGGCATCACCATGCGTAACGTTTGGGTTGGCGAAAAGGAGTCGGCCGGCACGGGCAGCGGCAAGAGCGTTACGGTTGAATACGCCCTCAAGCCTGAAGCGGCGAACGGGACCCTGCAATTCCACCTCAAGCAGCGAACTCCCGATTGGTCCAGCGTCAGCGTCTATGGCGCTAGAGGTAGCACGCTCACTCCGCTCAGGAGGCTGGAGCACTCGGGCGGTGACCCCCTTGATTTCTCGGTGAGCCTGGAGCCGCTCGGGAAGGCGCAGCCTGAGGCTGTACACCTGGAGGACGAAACGTCCGATAAGATGGTCTGGGCTTTCTACTACCCGTGGTACGGGTCCCTGGAGGATTGGGGCCAGGGAATCCTCCAGGACCGCCCCGAGGAGCTGTACGTATCCAACGAGCGCGACGCCATCAAGCGCCATATAGCCGAGGCGAAGGAGGCGGGTATTGATGGGTTCCTTTCCTCATGGTGGGGACCGCGCTCATACACGGACGAGAACCTCAAGACCCTCCTCGACGTCGCGGATAGAAACGATTTCCAGGTTGGCATCAACTTCGAAACGCTCGGCAGTAAAGACGCCGACGGAAAGGACCAGCCGCTTGAGGAGAACGAGCTCTACCGCTGGCTCAGGTATCTGATTTCCACTTACCAGGATTACCCCGCGTGGACCAAGGTCAACGGCAAGCCCCTCATCGTACTCTGGGCCTCGAACACGGTGCCCACGGAGTCCTGGAAAAACGTCATCGAACGACTCCGATCGGAGAATCTCGACGCGACTTACATAGGGCACTTCGGGGAGGAAGACCCTGGCCTCACCGTCCTCGATATATTTGACGGTCTCCACACCTACAACGTGCTCAATGTCATCTCTTCAGTCGATGATACCGAGAAGCTCCGTAATGTGTACGAGACGACAGGGCGCGCGGTGCAAAACTACAACCTGCTCACCGGTTCCCCGAAGCGGAAAATCTGGGCGCCCACGGTTATGCCGGGATATGACGACCACCTGATCCCCGACCGCACCACCCCGGTCCTCGATCGGCGGGACGGAGCCTTCTACAGCGCGTGCTGGGACGCCGCGCTCGCGAGCTACCCCGACTGGGTATTCATAACATCGTGGAACGAGTGGTGGGAACACACCTACATCGAACCGAGCGAGGGGTACGGCGACAGGTATCTCGAGCTCACCCGCCAGTGCTCAGAGAGCTGGAAAGACGGGAAAGGCTCCCCCGGAGAATAGCCGTTTCACTGTCGTTTGCGCTGGGAGCAAGTTCCGTACTGTTTGGCTTCATCTGCTTTGCCAATGACCAGGTCAGTAATGATATCAGTGGGGTGGACTCGAATCGCAACACACCTGGTGCTTCTTCGTCCACCTGGGCACATTCAAGGAAGGGGTAGGTGTCTCGAGCCCCAACCCCACGGGTCCCGCCCGGCGCGAACTCTACGAGTTCAAGCCCTTCCAATAACCACTCTTCAACGAACTCACGGGATTGGAACGAAACCTGGGACAACGGGCTTTGCTGGTAACACTGACGATTCGGTCTCAATAACCGGTGTACCCCTCGGCGAAGTACCATGTCTTCGAGAGGGCGGTTACTCCCATGGTATCGTGGCCCCCCGGCCAGATGCCCCTGTGGTTGAAGTATATGGCCCTTTCGGCGATAAACCTGGTGCCGTTGACCGACTCGAGGATGGTGGACACCTCGGTCGCCTCGAGCCCCGGAATCGTATCGACCTCGATGCTGTACCTTGATCCCGGTCCCACCCGGTATTCCCGCTGGATGTTGACTCCCCCGGGCTTCATAAACGTTGCCTTTACCTCCGCCGTCTCATCGGTGGGGTTCTGGAGCAGTATCCAGGTATCGTAGTATTCCGCGGTATAGCCCTCCGCGAAATACCAGGCTGGCGCCGGAGACGTGGTCCCGATCGAGTTATGCCCCCCGGGCCTTCCACCCGAGTCGAAGTACACCGCCCGCTCACAGCAGACGGGCAGACTGCTCTGTACCCTGGTCGAGAAGCTGCAGTACCCCAGCCCCGGCATATCGTCAACCTTGACCGTATACCTGGAATGGGGCCCTATCCTCTGTTGATGCTGGAAGCCCTCCCCGTTCTCCCTCATGAAGGTGTAGGTGACATCGGCCGGCGCATCACCCGGGTTCTGCACCAGTACGTAAGTGTCGAATCCCCAGCCGGTGCAACCTTCGGCTAGGTACCAGGTCCCGGATGGCTCGGTGACTCCGATTGAGTTATGGCCCCCGGTCTTTCCCTGGTAGTTGAAATACATGGACCTCTCGGCTATGACAGACCTGTTCGATTCCACCATGGTGGACACCTCGCACGATTCGAACCCGGGCACTTCGTCCGCGTGAACGGAGTGCCTGCTTTTCGGGGCCATCTCCAAGCCCACCTGTTGGGTTGTACCGTCTCCCTTCATGAACGTCACCATTACCAACGCGGTCTGATCGCCGGGGTTCTGGACCAGTATCCAGGTGTCGTACTCCTCCGCGGTGTACCCCTCGGCCAGGTACCACTCCTTTGAAGGCTCGGGCGCACCTACCGAGTCGTGCCCCCCGGTCCGTCCTCCCGAATTGAAGTACATCGCCCGCTCGGCCATGATCGGGATATCCGAAGATACCGCGGTGGATACGTTCTCTCCTATGCCCACCGATTCGTTGACGTATATGGTCTTCCTGCTTTCCGGTTCAACCGTCACCGTCTCTTCGACGACCCCCTCCTCCATCATGTAGGTGAGATCGACGGTCGCAACCTCACCGTTCGCGTTCTGCAGCAGGATATAGGTCTCGTAGTTCGGGGGCGGAGGAGGTACTTTGGCCGGCGGGCCGTAGCACCCGGTGTGTCGGCAGTCGTGCCGGAACATCGGCCAGGGGAAGTTGTCGGGGTTGTACCCGGCTTCTGTCTGGGTTACCCCCCTCCAGGTCGCTATCTCAACCATCCCGTCCTTGTCGAAGTCGCCCAGCGCCGGGCCTCCTACGTAGTAGTTTGATTCGATATCCACCTTTCCGTCCCCGTCAACGTCCCCCAGTGTCGGGGAGGCGAGAGGGTAGGAGGAGCAAGTGGAGAGGGTCTCCCCATGGCTGGAAAAGACGTAGCACTGACTTCCCAGGTCGCCGGCCACGACCTCCAGGTTCCCATCCCCGGTTACATCACCTACAGCCGGCGAGGAGAAAACGTAGTTGCCGGTGTTCACCGGCCACCCCGGAAGGTCGTTACCTGCGAAGTCCCAGGCGTAGATGTGGCGGCCGTCCACGTTCTGGTAGAAATGCCCGGTGCCCACTATGATGTCCAGGTAGCCGTCCTGGTTGAGGTCGGCCAGCGCCGGTGACGACCAGATGACCTGGGGAAGGGACTTGGGCCATCCAGGGAGGTTCTGCCCCCAGCCGTTTATCACGAAGACAAGGCCCCCTGAGGGGTACGGCCACCCCGGGCCCGCGGTGCAGTCCGCGCCTATCACTATCTCGTTCAGGCCGTCCCGGTTGATGTCGGCTATTGCGGGCGAACTCCAGATGGAGTCCTTGACGTCAATGGGGAACCCGGCGGCGACAGGACCCTGGTAATGAAAGGCCCATATCTGCATGCCCCAGGTGCCCACAACCACTTCCATGTCCCCGTCCCCGTCTATGTCCCCTATCGACGGGGAGGAAAACACGCCCGGCTGTTCGCACTGTCGCGCGGGCGGAAGATGCTTCGGCCATCCCCACTCACTCAACACCCGGCCGTTGGAGTCGAATCCCCACAGGTAACCTGCCTCGTTGCCGACGAAGATCTCCATGCGCCCGTCTCCGCTGACGTCCCAGGCCGCGGCGCTCGACGACACGTGGCCGTTGGTGCCCGTCACCCAGCGAACAGACCCGTCCGGGTTGAAGCACCGTACCCCGCTGCCGCCGTCACCACAGATTATCTCTTCCTTTCCGTCCCCGTCGATATCGGCGGCGCACGGTGACGGGGCGCTATTGCCGGTCGGCGAACCGGCCGTGGACCGGTCACCTGTTATTGGTTGTCTCTCGCCACCAGCGGCGTAACCGCCAACCACCATCGATAGAACCAGGCACGCGCATACGAGCACCGAAACAGTGATATTCCTTGCAGGTACTCTTTCCACATCGACCCCCAGGATTGGATTCCCCCGACAGATGCCGCACTCAACATCCGTCGGCACGCTAAATCATCATAAACCTGTATTCCCCACATGCCTCCTCCAACGCCACCATTCTAGCACGATCGTGTCCTTTCCGGCACGGTTGATTGGTTTCATCCCTTGGCGAATGCAATTAATGAAATGGTGGACAATAGTGGATTTGAACCACTGACTCCAGGCACACGGAAATCCAGGTTCAAATACACTCGGAAGTAATGATATCCAAACGGTCCGCGAGCAAACGCACAAAAGCAAATGAAACGACACACATCCAAGCTGGTGGACAATAGTGGATTTGAACCACTGACTCCAGGCACACGGAAATCCAGGTTCAAATACACTCGGAAGTAATGATATCCAAACGGTCCGCGAGCAAACGCACAGAAGCAAATGAAACGACACACATCTAAGCTG
>JAHIMR010000102.1 GCA_018896525.1 Actinomycetota bacterium
GCCCCAAGACCACGGAGTTCTGCTTCGATCAGGACGTCAGGATCGATATCGGCTCCCCGATAGATGCTTCCCGCTTTACCGTTGAACAAAAAGACCTGCTTCTCGAGGAGGTCCGCGGAGCGATTGCGGATCTGTGCGGTGAGAGCGACTGCCCGGCTGACAACAAGTAGCGCACCAGCCTTTCTGTCTGAAACGCGCACCGAGAAAGGCAATCCCGAGACACGATTCCGGCAACGCAGGCTCGACAGGCGTAGAATGGACGCTTGACTATCTTATTGGAGATGTGCCACATAGCTCAATCCAAACTCATATAACTTACACCCACCCATCAACCAGTATAGCAGAAATTCCGGTGTGAATTAGGCCTTCGGATTCATGCCGGGGCAAGGATGAAGGTCGCGCTTACCGGGGTACTCCAGGCGGTCGTGGATGTCCTCGATGAGATCGTAGGGGAAGCCGGATGTCATGTTTGCCGGGAGGTTCCCGCCCCATGATATGCCCCCCACACAGAAGAACGACACGTTCCCAGCGCCCTCCTCAAACGGGATTACCGTGGAGTTCCGGCATATCGACATGTCAGCGACCGTGTTCTTCAGTACCCGCTCCAGGGCACCGGTCAGCACCTGGGTTCTCATGGCGGTGCGGATGAGGTCGTCGAAGCGCTTCCAGCGCCGGAGGAGGGCCATCATCCGGTTGGATACGTAGCTGAGCATCACCTTGAGACTGAAGCGCCGGTCCACCACCCCCAGGGCGGTCTTGCCTATCTCACCGTAGTACGTGCGCTGAAGCGCTCCTTCGCCGAGGGCTTCCATGACCCGCTTCATCTGTGTGGGGCGCCCCCGTACGATGACCACGTCCGGCGGGGCGTCCTCCAGGAAGCGTGACAGGGGGGCGACGTAGAGGCCGGCGACGGAGTCCAGGCGCGGAAGCAGGCCCCTCTCGAAACTGTTCTCCGGGATCTTCAACCCAAGGACCGCGGGTGCCCACTTGCACACCTCGATGGAGCCGGGCTTCACCAGGAGTTCCTCGCCGAACATGGCAAGGCGCACCGCGTCACAGTAGGAGACGCCGTGGTAGACATCGACATTCTCAAAGCCGACAACCGAATCGTTAAGCACCTTGATCCCTACCAGGGGCAGTTCAAGCGTTATCTTCTCCATGTTTCACCCGCTCATTGTATAGGGCCCCGCGTCACCTCTCCAACTCGGCCAGTCGGGCCAGGGCGTCGAATTCCCCGCCGGCGACGCCGGCGGCGACACCCACCGCGTACTCCTCGACCAGCACCCGCTCGGGTCCGGCCGTACCGAGGTCCTTCACCTCGATGCCGTTTTCGCGAAGGTGGGCGACGATCCTGTCCTTCATCTCGAAGCCGTTGTGGTCCGCGCCGATTATTACTCTCATCGCTTAGCTCCCGGTAAAATGGCCGACCGCCGTCCCGCCAATTATATACGACCTTTGCACCGGGCTGTTGCATAATGACGCACTGGTGACAGGCACCAGTGAAAGGCTGTGGGAGAAGTCTCCCTTGTAGCGCCGGCAACCTGCCGGCATCGGAACGCGCCAGTGGTGCCTGGCACCACTGGCGCGTTTTTCGACAACAGCCTGGATCACGCCCTGGGCTGTTGCATAATGGGGCAGTGGTTTGGGTGGATGTTGCAACGGCACCAGCCGGGGGATGGCGTTTCTTGTCTCACGTCATCGCTTGTAATGCAGGGGTCAGGCCCGCTGTTGCATTATAGAGATAGACTTGAGTAAAGAATCGAACGACACCAGCCTGGGCCAGACCCCGCTTGGGTGGCGTTTTTATTCCCTGAAATAGGCGTCTATCCCCTGCGCGATATAGGCCGCGACCCGTTCCTGTCCGGCGGGGTTGTCGCGGACCCAGGCGGGGTCGTTTTCTATCAACACCACCGGGACCCGGGAGAGGACCGACCCCACGAAGGCGGGGCCGGTGTTCCCGGAGGTACCCCCGCAGTCGTTCATAATCCTGGTGACCCCCACTCCCCGCAGGAACGGGAACATCGCTTCCGCCAGCTCGGCGCTGGACGCGGCCACCGCGGGGTCCACATACACTATGCTGCTTCCGTGCTGCTTGTACTGGCCTTCAGCGGGAAACAGGATTGCATGCAGGTTGAAGTCGTAGTGGAGCCGGACCATGATGGCGCAGGTGTTCCCGATATCGGCCCTTGTCCGCAGGCTGGCGTAGGCGTCTGCCTCCGGCTTGGTGAGCTTTACCGTGTACCCCATCTGTTCCAGCAACGTTCTGGTCCGTAGCGCCAGTTCCCAGTTAGTCGCCAGCTCCCCCGCCGCTCCACCGTTGTCGGCTACGTCCAGCCCGGTCTCCGGGTCTATCTCGCTCGCCGGGCAGTTCGTGGAGTGCCCGGGGTCCAGGCAGACGGTTATAGACCTGTAGTACAGCGACCTCTCCGCTATCACCGGCTCATCGGAGGTGACCTTCGTAGATACCTCGTAGGTGGAGACGGTGTCGGCGACGTTCACCGACTCCCTGCTCCCGGGAGCAAGGTCGATGACGGGGCCGGGCTCCTCGCCGGAGTCGGTCATGTAGGTGAGCGTTACGTGGGCGGTCCTGCTCCCGGGGTTTGCCACCAGCACCCAGGTCTCGAACCCGGCAAGGGTCGCCCCCTCGGCCAGGTACCAGGTGTCGGCGGCGGCCGTCACCCCCACCGAGCCGTGGGCGCA
>JAHIMR010000103.1 GCA_018896525.1 Actinomycetota bacterium
GATGTGTATCGTTTCATTTGCTTTTGTGCGTTTGCTCGTGGACCGTTTGGATATCGTTACGTCCCAGTGCATTTGAACCTGGATTTCCTTGTGCCTGGAATTAGTAGTTCAAATCCACTGTGATCTACCACCCTCCGGGCGCAGGTGGGGGAAAATAATCACGTCCCGGATGTTCTTACAGCCGGTCAGTAGCATCGCCAGCCGGTCGATGCCCACCCCCAGGCCTCCCGCGGGCGGCATACCGTACTCCAGCGCCCTCAAGTACTCCTCGTCCACCGGATGAGCCTCCTCGTCCCCGGCCGCCCTTTTTCCGGCCTGGCGCTCGAATCGCTCCCGCTGATCGACGGGGTCCGTCAATTCAGAAAAGGCGTTGGCTATCTCCTGTCCCGCGATAAGGATCTCAAACCTCTCGGTGAAGCCGGGTGAATCCGGCTTCCTCCTCGCCAGGGGTGAGATCTCCTCCGGGTAATCCAGAACGAACGTGGGCTCTCTGAGCTTGTGCTCGACCAGCTTCTCGTACAGTTCGGCGATTATCCAGCCGGGCCCGGCGCCACCGGGCACCTCCACGTCGTGCCGGGAGGCGAGTTCGGCAAGGCGCGGCGTTTCCCAGGAGATATCCACTTCTACGCCGGCGTACTCCGAGAGCGCCCCCACCATGGTCACCTTCTTCCACGGCCCCGCTAGTGATATCTTCTCCCCGTCTACCTCCAGCTCGGTGTCCCCCCGCACCGCCTCCACGACCGTGGTTATCATATCCCGGAGGAACTCCATCAGATACCGGTAATCCACGAACGCCTGGTACGCCTCGAGCATGGTGAACTCCGGGTTGTGGCGGGAGCTTATCCCCTCGTTTCTAAAGTTCCGGTTGAGCTCGTACACCCTGTCGTATCCGGCGACGAGAAGCCTCTTCAGGTATAGCTCGGGGGCTACCCTCAGGTACAGGTCCATCCCCAGGGCGTTGTGGTGCGTGACAAACGGCCGGGCGGTGGCCCCGCCGGGTACCTGCTGCAGCATCGGCGTTTCCACCTCGATGAACCCCCTGTCGTCCAGGAATCGCCTTATCTCCCTTATAAGGGCTACCCTGTTTTCCAGGACCTGCCGCGCCTCGAGGTTCATCATCAAGTCCAGATACCGGCGGCGGAACCGTATCTCGTGGTCCTTGAGCCCGTGCCATTTCTCGGGCAGCGGGCGCAGCGACTTTGACAGGAGCCGGAAAGAGTCCACCGCGACCGACAGCTCCCCTCGGCGGGACCTGATGACCTCTCCGGACGCGCCGATGATATCGCCGATATCCAGCCCCCCGAACGCCTTGTACCCGTCCTTCCCCAAGCCGTCCTCCCGGAGCAGCAGCTGTATCCTGCCCCGCGAGTCCTGCAGGTCGGCGAACGTCGCCTTGCCGTGCGAGCGAACCGCCATAAGCCTGCCGGCCACCGCCACCGTGCTTCCCGAGCTGCTTCCCGGCTCGAGTCCCCCGAACTCACTGTGGAGGTCACCTGACAGTGCCAGTTCCCCCGGCTTTCCGTAGGAAGACATGTACGGCTCGCCGCCCTCCGCCAGGTACTTCTCGAGCTTTAGACGCCTTGCCTGGATCAGTTCCCCGGACCCGCCGCCGTGAGCGTCCACCTCGTCGTTCCGTTTTTCTTCCACCATGACCCATCCTCTTCTCCCGGCCGCGGTTCGGCATTGGGGTGTTGGCACCACGATACGCGGGTGTTTGTAATGAGGATAACATAAGAAAGCCCGCCTCAAAGCAAGTGCCCCGTTCCATAGATACGGTTAAGCACCGAGAGCGTGGCGCCGCTCCGGCAACGCGCGCGACTCAGTGCCTCGTTCCATGGATACGGTTAAGCACCGAGAGCGTATTTATGGAACAGGTTACTAAATGCGGGCTTGCCTTCTCCCGGAGGGGGCATCCCCCGACCGGACCTACTTTCTTATCGAGACTATGCGGTACTTTGCCTCGCCGGCGGGAGCGGATACGATGACCACGTCGTTTGCCTTACGCCCCATCACCGCCTTGCCAACAGGGCTTAAGAAAGAAATCATGTGGTTATCGGGGTTCGCCTCGGCAGGGCCGACGATTCGGTACTCCTGCTTCTTTCCCGATGAACCCACCTGCCTTATCTCCACAAGTGATCCTATCCCGACCTCTTTGGTCTTCACGTGCCTACGGTCGATAACACTCGCCTTCGCCAGCATCGTTTCGATCTGGTCGATCCTGTGCTCGATGCGCGCCTGCTCGTTCTTAGCGTCGTCGTACTCCGAATTCTCAGACAGGTCGCCGTAGCTGATCGCGTTCTTCAGCCGCGCCGCCACATCGCGCCGCTTGACGTTCTTGAGTTCGTCAAGCTCCTTGGAAAGTTGCTTCCGTCCATCTTCGGTGAGTATTACCTCGCTCGTCGGTTCCATGTTGTTCAACTCCGTT
Organism: Actinomycetota bacterium; assembly: GCA_018896525.1. Taxonomy (GTDB): domain Bacteria; phylum Actinomycetota; class Geothermincolia; order Fen-727; family Anoxymicrobiaceae; genus JAHIPE01. Next base: position 2,426 of record JAHIMR010000103.1, read on the forward strand.
TTCCACTCTCGAATAAAAACAAGCCACAGTAACCTGTTTTTTGTGGCTTCACTGCAACTGCCGTCGCAATTTGAAGTATTATACGCATCGCCCCCATGATTTGCAAGGCAACAACACCACTCGCCAACCGACGGGGTCTGGCCCAAGCTGTTGTCGTTCGTTTCTCCATTCAAAACGATGTACGTAATGCAACAGCGGGCCTGACCCCTGCATTACACGCGACAACGTCAGACAAGACCCGCCACCCCCGGGCTGTTGCCGTTGCAACCCATACCCAAACGGTGTCTGTTATGCAACTGCCCGCGGGCGTGGCCCCTCCCTCGCCAAAACGCACCTTAGGGGCCTGGCCCCGGACGTGCGTTGCATTACGGAGATAGGTATAAATGACACAATAGTGCCTGGCACCATTGTGTCATTTTGTTAACCGCCCGGGGGCGAGACCCCTCCCTCGCCGGCGGATTGTCAGACTGCGGCGGAAACCGAGTTTCGACCGCCCTGCTTGGCGGCATAGAGGGCGAGGTCGGCCTTGCGTATAAGGCCTTCCTCTTCGTCGGTGTCCTCGGGGAACGTCGCGATCCCGATGCTGATGGTCAGTTTCGTGTCGCGCATCTCCTCCTCGCCGGGGAAGTGGAAACCAGACACCGCCCGGCGCACCTTCTCCGCCACCACCATCGCGTGGTCCGAATCGGTCTCCGGGAGAACCACGCAGAACTCGTCGCCCCCATAGCGGAAGACCTTGTCGACGTCGCGGGTGTTGCTGTCGACTATCGAGGCTATCTGCGAGAGCACCACATCTCCCTTCTGGTGGCCGAGGCTGTCGTTGTACGTCTTCAGGTTGTCGACATCTACCATCAGGAACGATACCGGCCTGTCGTAGCGCCGGGCACGGCTGACCTCGTCGTTAAGCACCGACGCCAGGCGCCTCACGTTGAAGACCCCTGTCAGCGGATCTGTCACCGCCAGGCGGTTTATCTCCTCGAACAGCAGCGCCCTCTGCAGGGCCAGCGCCACCTGGTCGGATATCGCCAGCGCGAGTTGCTGGTCCTCCTCGCTGAACGCGTTCGGCTTCTCGCTTCGAACGTGGAGCACCCCCAGCATCCTGCCCTCGGCCGTCATCCCCACACAGACGGTGGAACCGTAGGCAAGCTTCTCGAGCGTCCGGCAGGCGAGTTCGGCTTTGGAGAGATCGTCGATCCCCACCAGGGCGTCACCTGATACCGCCCAGCACTCCTCGGCCTTTCTATACGGCCCGTCCGACATCTTCTCCACAACCTCGGGGGGGTACCCGAACGAGTCAACGTACCAGAGGCAACCGTCATCGGCATCTATCCTGTATATTAGCCCGGAGTCGCAGGCGAACAGGTGCTTCACCGTGTCCAGGGCGATGCTCATTATCTTCTCCAGGTCCGCGGTGGACCCGATGGCGTTCGCCAGTTGGACCAGGCTCGTCATCTGCGCCGCGTCCGATCTTATCCTCTCGTGCAGACCGGCGTTCACCACCGCCAGCGCGGATTCTCCGGCGACCACCGCCAGCCGCGTCTTCTCCGTACCGGAGAACCTCCTGTCCTCGTCATCGGTCAAGCACAGTAACCCCGAGATACGCCCGTGAGAGAAGAAAGGCGCAATAAGGGCGACCCCCTCAACGCACAGGAACGGCGGCAGCACCGAGTTCTCCTCCGGTCGGTTCAGCATAAGGGCGGGAGGCTTCTGGGCCAGGTTATACATATCCTCTATCTCGCTTACCGCTATCCCGCTCCCCCCGGGGAACTCGACCCTGCGGGTTCCGCCGACCCCTATGGAAACCCGGGGCACGAGCATCCCGCTCAACTCTTCCAGCACGAACGCCGTGCAGGTAGGCGAGCCGGTACTTCTTATGGCAAGCTTGCAGGCGTTCTCGAGCACCTGGTCCACGACCAGCGAGGAGCCCAGTATTCGGCTGGTCTCGTACATGATATCCGCCTCGCTCCGCTTCCTCTGCTCGTCAGCGTATCTCATCGCGTTCTCCATGCCGATTGAGGCCTGGGCGAGGATCGCCAGGCACGTCTCCACCTCCCGGTCCGTGAAGTATCGCTTGATGCCGCGCCTCTCCACGAAGACAATGCCCTTTACCTCTTCCCTCAGCATCATCGGCAGCACCAGCAATGTCCTGACGCTGAAATCCGATATCCACCGGCTGTTCAGCATTGGGTCGTTCATGGCATCCTCGATGATTATCGGCCCCCGTGTCTTTATCATGTTGCTGGCGACGTTCGCCTTTCTCAGGTCCAGCTTGAGCTTGAAGAACTCCTCCCTCATCTCCGGCTCTTTCTCGGTCGTACTCCAGGCCACCGCCCAGCGTTCATCGCTATCGACTACCAACACGCTGCAGCGCCCCAGCCCCGCCGTTTCGCTCATCCCCTCCATCACTGCGTTTACAAGCTCGTCGGTGTCCAGAGTCGCCATCGCCTCCGCTACTCTGGACAGCACCCTCGCGTCTCTCCGCCCGCGCTTCTCACGCTGGGTCACATATACGGTTACCACCGCAACCATCATGATTAACGCTATTCTTAGCAAGGTGTCCCCCACCACGGTCCCTACCGGATCGTCGCCAAACCGCGATACGATGGTTATCCCGTAGAGGGCGCAAAGCAACACCGCCACTATCGCGGTCTCCCGGTAACCGTACCGGGTGGCCACCACGATAATGAGAATGGGGAAGATCCAGAAGATATCCGGGATGCGTTTCGGCCATAACAGCAACGAGGTGAACACCAGTGCCACGTCCAGGAAAGCGGTGATGTTCACCACGGTCGCGGCTTCGCGCCTCGACCTCTTTCTCGCCCTCAGGAAGGCCAGGGTCATCACGGTGTTCCCGAAGACGACGCCCAGGATTATCGCCAGACGGACAGTGAAGCTTACAGGCTCCCTCGGGAAAAGCGGGAGCAGGACGAACGGTATCAGCAGGCAAGTTGCTACCCACTGAAAGATCATTGTGAAATCTTCAACAGTGAGCTGTTTCCTCAACGCGCCAGCCTTTTTCTACGGTACGACCTTGCTCAGGGGCAGTTCCAGGATCGCCGTCGCCCCGGCTTCCTTAAGGCGCGGGATCAGCTCGGACAGCGAGCTCTTCTCCACCACGGTCTCCACCGCGAACCCCCCGTCTGCAAGCTGGTTGACGGTGGGCGATCTCATTGAAGGGAGCAGCTTCACGACATCGTCCTGCCGGTCCGAACCCACATTCAGCTTCAGCAGGACCTTGCCCCGCGCGTCGATGGTAGATATCAGAAGCGTTTCTATCTCCTCCATCGATTTACGCATTACCGGGTCCGTGTAACTGTTTCGGTTCGCTACCAGCTTGGTGGAGGTATGGAACACATCGCCGATAACCTCGAGGCCGTGCGCCCTGAGCGTGCTTCCGGTTTCGGTTATCTCCACTATCGCGTCCACTATGTTGGGCACCTTCGCCTCGGTCGCACCCGCCGAGGTTATCACCCTGGCCTCCACGCCCAGTCCATCTAAGTAACGCCTGGTTATGCGGGGGTATTCGGTCGCCACGGTTGTGCCGGGCGGCAGGTCCTCAGGCCTGCTCACGCCTGACGAGCGCTGCACCGCCAGGACGATACGCAGGTTCGACGTGCCGCCGGTCTTCGCGTAAGGAAGGTCGGCCATGATCTCCACCTGCGCCCCGGTTTCCTCAATCCAGTCGAGCCCGGTTATCCCCAGGTCGAACAGGCCTTCCTCGACGTACTTCCCTATCTCCTGCGGGCGCAGTATCGACACCCGCGAAATCCTGTCGTCGTCGATGCTGACATTGTACTCCCGGTCACCGCTGCGGCGGACCGGGAGGCCGGCGTCCTCCAGCAACAGCAGCGTCTGCTTCTCCAGGCTCCCCTTTGGTATCACGAACCTTATCAAAATCCACCTCCATGCGATTCGCCCGCCTGTAGCAAGTATAGCAAACAAGCGGGCGATCCCTGTACCGGCCCCGCGGACTGTGCTACAGCTCTACCAACGCCTCGCCCCTGGTGAGGATCTCTACTCCATCCTGGTTCCGGGCACCCACCTCGAGGAATACCAGCTTCTTGCCGTCCTCCTCTTTCTTGTCGGTGACCCTGGCCCAGGAAGTGATGGTATCGCCAGGCTTGGCCGGCGCGCTGAATCGTACCCTGAACCTCTTGAGGGCCCCGGGGTCTCCCAGCCAATCGTTCAGGCAGCAGCCGAGCCGCCCCATGCTGGAGAGCCCGTGGGCGATCGTCCCCCCGAGCCCCACCTTCTCGGCAAACTCCTTGTCCACGTGTATCGGGTTGAAGTCGCCGCTGGCTCCCGCGTACATCCAGAGCATCATCTGGTTCAGCTCTACATCAATTGAGGGTATCTCGTCCCCCACGTTGACGTCATCGTAGGAAACATCAGCCATGTCAATTACCCCCCCTGATCACGAACGTGGCCCGTCCAACGGTCACCAGTTCACCGTCCTGGTTCACCGAGCGGCCCTCGAAGACGATTATGTCGTTATTGCCCTTCGATTTGACTTCCGCTATCTTCCCGGATGTCTTTATCACGTCCCCGGGCTTGACCGGCTTGACGAACTCGAACTCCTGCTCCCCGTGAACCAGCATCGCCATGTTCAGGCCGAGGTCTGGATCGAAGAACATCTGCGCGCATCCCATCAGGTTGTACACCGCGGCGAAGTTGGGGGGGGCTATGTTACCGCCGTACTCGCTCTTCCCGCCCACTTCCCTGTCATGGTAGAGGGGATTCATGTCCCCTACCGCGGCGGCGTACTCCTTCATCTTCTCCCGCCCTATCTCGTACTCGGTCGCGGGATACTCCCTGCCTATAAACTTTTCATCAATCACCGGCAACACTCCCTTCGGCCTTATGGCTTTCTTGCTTTCCCACTTTTCGGTCCTTCCTCCCGTGGGGAGGGACGCGGACTATAGGCGCACTCAAGCGGGGGCCTTAGTGGAACCGCGCCCATGCTAGACCGGGCGGAAGTACTTGATATCGTGCAACGTCCCCTTCCTGTCCGTGTTCCAAACCGCCTTCACCCTCATGCCGACCTCTATGTCCTCCGGCTCGATCTCCCCCAGCATGTGGGGGAACTGGACGTCGGCCCCGTCAAGCATGATGAACGCGTATACGTAGGGGGGGTCGGTCGGCTGCCCGATGAACGGGAGGTGAACGCAGGTGTAAGTCAGTAGCGAGCCCTCGTCGGAGAGTGCTACCCACTCCCTGGTCGGGGCGTAGCATTTCCCGCAGTAAGGGCGTGGCGGCAGCAGCACCCCGCCGCACCTCGTACATTTGATTCCCACTATCCTCTTGTTGTCACGCATCTCGCGGTAAAACCGGTCATAATGCTCTCCGTACGAGTGCTTGAAAACGACGTCCATCGCCCCGGTGACCTCCGTTACCGGTTCCCGTGCATCCTCCTGCCCCCTCGCCAACTCAACCATCGCCCTGGCTTCCTTCAGGCACAAACCACTTGATGTCGGTTATGCTTCCCCGCCTTTCCTCCCTGAACTCGGGTATGAGTATCGCGCCCACCCTGACGTTGTCGTCATCGGGTGCGACGTGTACCATCGATGTGTCTGACCCGGCCAGGCGAACCAATACGTACCGGAAAGGCGCCGGAAGCGGAGCGTCTATGAACGGCTCGGGCACCCGCGCCCAGGACATCACCACCCCCCTGGGGCCGACCTCTCTCATCTCCTCGACCGGCGAGGAGCACGTTTCGCAGTACGACGACGGTGGTACGATTACCGCGCCGCAGCCGGTACACACGCCCCCCATTATCTTCTGATGGTCCCGGAGCGCGGTCAGGAAAGCTCCCACCATTTCTCCGGTGGACCACCTGTAGGGACACTTGTTCTCCCCTTCCAGGCACACCAGCTTCGGCTGCTTGATCTCCACTTCTCCTCCCGATAACCCGCCCCGGCAAACGTTACCCGAGTATCCCCTCACTTACAACCGGCTCGAGAACACCGTCACCGTGCTGAACTGTATGGCGCCTCCCCAGGAGTGGGCCATCGCCTTCTCCACCCCCGGCACCTGGTGCTCGCCCGCCTTTCCCATTACCTGCGTAGCCGCTTCCAGTTGGCGTATCATCGCCGACGCCCCTATGGGATTCGACGAGAGGACCCCGCCGGAGGGGTTGATGGGAAACTCCCCGTCCATGGCGGTCCTGCCCGACTCCACGAACCTGCCGCCATCACCCGGCTCGCACAGGCCCAGGGCCTCGCTCCAGATCAACTCCTGGAAGCTGAACGCCTCGTATATCTCCGCCATGTCCAGGTCCCGCAGGGGGTCGTATATCCAGGCCATCTGGTACGCCTGTTGAGCCGCCCTCACGCACGACTCCGGGTACGCCATGTCCACATTGGGCACGTAGGGGCTCTCAGTGCAGGTGCCGACCCCGGCGATCCACGCCGGCCGTGGGGTCATCTTGCGGGCTTTCCTGTCCCCGGCGATGATCATTGCCGCCGCCCCGTCGCTGGTGGGGCAGCAGTCCAGGAGTTTCAGCGGGGTGGCAACCGGCGCCGACCTCATGACGTCTTCTACGGTTATCTCCAGTTGCAGTTGCGCGTAGGGGTTCTTGATGGCGTTCTTCCTGTTCTTGACCGCCACCATCGCGCCGTGCTCTTCGGTCACCTTGTTACGGTACCTGGCAAGGTACTCCCTGGTCTGCAGCGCCACCAGGGCGGGTGCTCCACAGGCGAAGTCCCGGTCCCAGAGCGGGTCGTAACAGGCCGACAGGCCGTACTGGGCAATCCCGTCCGACAGCTTTTCGTAAGCCACCGCCAGAACGACATCGAACACCCCGGAGGCGACGTGGTAGTACGCCGCAATCGTAGTCGACGCCCCCACCGTTCCGCCGGTGTGTATTCTCATCAGGGGCTTGCCCGCCGCCACGGCGGCGATGCCTACCCAGTTCTCCGGGCTGTTGACCCCCTCGAATATCTCCGGCGCGCTGCCCACCACCACGGCATCGATGTCGTCGACGGTCACCCCAGCGTCTTCCATCGCCCTTTGCGCCGCCTCGCGTACCATCTCGGGGATGTTGACGTCCTCCCGCCTGCTGACATACTTGGTCTGCCCTGTTCCAACAACCGCTACCGCGTGGGCCATCTAACGGATACCTCCTGTTGTCTCCAACCTTACCGTCTCTCCTTCTTACCGGTCCATGGCTCCTTGAGGGCCGACTCTCGGTCGCCCTCCGCCCCTTCCCCCGTAGAGTCGGCACCTTGCCGGCATCCGGTCTCCGCCCCTCCGGGGAGGTTATAGGTCCCCTCAAGGGGAGCCTATCCCGGGCAGGTCAAGAACCTGCCCTCAAGGGGAAGGGCATTATCATCTCTCCACCACGATACATGCCGCGGTTTGCATCGCCAGGCCTCCACCGGCGTGGGCAAGCGCTTTCCTCGCCCCCTCGACCTGAAGGTCGCCCGCCCTGCCACTGACCTGGGCCGAGGCCTCGGCCAGCCGCACAAGTCCGGTCGCCACCAGCGGGTTGGCGCACAGCACGCCCCCCGACGGGTTGACCGGCGTTCTTCCTCCAGGCCCGGTTACCCCCGCTTTCAGGATATCCGCGCTCTCCCCCTCACCGCATAGCCCAAGCGCCTCGTAAAGCATCAGCTCCTGGTAAGTGTAAAACTCACTGACCTCCAGGAGATCGAGCTCGCTCAAGGGATCGTTCACGCCGGCCATCTTGTAGGCGCTCAGCGCCGCTCGCTTCGCCGAGGCCGCCCTGTGGAGATCCCTTACGCCGGGGCTGTAAGCATCGGCGCTGTGCCCTATCCCGGTTACCCACGCTGTACGGGCGCTGATAGACCGCGCTATCCCTCCCTCGGCCATGACAACCGCGCAGGCGCCGTCGGTTATCGGGCACGCCTCCAGCTTCCGAATCGGCGACATTATCTCCGGCGACCGCTCAACCTGCTCGAGTGTCACCTCTTTTCTCAGTTGCGCGTGAGGGTTCTTGACTCCCGCCAGGCGGTTCTTGACCGCCACCGCGGCGCACGCGTCGGGGCCGATGCCGTACTGCCGCATAAACGATCGCGCCTGGAGCGCCCCGGCGGAAAGCGCGTCGAGCCCAAGGGACCTCAGGTAAAACGGTTCAGCCATCGTCCGGGTCTGCTTCCGGATCGAGCTCTCCGAGCTCTTCCCGTAGGCCACCACCACAGCGGAGCTGAAAAGGCCCGAGGCAATCCTCATGTAGGCGTATATGGCCGCCAGGAGACCGTCACCGGCCACCTTCGATTCCTCCTTGAACTGCGCGCCCATGGCGTCGACTGTGACGCAGGATGAGATGCCCCTACCATCCAGGAAATCGCTTCCGGCGTCGATCACTGCGTCTATATCACCTATTGAGAGCCCGCTGGAATCAAGTGCTCCGGTCACGGCACTGTAGATCAGACTCTGAGGGGTTTCGTCCACCAGAGCGCGCCCGTACCTGGTCTGCGCCCAGCCAACCACTCCTACATCTTCCATTGACTTCTATCCTCTTCGTCCGGTGTCCGGACGTCCACTATCCGGGGCTCTATCCTGTCGGTGATATCAAGAAACCCAACGGTATTCCTCTTGGCGAACATCCTATCAGTAGGGCTGCCAGGGTTAAAGAAAAGGACTCCATTCCGCTCCTTGATCAGCGGGCGGTGGGTGTGCCCGAACACAACGCAGTCGACTCCGGTGAAGAGCGCTCCTACCTTCCAGGTGATTCTCGATGGAGGGCCGTAGCCGTGCGTCAGCCCTATCCTGAAGCTCTCGATCTCGAGCACGCGCTTGGCGGGAAGCACACGGGCGGCATCCCCCTGGTCCATGTTCCCCTTGACCGCGATGGTCTGGGCCACCTCCGACAACTGCTCGATGACCGCCATCTCCAGAATGTCCCCCGCGTGCAGGATGAGATCGGCGCCTTCGATCGCGCCCATCACGTGCTCAGGGACCGGCTTCCCCAGAAGGTGGGTGTCCGATACCACCGCTATCAGCACACGCCTACCCCTCCATCCCCAGCCGCGGGCTTCGTGGGTGTGGGGAACTCCAGGAAGAACACGGCACCACTCCCCGTGCCCTCCACCATTCCTATGTGCCCCTCCAGGCGCCGCATGACCCTTTTGGCCGTGGAGAGGCCCAGGCCGGGCCTGCCCTCCCTGTCGGTGAAGAACGGCAGGTACATATACCCCTGGGCCTCAACGGTCACCCCGGGGCCGTTGTCCCTAACCTCCAGGCGCACCATGCCCTCGACCTCCCGGCCAGTCACCTCAACCCTCTTGCCACCCTCGTCCGCCGCTATGACCGCGTTCGTAATGACCTCCTCCAGGGCCAACCTGGCCATCCGCTCGTACCCGAACGTCTTCGGTATGCCGGCCAGCTTCACCACCACCGACGTGCCCGCATGTTCCGGAGTCCTCAGGATGTCCGCCACTACTTCCTGTACTATCTCCCCCAGGTTGATCTCCCCGGGAGAGTCCCACTCCCGCACGGTCACGCAGTTGAGGTAACCTTCTATGCCCTCCAGCAACTCCAGGAGGGCCGACGAGCCGGCCTCCAGCGTCCTCACCATGTCATCCCTGCTCTGTGCCCATTCGTCCGCGCTGATAGTACGCACTTTCTCGATCACCCGGGACAGCGGGTGGGTGTACAGCCTCTCTATCCTCGCGCCGAAAGAGCGCAGCAGCACCTGGTAATCCACGCCTTCTTCCCGTGAGGAGTCACCGGCATCGGTTTCCGCCTCCATGAACACGGCGGCGGCACCCTCGATCTCGTCGCGTCCCACCAGGGGGTATATACGGTAGCTCACGGGCAGGACGGTCCTGTCCTTCTTCATGATAAGGGCCTCGCCCTCCCTGGGCGATTCAGGTGAGCTCATGGCCTCGAGCATACCCTGCTCCAGCGGCCCCAGTGGATTCTCCTCCAGGTTCGTTTCGGGCTGTAACTTCACCTGTACCATCTCGCCGAGCGAGTACCCCGTCAGCATTTGCGCCTCCCGGTTAAACACGTCAATACGCCCGTTCGTGTTTGCCGTAATGACCCCCGCCACCATCTCGTCCAGCACCGACCCGGTAACCTCTCGCTGCCGTGTCAGCGCGTCCAGGCTCTTCCGCGCTATCCGGTATAGTTCCGCGTTGGCTACTGCCAGTCCGGCCAGTTCCGCTATTCCCTCGAGAAGCCTTTGCGCTTCCCTCACGTGTCCGTGGGCCTCGTCCAGGCCTACCACCAGCACACCCACGAACTTCTCCCGAGACAACAGCGGTACCATCACCTGTGAGCCGGGCCGGGCCACACCGAAGAAGGGATTGTCCCTCTCGTCGATGTCTTTCGTATCATCGACAACGGTTGTTTCACGCCGGCTTGCCGTCTCCCCGATCAGCCCTTTCCCCATCGGGAACTCCTTGAACATCAGCTTGTTCTCGTCAACCCCCCTGGACACCTCCAACTTCAGTACGTCCGCTTCCTTCTCCCATAGATACACGGCTCCCATGTCCGCCCCGGCCTCTGCCAGCGCGTACTCCAGGACCTGCTCCAGTATTCTGTCGAGATCGAGCGTGGATCCCAGTTCGCGCCCCGCGTCCAGGAGCAGTTTCAGTTGGAGGTTGGCCTTCACAACCCTGTTGAAAATGTCATCGGCATACGCTCGGTGCGACCTCTCCCTTATCCCGAAGTAGACGATCATAGAGACAATCATGAGGATGATCCCACCCCGCAGGATCCAGAGAACGGCCTCCCCCTGGAACTGCTCCCTGAACAGGCTGAAGTTCATAAGTAACAGGAACGTGACGCCACATGTCGCGAACAGTACCGCCAGTACTAGGGTGAGCCGGGGGATCTTTCCCAGCTTCTGAAGCCCGTCATCGATGAACACGTCACCGGGCGGCGCCGGGTCCTCCCTTGCCGGAACGTCCGGCCCGGTATCCGGGCCAGCGCCTTCCTCCCGGGAGGTGTCTTTCTTTTCTTTGTCGCTCTCCCTGTCCCTCACTGGTTCCACCTATTCACATGCGCGTTCTTACGTTGGGTAACCTATAGTACCTCGCTCCATGAATACGCTGGCATCCGAACGCCGCTCCCGTCCACTCCGGTGAGCGTTCCGCTCCCTCGAAGTACTACGGAAGTACGTCTCGGTCACGCGCCTTGCCTGAGCGGCGCCACGCTCTCGGTGCTTAACCGTATCTATGGAACGGGGCACCAGCTAATTCTTCCAGAGTAAAGCCCTATATTCAAGGACTCCAAAGCGTCGCTCAAGGCGGCCCTCCGGCGCGAGGAGCGCGGCCCGGCCGGATTACTCCAGGTCCTCCCGGTGGCCCCCGGAGAAGTAGATTCCCCCCAGCCCGCCCACCGCCCAGACGTTCGTGGGGTCAGCGGCGGAGACGTCAAAGAACGGTTCTATTCCCTCGTACTCCTTTTCCCACAACTTGCCGTCGAAGAAGCAGATCGGGCCATCGACGCCCACGCCTCCCACCGCCCAGACGTTCGTGGGGTCGGCGGCCGCCACCCGGTGCAGTTCCTCTCCGCCTCTGTGCTGCACGATCCACCGCTCCCCGTCGAAGAAGTAGATCACGCCCACCGGGTCTCCCTCGGCTCCCCATCCCTCGATGTACCCCACCGCCCAGACGTGCGTGGGATCCAGGGCGCATACTCCGATGAGGTACTCCCCGGCCGCGGCCAGGTGCTCAGACGACCAGGATGACCCATCGAAATGGTAGATGTTGCTACGTCCCGCGTCATCCTCCCCGACCGCCCAGACGTTGACCGCGTCGGCGGCGGAGATGTCCTGTACGTGCATTGGGGCGGAGTGCTGTATCGTCCAGGCCGAGCCGTCGAAGTGATAGATATTGGCGCCGTCATCGTTGGCCCCGACCGCCCAGACGTTGACCGCGTCAGCGGCGGCAATGGGGTTTATCGTGCCGTCCCCGGTCTCGAACTGCCTCACCCACGTGGAGCCATCGTGGAAGAGTATCTCCCCCTTGCCGTTGCCCCCGGACGCCCAGGCGTGACAGGGGTCAACCGCGCAGATATCCCGGGGGCCTTTCTCCGGGTCCTCGTACTGTTTGCTCCAACCGTTGCCTCCAAAGAAGTAAACCGTACCGTTCCCCACCGCCCATACGTGCGAGGGGTCCAGGGCGCTGACCGCGGTCAACGAGTTCGGCCCCGTCTGATACTGAAGCGCCCAGGACTGCTCCGGGACACCACAGGACACCCCTGCCATGGACAGCAACAGGATAACAGCCGCCACCGCGATAAGCGCCACCCGGCGCCTGGTGTTTGGATACTCCATGCTCGTTCGCGCTCCGTACTCTCTTCCAGGTCCGAACGTGCCAAGCCCCGACACGTGGACTATCAACCGCATATAGTGTCCCGTCTCACAAATACAATGGCATTCGAACGCCGCTCCCGTCCGCTCCTGCTGCGTTCCGCTCCCTCGACGTACTCCAAGAGTACGACTCGGTCGCGCGCCTTGCCGGAGCGGCGCACCGACGCTCTCGGTGCGTCACCGTACTTATGAGACGGAACACTGGCCGGGTTGAGAAAAGCCCCGGCGGGATTTCGCCGGGGCTTTGTAACTTCGCTCGCTTTAGCACCCCGCTCCATAAATACGCTGGCATTCGAACGCCGCTCCCGTCCGCTCCTGCTGCGTTCCGCTCCCTCGACGTACTCCAAGAGTACGACTCGGTCGCGCGCCTTGCCGGAGCGGCGCCACGCTCTCGGTGCGCAACCGTATCCATGGAACGGGGCACTTAGCTACTTCAATCTTGCGATGAACTCGTCAACCGTGATAGCCGCCAGGGTGTGGATGTGCACCGACCCCCGCGACCCGAGCTCGACGGATATGCGGGCGATGGTCTCCATGTCCGGGGCCTCGAGGATGTTGATGAAGTCAAACTCCCCGAGCACCGCGTACTGATCTATTACCTTTCCCCCGAGCGCCTCGACGTCCTTGTTGACCTCCTTTATCCTCTCGGGATTCTTCCTGATGGTCTGCGCACCCTCGTCCGTAAGGCTGCTTAGCATGATGTATCTGGGCATGCCAACCCCCCCTTCCTCTAGCCGGACTTCCATCTTTCCAATCAGCAGGTTTACATTCTACACCGCGAATGTCCCTCTGCAAAGAGGCAAGTTGAAGCCCGCGGCGGCCACGCCTCCGTGGTCAAGTGCCCCGTTCCACAAATACGCTGGCATTCGAACGCCGCCGCATCCACCCCGGCCGCGTTCCGCTCCCTCGACGTACTGCGGGAGTACGTCTCGGTCACGCGCCTTGCCGGAGCGGCGCTTCGACGCTCTCGGTGCTTAACCGTATCTATGGAACGAGGCACTAGGTCTATTGCGATGAGGGGCGCCCGACTATATGATACTCTCCACCCACCGTCCGGAAGGCGGGACCGGGCGGCAGCGGAACCCGGGAAATCGAAGAGCGGGAGGGTTGCCGGATGAGTGTGTTCGAGAAGATAGCGAAGACGGTAAAGGAGCATCCATGGGCGATCATTATTGTTTGTCTCATTATCACCGCCGCCCTGGGGCTCGGCATGTTTTTCCTCGAGGGCGAGGTCGCCTACATGAGCCTGCTTCCCGAAGACTTCCCCAGCGTCAAGGCGCTGGACGCGCTACACAACAACTTCGGCGGGATATCGTACGAGCACGTTCTGGTGAGGGCCGACTCGGTAACCGACCCGGTAATGGTCGAGTTCCTGATAGGCCTGGGCGACTCGGTTCAATCGGACGACAGGTTCAACGACGGACAGATACAGACCGTCGTCGGGGCTGAAGGCGAGAAGGTGCCGTTCATCCAGGATTACCTTTCCCCGTTTGTCGCCAATATGCAAAGGGAGATGAAGGCGCTCGGATACGACGTCCCCTTGAGCTCTATAACTGACAGCCAGGTGAAGATGTTCATCGGGAAGGGCTTCCAGCAACTGGTGGAGGAGGATTACCTCTCGAACCCGCTGGTGGAGAAGGAGATGGTCGGCAGGTTTATCTCCCCCGACAGGAAATCGGCGCTGGTGATAATCAAGTTCGGGGCGGAGCTTGCCGAGGCGGAGCAGGTAAAGCTCGCCAACGACCTGGACGACCTTTTTGATGAAGAGCTCTCCGATCTGCCGGGCGTGAGTATCAACGTTGCCGGCGACGCCACCCTTGCCAGGGACTTCGATCGGCACATAAAGAACAAGACGATACTGCTCTTCGGCGTGGCGATAGCGGTGGTGATAGGCACGCTCTTCCTCGCGTTCAGGAGGTTCTCCGACACCGTCCTGCCCATCGGGGTCATGATGATAGGCCTCCTGTGGACGTTCGGCTTCGCCGGTTGGATAGGGATACCTTACTCCCTTGTTTCCATCGCGATAATGCCCATCCTTATGGGCACCGCCCTCACGTTCGTGGTCCCGTTCATCGCCCGCTACTACGAGGAGATGGAGCACCACTTCCGCTCGGTGAGGTCCGTAGGCAAGGCGCTCACGACCGTGGGGGTGGCCCTGTTCCTGGCGGCTGTGACCAACATCTTCGGCTTCCTGGTGTTCCAGTTCGGCATACTGCCTCCCTTGAGGGAGTTCGGCCTTACGTGCGCGGTGGGTACCATCTTCGTGTTCGTGCTCTCGGTCGCCCTCCTTCCCTCCATCATGGTGGTGAGGGACCGCGTCTACGAGAAAGCCCCGGCCGAGGAGAGGGCGAAGCGAAAGACCCACTTCGACGGGCTCTCCAGGCATAAGAAGAAGGGTCTCTTCACCCGCGCCATCGACCGCGTGCTGGAATCTTTCAGCGCCCTGTCGATCCGCCATTCCACGCTGGTCGTCATTGTCTTCGCCATCCTCATCTTCGCCGGGTTCTCACAGATTAACGCGCTCACCACCGACTCGGACCTCCGCGAGCTTGTCCCCCGGGAACTCCCCGGGATGACCGCCGATTACGAGATAGAGGAGGAGTTCGGGGGGCGGCAGCAGGACGTGGTCATGGTCGAGGGAGACGTTCTGTCCCCCGAGTCACTGGCGGCGATGATGGCATTCGAGGACGCGGTGCCGGACGACGCCGAGAATATGTACGAGGGGAAAGAACTTTATGCGAGGGACGGCATCATGGGGCTGCCCGACGCCCTCGCCTCGGCCAACGGCGGAAAGCTTCCCACCACCAGGGAGGAAGCCGAACAGGCGATCTCAGCCGCCGAGGAGAACGGGGGCTTCATCGTCGGCGGGCTCATCAGCGCCGACCGCAAGTCGGCCCTCATCTCCCTGAACGCCAGGGGGGCCGATTCCCCCGAGGCGGTCGAACAGAAGATGCGCATACTCCGGGACAACTGCGACGAGTCCCTTGAAAGAGAGGCAGGTTTGAAGTACCGGCTGGGCGGAATTACCCCCCTTACCGAAGACATGACCGAGGGCATACTCTCCACCGAAACCTGGTCCTCGATACTGTCCCTCGGGCTCTGCGCGCTTATACTGGTGATAATCTTCCGGTCGTTCCCTTACGGATTGATCACCCTCTCCGTCGCCCTTGCCGGCGTCTCCGCTGAGATAGGGTTCCTGTCGTTGATGAGCTGGCCCCTGGATATCGTAACGTCCCTGGTCTCCGCGCTGGTCATAGGCATAGGCATCAACTTCGGCATCCTTTTCACTCACCGTTACATCCAGGAGAGGGAGTTGGGCGAACGGCTGCCGCTGGAGTCGGTCAAGGTAACCATGATGAACCTTGGCAGGGCCAACATTGTGGCCGCGATGGCGACCGCTTCCGCGTTCCTGATAATCATGCTCTCCGATATCGTTCCGTTGAGACGCTTCGGGGGGGTTACCGCGTTTGCCATCGGCTGGTGCCTGGTCGCCTCGCTGACGCTGTTGCCCGCCCTCCTCTGCCGCCTGTCAGGCCACCTCGAATCCGTGAAGGATGATGGTGCCGCCAGTGCCGAGGTGGAGACAACCTAGCCCCGAGGGCACGCCCCTGGTTGTTGCATAACGCCTCCCCTGTAGAGTCGGCATCTTGCCGGCAAAGAAACGCGCCAATGGTGCCTGGCACTATTGGCGCGTTTCCCGGCAACAGCCGGGGGATGGCGTATCTTGTGTAACCGTCGCTTGTGTGTCAGGGGAGGGGTCACGCCCTTGGGATGTTGCATAATGACGCATTGGTGCCTGTCACCAGTGCGTCATTCTCGCCGCGGGCTGTTGCATAACCGACGCCGTTTGGGTGAGGGTTGCAACGGCAACATCCCGGGGATGGCGTTCCTTGTGTGACCGCCGATTGTGTGACGTGGGGGGTCAGGCATTCTCGCCATAACGTTTATTGTCAGCCATCGATCTAATGCACTGACCCCATCTGTTGGCTTCGCTCAAAGGCGCTGACCCCACCTGGTGGCGTTTATGCCGACGACTGGACGCTGATCTTCCTGCTTATTTCCTTCATGGGGCAGAACCAGTTGCCGCACCGCCAGCAGGAGTTGAAGAGTATGGATAATACCGCCGATATCACCGACGTGACGTACAGGAGCGTTAGCTTGAAGTCCTTAAACACCTGCGGTAGCGGCACCAGCGAAAGCAGCCCCATTAAAGCGAAGTCCGCCACCATGGTTTTCCTGTCCAGCGGCCTGCTCTCATCACGCGGCCACATCAGCGAGGTGAAGACGCCCAGAAACGTCGAGCACTCAAGGCCGTAGTACCGGCACCTGGCGCACACGAATCGCCTCCACACCGTCAGCAAGGCAGCGACACCGGGGATGAAGTAAAGGAGCTTGCGCGGCCTGTGTTTGGCGATGGCGTAGGCACCGATTGCCACCGGTATCCCCATCATGGCCTGGTTCAATGCCGCACAGCCCCGGTCCCACTGGAGCTCGGCGTCACCCGTCCCGTTGTCTCCCGGTTTCATGCGCTTCTCCCCCTCCGGTCTCCGCGCCCTCTCGCCTGATACACCGATTAACCGATCCCATGCCGTCTCAAGCCCTGCCCGGACCACAGGAAAGCTCACCGTTAGTCTCACTTTATCCTATAATAACTCTACAGGATAATTCCGAAGGAGATACCTGATGGTGGTTTCGTGCCCGAACTGTGGGTTGGCAAACGTGGATGGCCTCGATTTCTGCGGGAAATGCGGCGCGCCGCTTTCCGGTCCCAATACCGCCTCGAAACCTGCCGCCGGCGCACCCGGAGTCGTCCCGAACCCCGTCTCTGGACACAAGCCTTCGGCTCCCACCGCCGCGGTCCCCGGCCGGCCGGCCGGCCCTCCTTCAGAGAAGCCGGCGGGCGCAACGGGTAAGATGCCACCCGCCGCCGCTCCAGCAACGCCACGGCCTGAAGTTAAGACACCCGGCAGTCCCGGCAGTCAGGCGAAGCCTCCTCCGCCGCCAGCCGCGCCACGGCCTGAGGTGAAAGCGCCCGGCAGTCAGGCGAAGCCTCCTCCAGCCGCGCCGTCTCGAGAAGGGGCCGGCACGCCGCCACCGAGGCCCCGGACCCCCCCTCGGACCCCCCCCGAGGCGACATCGCCGCCCGGGCCCGTACCGCCGCCGGGGCCGGGAACGACGCCACCAGCGGGTGGTCGCCCTCCAACCACGCCGCAGCCTCCAGATATGGGTCAGCAGTACGCGCCCGGGGCGCCATATCCAGCCCCCTGCGGATACGCGGAGCAGCAGTACCCGTTCCCTGCCGCTTACCCCATGCCGTACTCGCCGTACGGCTACCTCCCGTCGTTCATGCCTATGTATCCCGGCGGGCCGTACGCGATGCAGCCCTGCTTCCCGGTCCCCTACCCTCCTGTACCATACGCCCCTTACCCTATGCAGCAGCAGTACCCCATGCAGCAGTATGCCACTCAGCCCCGGCCCGGGTTGCGTCCTGTCTATATCATTTTGATAATAATCGGTGTCCTGCTGGTCATCGGTGGGTGCGTCGCCGCGGCTATACTCCTGACCGGTGACGGTACCTCCAGCTTCAAGCTCGGTGACGGCACCGTCAAGGGCATAGACATCGAGTTTCGCGATGTGGTCATTACCCAGGAAGGAAACACACTGGCCCTCACCGGTACGTACGACAACAACTCCAAGCGGGAGGGATCCGTCTGTGTTTCGGTCAATGTCGTAAGCGACGGGTCCGAGCAGGCAGTGAGCTTCAAGGTGCCCGTGGACGCCAATTCAGGGGAGCGCTTCGCCACGGCCAAGGACGTCTCGTTCACAATAAGCGGGGCCACGCTGGGATCACTGGTGTTCCAGGCGGAGGAGGGCTATGAAGAGGACGGGACGCAATATCCCATGGACGAGGAAGACTCGACGGAAGACAGAACCACGCCCTCCGACAAAGAAAAAAGCACCTCTTCGTCTTCTGTGGTTCCTGTTGACAAGACCGTTCAATATCAGGGAATTGAGCTCAAGATAGTCTCAGTGGAGATAGAGCCAGGAGCGGATGACAGAGTTTTACTGACAATAAATATTGAGGCTAAGAATCAATCCGGGGAGCAGGTTTATATTTTCTGGAGCGAGGAAACGTGGCTGATAGACAAAAAAGGAGAAGAATTCGCGGTTGATGATTATGACATGGAGACAGATTATACGCCCGCAACCCAAGCAGAGGGGCAACTATTTATCCCGGTCGATAACAAAGATCAAATCTTCACACTTCAGTTCGGAAAAAAAAGTTTACCAAAGGTTGACCTGAAGCTGGATCTGAGGAACGGCTGACTGACCCCAATTCGGCATGGCTTTGAACATCATGGAATTGGAAGTTTTCGATTGTTGAACGGGGCCGGGGCGACGCCGGGAGAGAGGGAGGTGCCTATCGAGGTCTGCATGCTGTCCAGTGGGTCCGACGGAAACGCGGCCTTTGTCCGTTCGGGGTCCACGACGATACTCGTCGACGCGGGCCTCTCCCTGAAAGAGCTGTCCCGGAGGTTGTCCCTCATCGACGAGGAACCCCGGTCGCTCGACGCG
Organism: Actinomycetota bacterium; assembly: GCA_018896525.1. Lineage (GTDB taxonomy): Bacteria > Actinomycetota > Geothermincolia > Fen-727 > Anoxymicrobiaceae > JAHIPE01. Next base: position 21,285 of record JAHIMR010000103.1, read on the forward strand.
GTTGTTATTACCCACGAGCACATCGACCACGTGCGTGGCATTGGGCCGCTCTCCAGGCGCCACCGGGTCCCGATCTTCACCAACGACGCCACCGCCCGGGCGTCAACCCTCCGGGCGCAGTGCTCCGACACCCTCGAGCGCTTCACCACCGGTACCCCCTTCGAGGTGGGCAATCTGCTCCTGCGTCCATTCCCGGTGCCCCACGACGCCGCTGAAACGGTGGGGTTCAATGTCTCGGACGGCCGCGTCAACGTCGGTGTTGCCACCGACCTGGGCAGCGTAACTCTCGAGGTGCGAGAAGGCCTGAGCAACTGCGACGCGCTGGTCCTGGAGTTCAACCACGACGAGTCGATGCTGATGGACGGCCCCTACCCCCCCTTCTTGAAGGAAAGGGTCAGCGGCCCGCACGGCCACCTGTCCAACGACGATGCCGGTGCGCTGATAGAGGACGTCTTCCACGAGGGGCTTCAGTACCTTGTGCTGGCGCATATCAGCAGGATCAACAACAAGCCATCCCTCTCCGTGAAGACCGCCAGGAAAGCCCTGGGCAGTGGCGGGGCCGATGTGCGGGTTTCGGTAGGGCGGCACGACATCATAGGCGAGATCATCACGGTGTAATACCTCGCTCCATAAATACGCTGGCATTCGAACGCCGCTGCATCCACACCGGCTGCGTTCCGCTCCCTAGAAGTACTACGGAAGTACGTCTAGGTCGCGCGCCTTGCCGGAGCGGCGCTTCGACGCTCTCGGTGCTGAACCGTATTCATGGAACGAGGCACTAGTGACCGGTCGCGGTGGTGGTGGGGAAACCGGTGATACGGAGGTGTTCGAGATGCCGCTGGAGGAGTACCGGGAGAAAAGAGAGTTTGCCGAGACCCCCGAGCCGGGGCCCGAGGCCGATTCCGGTGACGGTCGCCGGTTCGTCATCCAGAAGCACGACGCGACCCGGTTGCATTACGACTTCCGCCTCGAGGACGAGGGAGTGCTCAAGAGCTGGGCGGTCACCAAGGAGCCGCCTTCTTCCCCCGGGATCAAGCGCCTCGCCATCAGGACCGAGGACCATCCCCTGGGCTACGTCAACTTCGAAGGCGTGATCCCCGAAGGGCAGTACGGAGCGGGCACTGTCGAGATATGGGACAACGGCACCTACGCCCCTATCCTCGAGGGCGAGCCCGATAGGAATGTCGCCCAGGCCATAGACCGCGGCGCCATCAAGTTCCGTCTCGAGGGGAAGCGGCTGAACGGCGGTTACGTTCTCTACAACTTCGACAAGAAAGGCAAGGAGTGGTTCTTCTTCAAGATGAAGGACTAAGCCTGGAAAGGGGTCCGCACCCGGATGTTAAGATACTGGTGCCGCCGGATTGTAAAGTTGAACGATTATAGAGACGGGGGGTCATGTATGTCGAAGAAGTATTGTGTCGGCCTGCTGGCTTTCCTGCTGGCGCTGAGCGTCGGCCTTGCCGCCGGCTGTGGTGGCGACGGGGACGAGGGGCCGGAGAAGATCACCATCCAGGATGTTCCTGACGAGGAGGGCGAGCCATCGGATACCGCCAGCTCCGCGCCTACCGTCACCATGAACGGGCGCTCGGTGATGGAGGGCTGGATGGAGTCCTGGGGGTACGACTGGGAAGGCCCCGTGGAGAAAGATGGTTACCACCTCGACTACAAGGAGCTAAGCGACGACCTCTCGCAAATAGCGGGCAGCTTCCGGGAGAACGTGGAGGGGCTTCCGGAGGGCTCGGTCACCTTCTTCAAGTTCTGCTTCGTCGACTTCTACGGGGACAACCTCTCCGAGCTGGAGGGAATCATAGACGAGGTCATCGGCATCGTTCGCGAGAACGGCCTTCGCCTCATCCTGGGCAACGCGCTGCCAGTGAGGAAGGCGGACGCGCCCTCCGGTGTTGTTTCCGAGTACCAGGGGTACAACAGCTACCTGTTGGAAAAGTCGTCTGAAGACAGTGTCTGGGTTTACGACTTCTACGGGGTCCTGGCGGGTCCGGACGGCTACCTCAAGCCGGAGTACGACGTGGGCGACTCCCACCTGAACGCCGCGGCCTACTCCGCCCTTGACAAGACCTTCTTCCCGTTGCTGGACAGTATGTACGGGAGGTAGATGACGGGGCCGTACGTTACGCTCTCCCCCGTGCCCTCCCCGGAGAGGACGACGGTGACGTCCTTTCGGGCGGGGGTACCGGGCGTCGTGGCATTGCTGCCGGGCTTCCCTTTCTCCACTTCGGTCTTCACATAGAGAGCCACCCGGCCCGGGTTTCCCGGCACCAGCACCTCCTGGTATATCTCACCGCCCCTGACGTCGTAACGCTCTCCTCCGGCGACGGGCATCACGGCGATGAGGCCCTTCACCTCCATCGGGATTGCCAGGTAGCTCTCGACCTCCCACTGGAGCGCTGCCGTTTCCGCCCCCTCGACAAGCCTCGCCGACAGCGCCGGGCGGTCGAGGCGGTCGAGGTCTGTCTCTCCATCCAGGACAGAGCCGTCGTAGAACGGTATCGAGTGCACGCCGTCGGTATAGGTGAAACTTTCCACGACGCCATCCGTGACCTTGAAGAGCCGGTAGCCGGGGTACTTCTCCTGGGTCCCTCCCTCGTCGTAATAGACGCAGGTCTGGTTGGCGTAGACGGTTTCGCCCCCGCCTTCGGCCCAGGGGGCGGTCCCCACGTTGTCGTGGTGCAGGTGACCGCTGAGCACCATGTTCACGTCGTACGCCGAGGCCAGTTCCTTGAGCGCGTCCCTGCCCCTTCCGTTGCCGCCCAGGCTGAAGACGCCGGCGAACCTGTCATTGTCGTAGGATATGCCCTCCCCGTCGGGGGTGAAGGGACAGTGGTGGAGCAGTACGAACTTGAGGGGCGAATCCCGGTTCGCGGCCAGGTCCTCACGCATCCACGCCAGTTGCCCCCCGTACGTCGATGGGTCGCCCTCGTCCCCCGCGTCCAGCACCTGTCCCTGCCACTTCCCGGGGTACACGAACGTCCCCAGCTTCCTCATCACGGTGCGGTCCCCCGCCGGCCACTGGCAGGTGTCAACACATGTAAAGTGGCAGCCGCCCACGTCGAACGAGTAGTAGAGGGGCCCCAGGTTCTCTTCCCACACCCTGGCCCCATCCACCTCGTTCACGTAAACGTCGTGGTTTCCCGGCACCGCGAACACCGGCACCTCGAACCCCTCCAGCGCCCGGTAGAACTCCTCGAACTCCACCTGGTAGTCGCCGGGCTCGTGCTGGGCACGCACGAAGTCCCCGAGGAGCACCACGAAGTCCGGCCGGATGAGGTTCACCTGTTCGATGGCGTTCTCTAAGTAGACCGGCCTGCCCTCGGGGGAGATCCCCTTGTCGGTCTGCTGCTGCATCCAGCCCGAGATGTCCCTGCGGTGTACGTGGATGTCGGCGAGCGATACAAACGTGAAACTGTCGTCGTCGGCGGCGGTCACCGACACCGCGTGGGGCTGGCTGTCGGAAACCAGCCGCCCCGATGCCTCCACCTCCAGGTGGAGGTCGTACAGTTCCGGCACCACCTCCGCAGGCACGCGGAAGCTCGCGTGCCACACCACGTCCGGCTTCCCGAAGCGCGTTCCCTCGGGCCACCGGTCCGAGGCCGCCCTTCGTGCCCCTGTCGGGGTCAGTGTGTAGGCAAGCCCGGTGAGCTCCTTGCGGGACGGCTTCATCACCGCCCTCCAACCGGATACGTCCTCCGCCTGCACTCCCTCGCCGGCGACGTCGCGCAGGTCCACCTCTATCTCCATGAGGCCCCCCGGCATCACCATGGCCGGGTAACCCGCGGTGGGCCAGATGAGCTCGCCTATCCGCGGGGCGGGGTACTCCGCCCCCGCGGTGGGAAAACTCCCCGAGGAGGAGTAGATACACCACGCCAGCGACCCGTAAGCGACCAGCAGGATGAGTACCACTATCCCGAGGACGTATGCGGCTCGCCTGAGTTTTCTCGAGGTTTCCATTACTCCCCCATTCTAGCGCAAACTGTGAATTTAGCACCTGTGAGGTGCTTTCTTCCTCTGCGAGCTTCTGGAGCGGGAAAAGCGTCTCGCTTGTTCTCCGTACTTTTTCATATTCGAGAGTCTTGATAATTGTGCCAGATTGTAATACAATAGTTGTGCCAGATTGTAATACAACAGTCCAATAGAGAAGGAGCATTATGAGAGAATCAGTGTCAATAAGCCTCCCCACCTGGCTCAAAGAGAGGCTGGACCAAACGGTCAAGGGAGACCAGATGAACCGGAGCGACATAGTAAGAGAGGCACTGAAGGAGTACTTCACCAGGAAAGACCTCGAGCGCATTCGCCGGAATATGGTTCCCCTCGCCGAGGCCAGGGGCGTGTTTACCGATGAGGACGTTTTCAGGGAAGTGTCTTGAGGGTCGTATTCGATACAAACGTCATCGTTTCCGCCTTCATCACTCGTGGGGCATCGTTCGAGGTATTTGAGCACTGCCTTTCGTCTCATCAGAACTTCATCTCCCCGCACATCCGCAACGAGGCGGAATCTGTTCTCTCCGAGAAGTTCTCGTTTCCCTCCACAAGGGTCGAGGAAGTCTTGAGCTACCTGGATAACCATCTCGGGTCCGTTGAGACAACTCCGATCGAAGAGTCCGTCTGCCGTGACCCATCGGACGACCTTGTTCTCGCCTGCGCTGAAGCGGCGCAAGCCGACTGTTTGATGACCGGTGACGAAGACCTGCTTGTTCACGAGGAGTTCAAGGGCACACGAATCATCAGGCCATCTGACTTCTGGAGGCTCGAGAAGGGCCAGCTCTAATAAGTATCCTTCTGGTCGGCGGGCATACCGGCCACGCAGTGGTTTGGAGCGGGAAACCCGGCTCGTTCAAACTGCACACATCGCCAACGTGTCACCACTTCAGGCAAACAGAAAACCAAGCCGCAGGTGACCGGGGTCCCCATCGTTCCGTAAACGATGAACACCTGCTCTTCACGTTTGGGGTAACGGAGCGGGAGAGGCGACTCGCCTGTTCTCTGTGCTTTTTCAATCCGCGGAATCATTGAAAGTAGTGATTCACAATAGTAGTATAGAACATAGGATGTCGGATGTAGTATGTCCTACATAGGAGGTAGAAGCATGTCGTCTGAACGGGCTGACGTTGTACTCCGTCCCAAGCGCCAGGTGACGATTCCAAGAAGTATATGCGACCAGTTGGGGGTGAAGCCAGGAGAC
>JAHIMR010000104.1 GCA_018896525.1 Actinomycetota bacterium
CGTTCAAAACCGTATGCCTATAAGGATTACACGGTATTCTTTCCAAGCAGTTCGGGTAAGGGACGGCTGGGCTACGGGTCCCGGCAACGGGATAGCCGTGGGTCTTGTTGATGTCATAGATGTCAACATTTTTCGAACGGTCTGAACACCTGTTCAACGCAATAAACGCAACAATGGGGCCTGGCCCCAAACGTGCACGCGAAAAAACGCAACAATGGGGCCTGGCCCCAAACGCAATAATCAAGCTGTGGCGGGCGACGACTCCTCAGCGGTTCTTGCGAGAACAACGGTCGCACCCAGTATCAGCGCGAAAGCCAGAATCCTGACCGCGGTCAGTACGCCGCTTTCCGGGAACGGCTCGTTGAGGGCGATCATGCCTCCCAGTATCGGGATGAGCTGGGAGAGGCCGGCGACGATTGGGACCACCACCACCGCCATTCCCCGCTGGAGCGCGGCCTGGAGCATGATGAAAGCGGGTATCAAGGTCAGCGCCCATCCGATTAGAAAGATGCTCACAAACAGAACCGATACCCCCCTGGCGGAGAACTGGTTGGACCAGTCCAGCAGCAGGAGGCGGGCAAAGATGGCGGCGATGCCGAAGAGAAGCCCGACCGAGATACCCAGCCCGGCGGCCTGCCTGTTGCCCCCACCGCGCATGAGAAACGGGACGATGATCGCCACCAGGGCCACGACGCCGGCGAATATCCAGAGCACCACAGGGTCGTGCTCGGCCTCGGGGGGTATCCCCTCGGCCAGGCTGACCCCGATGAGTATCACCCCTAGGACGGTCACGCCGATGGCGTAAAGGTCGGCCTTCCCGGGCCTCTCACCCAGGTTCTTCATCGCAAGGTACGCCAGCAGGGCAATCCCCGAGGCAACGATCGGCTGCACCACCGAGATGGGTGCAAGGAGGATCGCTATAGAGTAGAAAGCGCCCCCGACCAGGGAGATGCCGATGGCGATCAACCACGGCTTGTTGGTGGCAAACGCCTTGAAGACCGTCCAGGAGATCTTCAGCTTCACGCTGGGCAGTTCCTCTACCGCTTTTTTCTGCAGGTACACCGCGTAGTTGATGCCAAGCGAAGCCGCAACCGCGCAGGTAACCGCGAGGACCGTTTTCAGAGCAACCTCCCGTAAGACGCACGTTGCCTCGGACCTGATAAACCGTCAATGTTATACTATCCTAAGAGGTACTAAGACGAGTGCGCAGTCGCCAGGCGACCGAGTTACCGGAGGTGGTTGAGTTGCAGCAGGATTTCTTCGCCGGTATCGAACAGGTAGAGCTGAAGGTTGACGGGGGTACCGCCCGTTTTCCGATTTTTTACCGGGAAGCCCGTACTTTCACGGTGATTCTTCCCGCCAACGTGATGAAGCTCAGGAGGATGCTGCCGGACTCCCGCTTCGTTCCCGCCCAGGCCGTTCCCGGGGTCGGCGCGATAGCCATTACCGCGTTCGAGTATCAAGACACCGACATCGGGCCTTACAACGAGTTCTCGATAGGGATAATACTGAACTCGCCGTATTATGCCCCGGTGCCGGGGTACAACCTCCTGCGGCAGTACCTCGACCGGATCTACGAAGTTTGCGTTTACCACCTGCCGGTGACGACCGAGATCGCCCTGCGCGGCGGCCGTGACTTTTACAACTACCCCAAGTTTATCGCCGATATCGAGTTCAGCGATAGCGCCGGCAGGGTAACCTGCGACCTCTCGCGAGAGGGAGAGAGGATAATGAGCATTTCCGGGGACAAGGTGCCGGTCCGGAGCATCGGCGAGATGAAGTTCATGTGCAACCTGTACCAGAACCGCCAGCCGCAGAGGGCCGAGTTCAAGCTGAACGTGCTCGATGGGACCATCAAGTGGCTGCCCAACAACGTATCGTGGGCGTTCAACATGGCCAACTCGATAGGCCGGGAACTTGCCGAGGTGGTCCTTGGCAACAGGGCGCTGATGTACCTGTACATGCCGAGGATAGAGGGCATCCTTTACGGGCCGGACAACTTCTCGATACCCCTGCTGCAGCGAACCATACTAACCAAGGGGTTCCTCCCCGAGCCGAAAAAGCCCGCAAGGAAAAAACCGGCGAAGAAGCCCGCGAAGAAGAAGCCGGCGGCGAAGAAGCCCGCGAAGTAAGGCGCGAGGTAATAAGTTGGAGACGACCGACAACAGCGTGTGCGTTGAATGCGGGGGGCCACCGGAGTGGCCGGAGCCGAACCCGGGGGAGATGGCGTTCCTCATCGGCTCGGCGGTTGCGTACGTGGCCTGCGGGGGTTACGTGGTGGCCCGCAGGCACCCCCGGTGGCTTCCTGTCTGGATGACCGCGCTTGTGACATGGTTCACCGTCTGCAAGTACCTGATATGTACGCGGTGCGAGCGCTACGGCGAGGCCTGCGACTTCTACTACCTTAGTACCTCGTTTCATAGATACGGTTAAGCACCGAGAGCGTCGAAGCGCCGCTCCGGCAAGGCGCGCGACCGAGTCGTACTCTTGGAGTACGTCGAGGGAGCGGAACGCAGCCGAAGTGGATGCAGCGACGCTCGAATGCCAGCGTATTTATGGAGCGGGGTACCATAGAGGATATTTGGGGATCCGGGGTCACGACCCTGTTGATGGATCCTCGTCGTCCTGTTGACAGTTGCCCGCGAAAACGCAGCCGGCGCAAGATGTCGACACGCACCCCTGGTTCTCACCGGGCCGGTACATCTGGAGACGACCTTTTCTCTGGAGGAACTCGAGCATCCCGGTGAGCGCGCTCTCCTCCACGTCCAGCCTGCGGGCGAGCTCCCTGACGGTCAGCGGGCCGTCGCTGCTCTCTATCTGCTCGAGGATCTCGTTAAGCACCGCAATCACCCCCCAAGCCCGCAGAGCAGCCCGATCCTGTAGATGAGGAACGCGACTATCCATGCCAGCGTCAGTGTATAGAGGACCGAGAAGGCGGCCAACCTCCAGGAACCGGTCTCCTTCTTGATCACCGCGACCGTCGCCAGGCACGGAATGTAGATAAGCGTAAACGCCATGAAAGCGTAGGCGGTAAGTGGTGTGAATACCCCCTGGAGCCGTCCCGATATTGCCTCCTGGTCCTCGCCGACCCCCAGTATGGTCCCGAAGGTGCTGACCACGATCTCCTTGGCCACGATGCCGAACAGCAGCGCTACCGCGGCCCTCCAGTCGAAGCCCAGCGGCCTGACCAGGGGCTCCAGGAGGCGGCCGAGCTTTCCCACCAGGCTGGCACTGCTGCCGTACTCGACCCCGCTGGGGAAGTAAGAGAGCATCCAGACCACCACCGAGCCGGCCAGTATTATCGTCCCCGCTTTGCGCAGGAAAAGGGAGCCCCTCTCCCACATGTGGATGAACGTGCCCTTGAGGGTGGGCCACCGGTAGGGGGGCAGCTCCATGACGAACGGCTCCGCCTCTCCGGGGAACAGGAACCGGCGAAACAGCTTGGCCATTATGACCGCCAGGATTATTCCCAGCAGGTACAGGGAGAACGTCACCGTGCCCTGGTGGGCGGTGAAGAACGCGGCGGTGAACAGGGCATAGACCGGAAGGCGCGCGGTGCAGGACATGAGCGGGTTGATCAGGATGGTGATGTTCCTGTCCTTCTCCGACTCCAGCGTGCGGGTGGCCATCACCGCCGGCACGTTGCAGCCGAACCCCATGATCATGGGGATGAACGACTTGCCGTGGAGGCCCAGCCAGTGCATCACCCGGTCCATGATGAACGCCGCCCGGGCCATGTACCCGGTGTCCTCCAGTAAAGAGATGCACAGGAACATGATGAATATCTGGGGCAGGAAAACCAGGACCGCGCCGACCCCACCGATCACCCCGTCGACAAGGAGCGACTGCAGCCACACCGGAGAGGTCAGGTTGGTGGCCGCGAAGTTGCCCAGCCCACCGAAAAACCGCTCGATCCAGTCCATAGGTATCTTGCCCAGGTAGAACGTAAGAAAGAACATCGACCACATGAAGAACGCGAAGAACGGGAACCCCAGGATGCGGTTGGTGAGTATGTTGTCAATGCGGTCGGAGGTTGAGACCGGCTCCTCGATTTCCCTCTTGACCGCCTCTCGGGCGGTGCCGGCCACGAAGCCGTAGCGGTAATCGACAATGACCGTCTCCACGTCCTCGCCGAAGATAGAGTAGAGGTGGGCCAGGCTTTTTTCCTGCTGCTCGAATAGCGAGGAGTCGGCCTCGAGGTGCCCGGAGAGGACCTCCATGATCGCCTCGTCCTCCTCCAGCAGCTTGACCGCGAGCCACCTGGTGGAGTACTTGCCCAGGTACTCGCCGAGCGCCGGCCTCTCGTCCTCGATGGCGCTCTCTAGCTTATCTATCTCTTCCTCGACCTCCTGGCCGTAGTTGACGTGGACCCCCCGGAACTTCACCTCACCATTGACGACAGCGGCAATGACGCACTTGAGATCGTCGGTGCCCCGGTTTCGCAGGCCCACGATCGGGACCACCGGCAGGCCCAGGAGCTCGGAGAGAAGCTCGATGTTGATGTCGATGCCCCTCGACTCCGCCACGTCCATCATGTTCAGGGCGATTATCACCGGGACGCCCAGCTCCATCAGTTGAGTGGTCAGGTAGAGGTTTCGCTCGATGTTGCTTGCGTCAACGATGTCTACGACGATGTCGGGTTTCTCACCGGTGATGTACTCCCTGACGATGACCTCTTCCAGGGAGTAGGCGGTGAGGCTGTAAGTGCCGGGAAGGTCGACCACCTCGAAGCGGTAGTCGCCGTACTTGCAGGTGCCTTCTTTCTTCTCGACCGTCACCCCGGGCCAGTTTCCCACGTGCTGGCGGGCGCCGGTCAGGTTGTTGAAAAGGGTGGTCTTGCCCGCGTTGGGGTTCCCCGACAGGGCAACGGTTATGCTCCGGGGTTTATCATTTTGTTGGCCCAAGACCCCTTCCTTCAGGTGGAGGATACGGGCGGGTCTTGCTGTCATTGTGGTGTGGTATAATATAGCCACAGGTAAGGCACCTTGAAAGACCAATATCGGGGTGTAACAAAAAGGTTGTTACGTAAAATTGGCAACCGGCCCGTCGGTGTGAAAGAAGTTGAAAAGACTCATCACGTTTAAGCCGACACCAACAAGTTTCGCTAGGTTGGGGACCAACCGAAGTTACGCCTGTGGAGAGGGAAGGGCTCAAGCGACCTCGCTGAAGCAGGAAAAGTTCGTTGTTACTAAGCAATGAAGCCCCTTTCGTGAGGGAGGGGTAGTTCACCGGTCACACTCTCCGCCCCCGGCGGAGGATTTCCCGCCCGCGTCGGGATCATCACCTACCGGACGCACCATCAGCTTGCAGGCTATTCCCCTCCCCAGGCACAGGCGGGAGCCTTTTACCGCGACCACCACCGGCCCGGGAGCGTTGTTCTGCACGATCTTGACCGACTCCCCGGGAACCAGCCCCATGTAATTCAGCCGGTGCTCCAGCCGGTGCCCGCGGTCGATGTGGTGCATATGGCCACGGCGATATCTCTTGGTAGGCCTCATGTGGGTGTCGTGCTTGCCGTTATCCAGGTGGTGCCTCAGGCCCCGTATCTCCTTGAGTATCCCGCTCTCACCCGGGCTCATGAACCCCAGTGGTACCAGATGGTTGTCACTCATCGTCGACCTCGACCCAGATGTCGCCCGCCTCCTCGTTGCGTAAGGTAAGGTGGAAGTCTTTCAGCTTCAGCTCCACCGGGTCACCCAGTGGAGCGACCCTCTCTATCTCGAACGGGGTCCCCGCGACCACTCCCATGTTCATGAGGCGCCGTCGCAGCCTTCGGTTGCAGGAAAGCCGTTGTATCGTCCCGGTGGTTCCCGGCTTCAGGTCCCCCAGGCGGACTACCTCGGAGTTCCTTCTACCTGCCGAGTGTTTGCCTTGTCCATGTCGCGGTCCCATTTGCCCATTCATCATCCGGTCGCTCCCGCCCTGTCCTCCCGCGTCAATATTAGTTAAACCTAACTCTCTATACCGAGGATAGCACTCGCATCTCCTTTGCGTCAACCGGCACGGTTCACCGTGGATTGTAGCCCGCCTGCGGTCGCGGAACCGGCTTCCGCCCAAACCTTGAACGACCCCGCGGTTTGGGAATATGCTTAGACAGCCGGGTGGGACCGCCTGGTAGACGATGGTTTGGCTAGCTCCCTGAGTACGTCGCAGGGAGCGGAACGCAGCAGGAGCGGACGGGAGCGACGTTCGAATGCCATTGTATTTGTGAGACGGGATACTAACAATGGAGGTCTTGAGATGAAGCTTGCCACCGAGGAGTACTTTGCCGAGGTCCAGAAGCGGACTAACGAGGATGCGCAGTACCGTAAGCTCGCCAAAGGAGAGAACGAGTCGTTCACGATGGTGATGAAGGCCGAGCCCGGCAAGGGGGTTCCCGAGGACGTTTCCGGCGGCTACCAGTTGAAGGACGGGGAGATGACCGAGGCGTGGTTGGGCATCAGGGATACAACCTTCACCCTTGCCGCCCCCTACGGTATCTGGGTCGATATCCTGCGGGGGCACCTGAACGCGACCAAGGCCCTCTCGCTGCGCAAGCTCAAGGTCAAAGGGAGCTTCCTCAAGCTGCTCAAGGGGTCCAAGTCCACCGACCGCTGGGTGCAGGTCCTGCAGTCCATACCGACCGAGTTCGAGGGCGAGTACTCGAAGTACGATACTACCGGAAGTTAGGTTGACACGGGAGGCATGCAGATGGAGCTGAATCTCAAGGGAAAAGCGGCGATGGTCACCGGCGGCGCCTCGGGAATTGGCAGGGGCATAGCCGACGGGTTCGCCGGGCTGGGAGTGAGGTTGGTGATAGCGGACCTGGATAGCGAGGCGGCCGCGGAAGCGGCGGCGGCGATCAATGGCTCCGGGGGAAAGGCGGCCTCCTGCGAGATCGACGTGACCGACGAGGAGTCGGTGGTTTCGGCTTTCGAGAAGGCCATTGCCGAACTGGGGGGGTTGGACATACTGGTGAACTCGGCCGGCACCGGGTGCATGTCCGCAATCGATGAGATGATAGTCGAGGAATGGGACATGGTCATCGACGTCAACCTCAAGGGCACGTTTCTTTGCACCCGGGAGGCCGTGAAGATCATGAAGGAGAGGGGCGGCGGGAAGATAATAAACCTTTCGTCCATAAACGAGACCGTGCCCATGGCCGGCGAGATACCGTACTGCGCCAGCAAGGGCGGGGTGATGATGCTCACCAGGGCGGCGGCGGTGGAGCTTGCCCCTTACGGGATAAACGTGAACGCCATCGGCCCCGGGGCCATTGACACACCGCTCATGGAGGAGGTGCTCTCGGTCCCCGAGATTAAGGACGGCATCATGCGCCAGATACCGTTCGGGCGCCTGGGAGTCCCCGAGGACGTGGCGAAGGCGGCGGTGTTCCTGGCCTCCGACCTGTCCGACTGGGTCACCGGGCACACCCTGTTCGTGGACGGGGGCATGCACCTGGTAGGCGAGATAAGCTACCTGTGGCCCATAGAGAGGGTGATGGGCAACGAGGTGCCCGATACACCCATGTGCCAGCCGCCCAGGGCGCCGGAAGAGGAGTAAGACCATGAAGGCGATACGATTCAACGCGACAATCCCTCGCTACGCCTTCGCCAAGGGCGTGGGGAGGTTCAGGAAGGAGGCCTACTACAAGGGGCCGCTGGCTCCCATCTTTATGGACGACGTTCCGGAGCCGGAGCTGATAAACGAGAACTGGGTCAAGATAAGGACCATATACGGTGGAGTTTGCGGCAGTGATATCAACATGGTCTTCCTGGATGACACCCCCTACAGCGAGCCGTACATCACGATGCCATATACCGTGGGTCATGAGAACTTCGGAGAGATAGTGGAGGCCGGCTCCGGTGTAAGTGGTTTCGCGGTTGGGGACCGGGTGGTGGCCGACCCGATGCTGCCGTGCGCGGCGCGCGACATTGACCCGCCGTGCGGTCCGTGTGCCAGGGGGGACTTTTCCGAGTGCCTGAACCTGCGGGAGGGCACACTGCCTCCCGGCCTCAACCTCGGTTACTGCGGGCCGGTGGGCGGGTCCTGGAGCCAGTACTACGTGGCGCATGAGAGCCAGCTCATGAAGGTGCCGGAGGAGATGACAGACGAGCGGGCGATAATGATAGATGTCTTCGCCAGCGCGCTGCACCCGGTCATGCGCAACCTGCCGGAGCCGGGGCAAACGGTGCTGGTGTACGGCTGCGGGATAATCGGGATGCTGGTCACGGCCTCCCTTAAAGCGCTGGCCGACTGCAGGGTGATCGTGATAGCCCGCTACCCGTTCCAGGCCGAGGTGGCCAGGGGCTTCGGCGCCGATGAGGTCATCATGCAGAAAGAGGTCGATAACCTGTACGCGGAGATCGCCGGTCTCACCGGCGCCCAGGTGCTCAAGCCGATGATCGGCGGGGAGTACCTGAACGGGGGGCCCGACGTGGTCTTCGACTGCGTGGGGCACACCGAGACGCTCGACGACTCGTTCCGTATGACCAGGTCCGGGGGCAAGATCGTTGTAGTCGGCCTGGTCACAATCCCCAAAGGGCTGGACTGGACCCCGGTCTGGCTCAAGGAACTGACTATACGGGGGACCCTCTGTTCGTCGACGGAGACGTACGAGGGCAGGACCCAGAAGACGTACGAGTGGGCCGCCGAGCTGATCAACAACGGGAAGGTGGAGGTGGACCACCTGCTCACCCATGTCTGGAAGCTGGACGATTACATACCCATGATAGAAACAGCCATCCGCAAAGGTTCCACCCGCTGCATCAAGCAAGCCTTCAAGCTCTAGAAGCCCAAAAACGCGCCAATGGTGCCAGGCACCATTGGCGCAAAACGCAAGAGTGTTAAGTAGTAAGGGGTGGGGAATGTGAAAGCGGTACAGTTTGACTTCAAGTTGGCCAGGTACGGCTACACCAAGGTCGCGGGCGCGTTGCGCTCCCGTGAGTACTACGGCCCCAGGTCCTGCGTTTCAATGAGGGATGTCCCCGAGCCGGAACTCCGGGGCCCGGAGTGGCTGAAGCTCAGGTCGGTCCTCTCGGGGTTCTGCGGGAGCGACCTGGGGCTGGTCATGCTCCACGACAGCCCCACCACCCAGCCGTTCGCCTCCTTTCCGTTCACTATCGGGCACGAGAACTGCAGCGTTGTGGCGGAGGTGGGAAGCGCGGTAGAGGGTATCAAGGAAGGACAGAGGGTTGCCCTGAACCCGACTCTCGGGTGCGTGGTCCGGGGCATCGACCCGCCGTGCGGCCCGTGCTCCCGTGGGTTCCAGTCGATCTGCGAGAACTTCGCCGAGGGCGCGCTGGAGCCGGGCATGTTCACCGGGTTCTGCGCCGATACCGGAGGGGGATGGAGCAAGTATTACCTGGCCCACGAAAGCCAGATCTTCGAGGTTCCGGATTCTTTTACCGACGAGCAGGTGATGATGCTGGAGCCAATCTGCTCGTCGCTCTACCCGGTGCTGCGCGGGCTTCCCGATGACGGCGACGAGGTGCTGGTGATAGGGTGCGGGGTCATCGGACTCGGGGTCATCGCGTCAATTCGCGCCCTGGGGATTGACTGCCACATAACCGCGGTGGAGCCGATTCCCATGAACGCCCGGAAGGCAAGGGAGAAGGGCGCCGACGAACTGATCGACCCGGGTAGCGACTCCATCTACGAACGCACCGTCCAGATAACCGGGGCAAACCTCTATAACCCGATGCTCCAGAGGCGTATCTGCACCGGCGGGTTTAACCGGATATTCGACTGCGTGGGCTCCACCGGCACCATCAATGAGTCGTTCCGGGTCGCCGCCGGCGAGGCGACGATGGTCATCATCGGCATACAGATACCGGGGAGGGTAGACTGGGCGCCGGTATGGATGAAGGGGCTTTCAATAATCGGAAACCTGGGGCACGGCAGCGCCGAGTACGAGGGAAAAACGGTGCACTGCTTTGACATCGCTATCGACCTGGTGGGGAAGGGCAAGATTGATCTCACCGACCTCATCACCCACCGGTTCACACTGGATGAGTACAAGGAGGCCATCGAGGTCAATATGAACAAGGCCGAGAATAACGCGTTCAAGACGCTATTCGACCTCACCGCGGAGTAGTAGTGCAAAAGGGGCCAGGCCCCTTTTGCACAGTGATAGAATAGCGGTTGCCAGAGGAGGCGGAAGCGAGACAGGAGGGGATTGAGTTGGCCAGCATAACCGGTGGAGAGCTTCTGGCGAAGTGCCTGCTGAACGAGGGCGTGACCAGGGTGTTCGGCATTCCCGGCGGGCAGATGACGACTTTCATAGATGCCATAGTGCGGGTCGGGCAGCCCGAAGGCCTCCAGTTCGTTATGACCAGACACGAGGCCGCCGCAGCGAACATGGCAGACGCCTGGGTGCGCACGACCGGCGACCTGGCCGTGTGTACCGGCACCATAGGCCCGGGGGCATCCAACATGATAGGCGGCATGGAGACCGCGATGGCCGACAACGTTCCCCTGCTGGCGATAACCCCCCAGATACACTCCGACCGTTCCTACCCGTTCCAGGGCTCGCAGCAGCAGCTCGACCAGATGACGCTCTTCAGCGCGGTCACCAAGTGGAACGCGCTGGTGAACAGGTGGGACCGCATACCCGACCTGGTGGCCCGTGCCCTGCGGGAGGCGTACTCCGGCAAGCCGGGGCCGGTACACCTGGACATCCCGGTTGACGTCCTGTTCGAGACCCACGAGGAGGACGAGATCAGGATCGCGCCACCGGAGAGGACCCGCAACACCGGTCGCATACACGGCGACCCCGGCCTGGTGGCCAGGGCGGCCGGGATGCTGGCGGAAGCGGAGCGCCCCATGATCCACGCAGGAGGTGGGGTGCTATGGAGCGAGGCCTCTGGCGAGCTGAAGGAGCTGGCTGAGTACATGTACTGCCCGGTGACCCCGACGGTGGGTGCGCGCGGGGTGATGTCGGAGGCAGACCCGCTGTGCATGGTACCCGCCGGGGGAGGGGCGATAGCCGCCGGGGCCGGGGCGGACGTGGTCCTGGTGATCGGCTGCACGTTCGCCGAGCTCGACTTCTGGGGCGCGCCTCCTTTCTGGGGAACCCCCGACGTGCAGAAGGTAATACATGTTGACATTGACCCGTCGTCCATCGCCCTCAACCGCGAGGTGGACCTGGCGGTGGTGGGGGACGCAAAGGCGGTCCTGGGGCAGCTCCTGGAGGCGCTTTCCGGGATCACCGGCAAGGTGGACTCCCGCGAGTTCACCGCCAACTGCCAGGCGGTGGAGCAGCAGGCGGCCGACGGTGTGGCGGCGATGTCGGCCACCGACGCGGTCCCTATCCACCCCCTGCGCCTGGTGAAAGAGGTGCGGGAGTTCTTCGGTGAGGACGCGATAATGACGGTGGACGGCGGCAACATAGGGCTCTGGTGCGCGATGGGCACCAGGGTCTATCGCCCGCGCTCGTTCCTGTGGGCGGGTGGCTCCGGCCACCTGGGGGCCGGGCTCCCCCTGGCGCTGGGTGCCAAGATGGCCGCGCCGGAGCGCCCCAACTACATAATGCACGGGGACGGGGCCTTCCTGTTCTCGGTGAGCGAACTGGAAACCGCGGCGCGCCTGGAGCTTCCGATCATCGACATCGTGGCCAACGACAACGCGTTTGGGATGATAAAGGGGGCGCAGGATGCCGCCTTCGAGAAGCGTTACTGCGGCGTGGACTTCACCGCTATCCGGCTGGACAAGATAGCCGAGGCGATGGGGTGCCTGGGGATAAGGGTGACCGAGCCCGGCAAGATAAAGCCCGCGCTCGAGCAGGCGGTGTCATCGGGCAGGCCGGCGGTCCTCGACGTGGCGATAGACTGCGCCGCCAACCTGAATCCCCCGACGCTGGGGCTGATCGCATCGGTATGGCTCAAGGGCTGCGAGGGAATAGCGCCGATCGGCTAGGAACTTCGAGCACGATTGGTACGAAGCGCCGGCAACAGCCGGCACGGGAGGACGTAGAACCGAAAGTCCCTTCCCCCCTTTGGGGGGAAGGCTAGGATGGGGGGTAGTAATAATGACCAGGTCATGCGAGACACTGACACGCTGGTGGGGCTGGGGCGACATCAACAAGACGTACCCGGTGGAGGAGAGACCCACCTACATCCCCTACCTCGAGGAGAAGTTGGGGCTGGACGTCAAGGAGGTTCGGGTCCCTGACCCGGACATCGAGAACGTGAAGCTGCGAAAGGTGCGCCTGAAGGCGGCCACCCTCAAGGCACTGGCCGGAGTGGTGGGAAACAAGCACGTCTCGACCTCCCGGCACGACAGGGTCTACCACGGGCTGGGCAAGAGCTACCGCGACCTGATAAGGGGGCACCTGGAGCAGGTCCCCAACCCACCGGACGCGGTGCTGTTCCCCGCCTCCGAGAAGGAGGTGAAAGGCATACTGAAGATCGCGGACAAGGAGTCGATCGCGGTGGTGCCTTTCTGCGGCGGGAGCAGCGTGGTTGGGGGCGTAGAACCCCTCAACCGCAAGGGGCTCAAGGGGTCGATAACGGTGGACCTGAAGCGCATGGACAAGGTAATCCGCATAGACGCCGAGAGCCAGACCGCCACGTTCGAGGCCGGTATCTGGGGACCGGAATTGGAGGAGGAACTGGCGAAGCACGGCCTCTACCTGGGACACGCCCCTGAGTCGTTCAAGTTCAGCGGGCTGGGCGGCTGGATAGCAAGCCGGTCGGCCGGCCGCCAGTCAACCGGCTACGGGAAGATAGAGGAGATGGTGGAGTCGGTACGCATGGTAACGCCCCGCGGCGTGATCAACACGCTGGATGTGCCGGCCTCGGCAACCGGCCCCGACATGGACCAGATAGTATGCGGTTCGGAAGGTACCCTGGGAATCATCACCCGGGCCACCGTGAAGGTGCGCCCCCTCCCCGAGTCCTACGACTACCGCGGGCTCCTGTTCAGGGAGTTCGAGGGTGGGGTGCAGGCGGTGCGGGAGATGATGCAGGGGGACGTCGTCCCGGAGGCGATACGGATCTCTGACACCGAGGAGAGCGCGCTGGCCATTAACGTCAGAAAGCCGTCGAGCAACGCCGCCAAGGAGATGGGCACAGTAGCGGCGCTCAAGGCGCTGGACTTGCTGGGCTACTCGTTTGAGAGGGGCGCGTTCGCGATACTGGGATGCGAGGGCACAAAGGACGACACATCCGAGCGCATGAAGAGAATAAACGCTATCTGCCGGAAGCACGGAGCGGTGCCGCTGGGCAAGAGCGCCGGCAACGAGTGGTACCACGCCCGCTATGACCACCCCTACCTGCGTGACATCATGATGGCCTGGGGGGTCATGATAGACACACTGGAGACCGCCACCACCTGGGACAACATCATGAACGTCTATAACACCGTCGGCGAGGCGATCCGAGAGGCGATAGCCGACTACGGCTCGGAGTCGATAGTCACCTGCCACCTGTCGCACTCCTACAGGACCGGCTCCAGTCTCTACTTTATCTTCTTCGGCAAGCAGGCGAAGGGGCGCGAGATCGAGCAGTGGGAGCACCTGAAGAAGAAGGCGGGGGACGCGTTACTGGCCAGCGGTGCCACCATCTCCCACCACCACGGCGTCGGCTACGAGCACGCGCCCTGGTTCAAGAAGGAGTACGGCGGGCGGGGCATGGAGGCGCTGCGCGCACTGAAGGCGGAACTCGACCCCAACGGCATCATGAACCCGGGCAAGCTGGGATTATAGGACGTGCCCTCCGGCGACATCAGCGAGCGGCTTGACGCGTTCGCCGAGGTGATACACGACCGTGACCACCGCCTGCTGAAAGCCACTCTCTACCGGACATGGCCTACTCCCCGAGTACGTCGCCCAGTTCGAACTCAAGGTTAATCGTAGGTTTATAGTAGCAACACTCCGGCACAAGCTTCTTGACCCGAAGCCGGAACGGCTCGATGTCGACCATCTGGCTGACCGGCGGGTAGAAGTCGTCGTAGTGGTGGGGCACGACGGCCCGGGGCCTCACCGTAGCGGTTATATCAGCGGCCCGCTGGCATATATCGGTGCGTCCCTGGAGGGGGATGAACAGGATGTCGGGAAACCTCAGGTGTTCATCGAACACCTGCTGCACCGTGACTCCCATGCTGCCCATGTCGGTCGCGGTGAGGCCGCCGAAATCGAATGTGAAGATGAGCACCGGGCCTCCCGGCATCCCCAATAACTCCGGCAGGACCCGGCGGGCCTCACGGAGAACCCCCGGGAGCGTCCCAAGCAGCAGCTTGAGGTCGAACACGGTGTGGCGGCTTGTTCCCACTGACAGGTCAAAGCCGTCAAGTTCGAGCTTCTCCCCTCCGGTGAGCGTGGTTATCCTTGCGGGAGGCACGCCTTTCTTCTCCAGGGTCTTCGCGGCGACGGTGGAGCAGTAAACCCGTGCTTCCGAGGCCCGTACGATGTCGGGAACATCGGCAATGTGGTCGAAGTGTCCGTGGGTGAGGAAGAGGTACTCCGCGTCGGCCATATCAACGGGGCGCAGGTTTTGTGTTGGCTCAGCCCGCTCGTTGCGACTAAGGTAGGGGTCTATGAGAATTACCTTTCCCCCGAACGTGATTCTAAGACCGGCCGTACCCAGCCACTGGAATACCGGCCCAACCGCATCTTCGTTGATGTCAAACCCCTCCTCGAGTAATGCCGGCTTCTCCACCCATTCTGGTGCCCCGTCTTATAAGTACACTAGCATTCGAACGCCGCTGCATCCACTCCGGCTGCGTTTCGCTCCCTCGAAGTACTACAGAAGTACGTCTTCGGTCGCGCGCCTTGCCGGAGCGGCGCACCAACGCTCTCGGTGCGTAACCGTACCTATAAGACGGGACACTAGCACTTGAAATTTGTCATTTGACTACTGGTACGGTAGGGTTACCACTACTATTGGACGAGAAAAGGTGGATTGCAGGGGGTTTACATGAGAGAGCAAGTGGAGGAAGTCCTGGCGAAGGTCAGGCCGATGCTGCAGAGGGACGGGGGAGACGTTGAACTGGTGGACGTGGATGAGGACGGCGGCACGGTGAAGGTCAAGCTGACCGGCGCCTGCCACGGTTGCCCGATGGCGAGCCTTACCCTCAAGAGGGGGATCGAGGCCAAGCTGAAGGAAATGGTTCCCGAGGTGAAGGAAGTAGTCGCTGTTTAGTATAGTTAGACCCGAAGTTAAAAGGCAAGGGGTGGCGCCATTGGTGCCGCCCCTTTCAATTTCCACAATCAAGTTATTTCCACAATCAAGCCCTACCGTTTTTCGGATATAATCACCACCATCGAGTTGATACCGGTAAGGAGTGCCGATAGTGCTTCGTTCCATAGATACGGTTGCGCACCGAGAGCGTCGAAGCGCCGCTCCGGCAAGGCGCGTGACCGAAGACGTACTTCTGTAGTACGTCGAGGGAGCGGAACGCAGCCGGTGTGGATGCAGCGGCGTTCGAATGCCAGCGTATTTATGGAACGAGGTACTTAGTGACCGTAGCGGGAGTAGACATCGGCTCCAATACCGCCAAGGCGGTAATCATGGATAACGGGGACATCCTGGCGACAAGCCTGATAATGACCGGCCATCAGAGCCGGCTCGCCGGGAGGCGCGCGCTTGACCTGGCGCTCAGGGAAGCCGGGCTCGAGGAGGGCGACATCGCACTGATAGTCGCGACCGGGTACGGGCGGCTGACGACCGATTTCACTGACCAGAAGGTGACAGAGATAACCTGCCACGCGAAGGGGGCCCACTCGGTACAACCCGAAGCCCGGACGGTGATAGACCTGGGCGGACAGGACTCCAAGGTGATAGCGGTCGGGGAGAACGGCAAGGTCGTCGACTTCGTGATGAACGACAAGTGCGCCGCGGGCACCGGTCGCTTCCTGGAGGTCATGGCGGCGGCCCTGGAGATCGAACTGGACAACATGGGGGAGGTATCCCTGGAGTCGGAGTCGCCGGCGTCCATCAGCAGCGTATGCACCGTGTTCGCCGAGAGCGAGGTGGTCTCCCGGGTGGCGGAAGGCACAAACAAGATGGATATCGTGGCGGGCATCCACCAGGCGATCGCTTCCAGGATCTACGCCATGACGGTACGTGTGCCGTTCAAGGAAAAGGTAATCATGACCGGGGGGGTGGCACGTAACATCGGGGTGGTCCGCGCTCTGGAGAAACGCCTGGAGACCTCCCTGGTGGTGCCGGAGATGCCCCAGCACATGGGCGCACTGGGCGCGGCTATAATCGCGGAGGAGAGGGCGGGCGCGTGAGGAAAGGCCGTGTTGATAAGGACGAGGTGAGCCGGTTGAGTGTTGATGTACTCTCCAGGCTGCAGGACCTGACCGGCGACCCGTACTCGTACGCGCGGGCATGGAAGGGCCGCACCGGCGGCAAGGTGATGGGATTCTACTGCCATTACGCCCCCGAGGAGATAATCCACGCGGCGGGCGCCCTACCGGTGCGTATCACCGGCGAAAACCGGGTGATATCCGACAGCGGTGCCCACCTGCAGAGCTACTGCTGCTCGCTGGCCCGTACCGGCCTGGACATGGCGCTGGGAGGCGACCTGGACGTTCTTGACGGGACGGTCTTCGTCCACACCTGCGACACCATGCAGCGGCTGAGCGATATCTGGCGCCTGGATGCCGGCTTCGACGCCCACTTCGACGTGGTCCTGCCGGGGCGCATGGAGGGCGACTCCTCCCGGGAGTATCTGTATCAAGAACTAGGGTCTTTCCGTGACAGGACAGGTGAGTACCTGGGCCCGGTGGACGACGAGGCCCTCAAGAGGAGCATCGGGATACATAACCGCAACCGGGTGTTACTGGAAGAGATGTACCGGCTCAGGCGGCAGGACCCCGGAGTGCTGCCGTCGGACGAGGTGCTTATGGTAGTGGCCGCGAGCGCGATCATGGACAAGGAGGAACACAACGCCCTCCTGGAGGAGTTGCTGGGGACCCTTGAAACGCGATTGTCTGGCGGGGGACCCCCACCTCAATCCTCCCTCTGCAAGGGGGAGGAGAAAGAGGAGAAGATCCGCCTGTTCGGGATCGGGTCGGTGATGGACCAGTGGGAGTTCCTGCGAATGGTGGAGGACGCGGGCGGCACCATCGTTGATGACGACTTCTGCACCGGGCACCGTTGCGCGGGCGCGGTGGCGCCGGAAGGGCCTGACCCCATAGAGAGTATTACCGCAAGGATATGGGACGGGGCGCTCTGTCCCTGCAAGCACGCCATGTCCCGCGACCGGGCCGGGTACCTTCTGGAGAGGATTACCGGCTCCGGGGCGAAAGGAGTCTTGTTCTTCCAGTTCAAGTTCTGCGAGCCGCACGCCTTTGACTACCCGCATGTGAAGAAGGCGCTGGATGAGCATGGCATACCTTCCCTGCACCTGGAGATAGAGCAGGGTTCGGTCTCGATTCCCCGTCTACGGACGCGGGTCGAGGCCCTGCTGGAAACCATGAGGGGGGCCTGAGTTGGTTGCTGAAGAGGGCCGAAAGCTATACCTGAAGATAGATGCCACCGACCGGATGAAGCAACTCATGACCGAGTACTACATCGACGCCAAGGGGGCGGAGGGCACCGATAGGCCGATATGCTGGATAACCAGCGGTGGGCCGGTGGAGTTCCTCATCGCTATGGACGTGATACCCATCTACCCCGAGAACCACGGGGCGATGTGCGGCGCCTCCAAGATGGGGGTCCAGCTGGCCGAGGTCGCCGAGGGGTTGGGTTTCTCCGGCGATCTCTGCTCCTACGCCCGGCTGGACATCGGCTCGGCCATCACCCACGGGGGCCCGATCGGAGGCCTTCCCAGGCCGGACTTCCTGCTATGCTGCAACAACATCTGCGGCACGGTACAGAAGTGGTACGAGGAGCTTGCCCGCTACTTCGAGGTCCCAATGTTCCTCATGGATACACCGTTCATACACAAGACCACCTACGAGCATGCCACCGAGTACGTCAGGAAGCAGTGCCTGGAACTGGTCGCCTTCCTGGAGGAGCAAACCGGGCGCGAGTTCTCTCTGGAGCGCTTCGCCGAGGTGGCGATGCTCTCGGTGGAGGGTATCGAGCTCTGGAAGGAGGTCCTCAAGACCGCGGAGCACAGGCCGTCCCCGCTCACCTGCTTTGACGCGTTTATCCACATGGCGCTGATAGTGACGCTTCGGGGTACCCCGGAGGTGGTCGAGTATTATCGGCTGCTGAAAGGAGAGATGGAGAAGAGGATAGAGAACGGGATTTCCGCGGTACCGGAGGAGAAACACCGGCTGATATGGGACAACATCCCGATCTGGTTCGAGATGAGGAACCTGGGACAACTGTTCGCGAGAAACAACACCTGCCTGGTGGCGGATACCTACACTACCGCCTGGGCTATCGACATCAAGATAGACGACCCCCTTACCAGCATGGCAGACGCCTACACCGGGATATACCTGAACATCTCAATCGACCTGATGTTCGAGAAACTGCTGGCGCTCATAGAAAGGTTCTCCGCCGACGGGGTGGTGATGCACTCCAACCGCTCCTGCAAGCCGTACTCGCTGGGGCAGTACGACCTTGCCCGCATGGTGACCGAGAGGACCGGCAAGCCGGTGCTTATGATCGAGGCGGACATGACCGACTCCCGCGCCTACTCCGAAGCCCAGGTCCGCGACCGCGTCGAAGCGTTCATCGAATCCTTTCCGTAACGTTAATCCAACTTCAGTCGCGGTCCCGGACGCGGGGCGTGATCCGGTCTCCCTTGTAGCGCCGCCTTCCAGGCGGCATCCGGCAGATTAAGATGCCGGCAAGGTGCCGGCGCTACTGCTTTCATGTGCGACACTCCTGTCGCCCAACACCATGTGGTTGATGATAAGATCCACAGGGAATCGTCATAAGGAAGCAGGGAGATATCATGATTGCCGAGGAACTGGACGCGCTGGAACTACCGGCTGAGACTGACGCGTACCGCCTGGAGGAGAGAGAGGGCCGACAGGTGGTAATCGAGAGGCGCAGGGAGATGACCGACCCCGAGGCGCGGGTCTTCATCGGGCGCATGGGTGAGGACATCCCGGCGGACACCGGCGACGCGCTGGACCGGATTGGGCTCGGCGAGATCGTGGGAAAAGGGACCCTGGTGGCGATAAAGGTCAACATCGGCGGTGGGTTGACCGGTGTCCCGTCTTCGTTCAGCGACCTCCTGGTGGTGGAGGGAATCATCGACGCGGTCCGCGAACTGGGAGGGCGCCCGTTTATCTGCGAGGCCAATATGCGTACGCTCACTATGGACCGCAGCATGTTGGTTCATCGCGGGTTCTACCCGCTGCTGGTGCGAAAGGGCGTCCCGTTCATCAACCTCTCCGAGCTTTCCGGCATCGACTATTTCCCGCTGGGCTGGGAAGGCCCGATTCACCTGGCCAGGCCGCTGTTTCACCCGGAGGTCAAGGTAGTAAGCGTTCCCGCCCTCAAGCATCACTGGGAGTGTGTGGTGACGCTTGCCCAGAAGAACATGTACGGGGCGATTGCCGAAAGGCAGAAGAGCATGTTCCACCGGGGCGGGGCCATCGACGAGACGGTGGCCGCAGCGGCCCGGGCGGTGACCCCGGACATCTCGGTGCTGGCCCACCGACAGGTGGGAGGACGGCTGGGGCCGCACTTCTGCATACCCATCGACTTTGGCTACATCGTGGCCTCCGACAACGTGCTGGCGGCGGACCGGGTGGGGTGCGACATAATGGGCGCCGACTGGGAGACCGTCAAGCACCTGCAGATAAACTGTGGCGGAAGGGAGATCCCATACCGGTTGGTGGAAGGGTCGGTTGAGATCGACCCCCACGTGTTGCAGCGGATCGCCAGGACCGCGCTGGCCCCCTGGGAGGTGCGTTTCTGGCGGGCCGCCCTTTATCCCCAGTACTTCGTGCCTCACAAGACCCAGTACCGGCACCTCTTCCGCATCGAGCCCCTGGGCACTATCCTGAACTGGCTTTTCTTTCACACCCGCGGTGACCCCTGGCCGACGGAGTGGCACCCACCGTGGACGCCTGAATAAGATTATCAAGCCGCTGGGGGACGCGCGACGGAAGTATCTCCCGGAGGCAATCCTCGACGCTGTTGTGATCTGCGCACGATCCCGGAGTTCCCCATAACATAGCAGGAGGGTGGAGTGAAACGACGAATAGTAGATTCGCTTTGATCGCCGCAAGAAGCACTAAAGCCCTAGAAAGGCAACTCCAGTAAGACGCTGATAATCTCCTCGACCTTGCCTATAGTTGCTTCGCTAACAGTACCAAACGGTCTAATAAGGCGTTCGGTGGAGATACTCTTAACCTGTTCACACATAATGGAACTGTCGTACATCAACCCGCCTTCGGGTTGCTTGACGGGAACGTGAGAAGCCATAGGACGGATGGAAGTGGTAATGGGGATTATAACGACCAAGCCCGAATTGCTACGGCTATTAAACTCGTTGTTGGACAGGACAAGGGCTGGCCTGGTTCCTGCCTGTTCTCTGCCGATGGTTTCTTCGTCCAGAGAAACGAGCCAAACCTGCCGTCTGTATATCAATGCCCCTCCAGGCCGTCAGAGAGGGTCACATCCCAAGCCTTGAATTCCTCGTCATATTCCTTTGAGGCAACGGGGTCGGAGCGCAGGCGTTGAAAGTCCTCGCAGATAGCATCAATTAAAGCTTTTCTTCGTAGTTCTTTAAGGGCTCTAGCAACAACCTTTGTCTTTGAGAGGTTGAGTTCTTCTGATAATTCGTTGAGGTCCTGGTTGGCGTCTTCGGATAAATGGACTGTAGCTCGGCTCATTATGAACCTCCTTTCTGTGGAGAGTGTAACACATGTAGGCAATAGTGGCAACATATTAGGATACATATTTGGCAGGATTTCTACCCACACAAGAGGATGAGACAACACAACTATACTGAATGCTGGCAAACTGGAAGTGAGTGGTAATTCAGGAAATGGAGCGGGAAACCCGGCTCTTTCAAAGTACACACATCGCCATCATGTTACCATTTCGAGCAAGAGGACAGCGAAGACACCGGTGTTTGGGGTCCCCGTCATCTCATTATCGATAGACGCTCATTCTCCACGATTGGTGTAGTAGAGCGGGAAAAGGGGCTCGCTTGTTCCCCTTTATTGCCAATAGAACTCGCAAGAGGCATCAGTAAGCCTGATTGTCATTCCCGCGTGCTATACTGAAAAGCAATAAGAATGTGATCTCCTTTTCAGAACTGATGGTGAGAGCGTGAATGGGGGCTACCTCGAAGATATCAGGATTAGGATAGAAAAGCGGGAATACTACTTCACTTTACATGCCGCTGACCGGATGATTGAAAGACATATCTCCGTCAGGGAGGTCGAGGAAGCAATGTTGAGTGACCTTGCCGTGGTAATTGAGGACTATCCTGAAGATGTACGGGGGTCAAGCTGCCTGGTTCTTGGAATGGCCAAGAGTGGTCGGCCTTTACATATTCAGATTACCTATCCGCTGGAAATAGCCGTTGTCACGGTCTATGAGCCGAGGGCCGAAGAATGGATAGATTGGAGAAAGAGAGTGGGAGGAATTAGATGAACAGGTGTACCTTTTGTGGCGGCAAGACTGAAGAGAAAAAGGTAACGCACCCCCAGGAGTATAAGGGTAAGATAATCTTACTTGAGAACGTGCCTGTCATAGTCTGCCTCCAGTGCGGAGAGGTGCTCCTTAAGCCTGGAGTATTAGAGAAAATACAAGAAGTCGTTTGGACGGAAACCCCGCCAAAGAGGACAACGCCAGTCCCGGTATTTGACCTGGCTGAAGTAAATTAGCACCCGTGGCTGCAACATTCCCTATTGACTAATGCATGTTGGAGCGGGAAACCCGGCTCGTTCAAACTACACACATCGCCAACATGTCACCACTTCAAGCAAATAGAAAGCACAAGCCGCAGGTGACCGAGGTCCCCATCATTCCATAAACAATGAACACTTGCTCTTCACATTGGAGTAACGGAGCGTCAGAAGCGACTCGCCTGTTCTCTGTACTTTTTCAATCCGCGGAATCCTTGACAGCAGTGATTCACAATAGTAGTATAGGACATAGGATGTCGGATGTAGTATGTCCTACATAGGAGGTAGAAGCATGTCGTCTGAACGGGCTGACGTTGTACTCCGTCCCAAGCGCCAGGTGACGATTCCAAGAAGTATATGCGACCAGTTGGGGGTGAAGCCAGGAGAC
>JAHIMR010000105.1 GCA_018896525.1 Actinomycetota bacterium
TGACGGTCTCGATCGTCCCCTCGGAGCCCGTCACCAGGACCGCCTCGTTGATGTTGGAGATGATGGTGCCCCCCAGGGTCCCCGCGATGGTGCTCAGGAAGCCGCGCCTGTTGATCGCGTAGGCGATGATGAGCGCCATGATCGTGCAGGTGAACAGAGGCAGCTCCACCATCCGGATGTCCAGAAGCGGAAGGGCTATATCGGTAACGAGGCCGACGGCTACCATTATGAGGGCCGCGACCAGGACGTAGCCGGCAGAGGCCCGCTTGTTGCCGGAGGAAACCTGCCGGTAGCGATATAGAAGCAGGATAGCGGCGATGACGAGAATCACGACGTAGAGTTGTGAGGGAACGCGCAGTACACCTCTTATCTCACTGTAACCCCAGTAGCTCTCGGTAAACCCCTTTATTATCAGGTCGGTGCTCCACAGAAGAACCAGGAACACGATGCCGGGAGTGAATACTGCCACGTGTACGGCAGGGTTCCGCGAGGCACGTTCATGCTCTGTGAAAACGAGGACGAAAAGGAGGAACAGGCCCCCGGAGAAACACCAACCCGGCCCCGCGATCAAACTTCCCCAGCGCGCCGAGGCTTCCGAGTTGGCGACCCTCATGATGAACTCCCCGGTGCCCCACAGTGCCAGGGCGAGCATCACCCAGAAGAAGAGGCGGTTAAGCCGGACCCTCGCGCCGCGCGAAAGCACGAAGAGGCCCACAATGAGAGTCATGATCGTTGCCACCAGGGACAGCATAGCGTAGATGTTCATCTGGTTCAACTCACTCAACACGGCGCTACTGTAACGAATATTCTTAATCGAGCGCCTTCACTATTCTACTATAGAAATGGCCACTGTCACCGTGATCCCGGGACATACGTGAGCCCTAACTTAACTATATAATGAGTATTGCAGGAATCGAGGGAATACGCGAGGCGTCCAGGGAGTTGTTGGCATGCGGCGGGAAGAGTACCGGGTAGAGGTAAGCGAAGAAACCATGGAGTTTCACCGGCGGGCGCTGGTGGTGGACCTTCACACTGATTGTCTTATAGCAGCCCGGATACTGGGCCGTGACCTCTCAAAGCGTCACAAGGCGCCATCGGGGTTCATGCCCTGGAGATTGCACGCGGACATCCCCAAGCTCCGGGAGGGCGGCGTGGATGCCGTCTTCCTGGGGGTAGTAACCCACCCCTGGCCGAGAAAGGCGTACGCCAGGGCTGTTCGAGTTATCCATTACGAGAGGTACGTGGTCACCAAGAACAGTGATGTCGTATCGCCGGCCACTACGCCGGGGGACATCGAGGCCGCCAGGCGGTCCGGAAAGATGGCCGTCCTGATGGGCGTTGAGGGAATGCATATGCTGGGAGGCCGGGCGGAGCGCATCGAGGACCTGTACCGCCTGGGCGTAAGGTATATAACCATGGCCCACTTCAGCACCAACCGCTTCGCCACCTCGTCGGCGGACCCTATCGCCAGACAGGCAAAGCTGGGGACGCTGGGCATTCAGGCGGTGGACTTGATGAATGGGCTGGGCATGATCGTAGACGTCAGCCACACTCACACCGATATCATCGCCGAGGTATGCCGGAGGAGCTCACAGCCGGTGATAGTGAGCCACGGCGCGGTAAGTGCCATCCGGCCGGTGTTCCGCAACCTCACCGACGCCGACATCAGGAACGTGGCGGGTACAGGCGGGGTGATAGGGCTGATTTACGCCGCTAACTGGCTTTCCCCGGGGAGGGAGGTCCCCGACCTGGGTGTTGTTATCGACCACGCGGACCATATACGGAGATTGGTGGGGGTGGACCATATCGCCCTCGGCTCTGACTGGGATGGGTTCATTGAGATCCCTCGCGGGATGGGAGACGCGGCCGGCCTCCCGGCCCTGACACAACTGTTCTTCAACCGCGGGTACTCTTCTGAGGAGGTCGAGAAGATTCTCGGACTGAACTTCATGCGCGTGTTCCGGGAGGTGACAACCAGGAAGGGGAAGAGAGTATCGACAGCGAATGAACTCCAGGCAGGAGACGCAAAAGGAAACGTCGCGAACGGAAAGGCGGAGTGGAGTAGATGAGAAAGGTCCTGGCGGTGGTCCTGTTGGCGCTCATGATCTCGGCCGCACTCGTCTGCGCCGGTTGCGGGGAGAAAGAGGAGTCGAAGACGCCGGAAAAGGTAACCCGGGAGACACCCCCCGAGGAGGTTGCAGACGAACCCGAGGAAACCGCGCCCGCCGAGGAGTTCGTGCAGGAGCAGTTCACTTTCAGGAGTTGCATCAACTTCGTTCGCGTCGAGCCCTCCAACAACCAGTTGCTGACAACCCCTGTTGAAACGGTCACAGCCTATTTCAGCCATGACCTGGGAGGCGGCAGCTTCATAGAGGTGACCCGTGATGGTATCACTGTCGTTGACGGCCCGATGGTGATCGCCCCGGACCTCAGGTCGGTGAGCGTCAAGGTCAAGGCCGACAGGACCGGCAACTACAAGGTCGCTTTCACCCCGTACTACCCGAGCGGATACTACGAGACCGGCAAGTCCGGCTTCTCAGTAGTACTCGACAACTAGTGGTGCCAGTGCCTTTAAGCGGTGGCCGACAGCATACGTAACGGTTAGAAGGCCTGGCACCTCACGCCACACAATCGGCGGTCAGACAAGGTACGCCACCCCCAGGCTGTTGCCGTTGCAAAATTCACCCAAACGGTGTCTATTATGCAACAGCCCAGGGGCGTGACCCCTCCCTACGCCAAGCAAGCGGCGTTACCGATGCCGGCAAGTTGCCGGCGCTACAAGGGAGACACTATGCAACAGCCCAGGGGCGTGACCCCTCCCTCACAAATAAACAAAAGCCACAAAATGACGCACTGGTGACAGGCACCATTGCGTCATTTTGCAACAGCCAGGGGCAATATTTTCGCTATTTTGACAGAAGCATTCTCACGATGCTGGCGTATCGGAACTTTCTTCCCGAAACGGGCCATTCGAGCTCTTCTTTAGGCAGAGAACTCCTTGACATAAGACGGTCCGCCTGCTCCTTCATGGAGGACATATCTGACTCAACCAGGGTGGTGCCTGTCGTGCCGTCCGCTTCGTCGAGGCGTTTCAGCAAGGCGATATTGTCATCGAGGAACCGCTTGACCATCTCCATGTACCCCAGGGACACCTTCCCGGATTCGCCCTTTGCCCTGTTCAGTTCGAGCAGGGCGGCGTAAGTCGTATCAACTATCTCCTGCCTGGACATGCACTCTGTTTCGTAGCTGAGCATGTCCCTCCAGTGGGGCTCCAGCATAGCCCGTCGGTACTCCTCCAGCGTGTTAAAAAGTAGGCGGTAGCCCTGTTGCTCCGGATGCGTCTGGGCTATGCTCCCGGGGTCCAGAAAAGGGGCAAGAGGGCCGATGAGCGGGTTTACATTGCCGCCGAAACGATCCAGCAGGCGCGAGCAGTAGGAAACGGTATCCATCACCGATTCGGGAGTCTGGCCGGGCAGCCCTATCATGAAGAAGACGTCGAACTTGCCGCACCCCACCTCCAGTGCCCAGGTCAGGTTCGCCTCGAGGTCGCTGTTGGTGTACCGCTTGCCGACGGCGGCACGGATTGCCTGGTCGTGGCTTTCCGGTGATATCTCAAAGGAGAAGTGGGGGAGGTTCGAGGCCACGAGATCAAAGAACCGCCTGGGCGCCGGCTCGAATAGCTCGAGAACCACGTGGTTTTCCGGGGAGACACGTCCGAGAGCCTCCAGCACCCGGGAGGCGTACTCGTCGCCGTTCTGCCTCAAGTCCCCGACGATGAAGATCGGGGCTCCGGTTATCCGGCTGATCGTTCGAACGTCCGCCGCGATTCGCCCGGGTTCTCGGAACGCCGGCCTGGCCCTGGAGAAGAACCGCTCCATGGACCAGTTCGAGCCACCGCAGAACGTGCAGTTATGCAAGCAGCCACGGCAGGTGAGGACCATGGTCATCGGGTACGACCACCAGCCTTTGAACGCGCGAAATCCCCACCGGTCCCGGTACTTGACCGCGGAGCGCAGCATGTACAGGTAGTTGTTCCCCAGGTAACCGAGGTCGTCCGGCACGTACTCACAGGCGTTACAGGCAACGTTCCCGGTGGACGAATCCCTGTAGGTGAGGTTCGGGACGCCATCGAGCTTGCCGTCTCCCGCCAGCACGCCAAGCAGCAGGAGCAACGGCTTCTCCGCGGAGTCACCCCTCAGCACGTAATCAACCTGAGGGCACTCGAGGAGTTCCCTGTGGAACAGTGATGCCGAGTAGCCACCCATTATCACCGGCGTGTTCGGGTGTGCCTCCTTGCAGAGACGGGCGATCTCCAGGGCCCCCTGACAGCTGGGGAGCCAGTGGAGCCCGATACCGAATGCGATAGGACGTTTGCGGCCCAGGAACCTTCCCACGTCGAAACCGGGCTTCTCCATCATCCGGGCGGCAAGGTTGACCACCTGGGTGTTTATCCCGTTTCGCTCGAGGTACTCTCCCAGGAACGAGAAGCCGATGGGGTACATCTCGAAGAGCGGGCTTGCCGGGATGAGGTCCGCGATGGGGCTCGGGATCACCAGCCTCTCCCGGAAGTCGTAGACGCTCGGGGGGTGGAGCAGCATGAAATCAGGTTTCGCGAACAGTCCCAATATAATCGATCCCGGTAACTCTTTTCAGCTATCCAACTGGTGCAGGTACTCGGCAATGCCGTAACCGGTCTTGCCCTCGAAGTGATACTCGGTCAGCGCCTCGTTGATAAGGGTCTTATGTCCGTGAGCCTCCAGTTTCAATGGAGCAACCGTGAGGACGTCGCCGGTTATCTCTATGGTCTTGCCTCCCGTGTCCTCGATTTGGAACTTCAACCGCTTCTGGGTAAGGCCGTCACTTTCGAACTCTGTCTCCAGCGCCACCCTCCTCAGGGGATAGTTCACCCCACCCCTGGAGACGAAGCCGAAGAATAGGTCCACGCTGGCTATGGCAACCCGGCTCAGGTTGAAAGCGAGCTCGTCGCCGAACTGGCAGGTCAGCCAGGTCCAGAGGCGGGGCGCGGACCAGTCCCGGACCCCCCAGGAGTGGTCTCTCTGACCGCTTCCCTGGAACTCCATTTCCTGGTCCCCGATCTTGATGGTCCCGGTTATCCGCATGGGTTGCTCGTTATGCTCGCTCGAAACCCTGGTGACCTCCCGCAGGTCCTCAAAACGCGTTCCGGCCCTTACCAGCATCTCGGCGATAGCGGTGGGGTTGGTGTTCTTGAAGTCGAAACAGGGCGACATTCCCTCCAGGGCCAGATCGAGTTCAACTCCCGTGAACTTCATGTTATCCGGATCGACCTCGAAGAGATTCCTCGAGTCGTCGATATCGGCCATGTCTCCGTTGAACCGAAGGCGCCACCTCTTCAATGGTTCCAGGCAGTGGTACTCCAGTTGCTCAATCTTGAACTCGCCCACACTGAACGTGGTCCGCCCTCCCTGGCCGGCCGCAAGGACACGGCTGCCGCCGGCGTAAAGCATGAGGGCCCCGATGTCACTTTCCTGGTTGGGGAGGATACCTATCCTGGTCCACCCGCCTATCTTGCTACCCGGATCGGTGAAGTTGAAGTAGTAGCTCTCGTTCCAGTGGTGCTCATCGGAAGGAACGTGGAGGTACTCGTCCTGGGGCACGGGAGGAGCTCCCGTCCTCTTCAGTTTCTTGTGGACGGCAATAGCAGAGCTCAAGGCCATGATCTTTGCCTTCTCGACAAGACCGGTTTCCGGCACCTTTACGCTTTCCATGGGGACCTCCTGTTTTTTCTACAACTCTTCCAACTCTTCTTCGTTGGGATGTAGGTAGACCCTCCCGTGGTCCCCGTCAACGGTGATCACCTGACCCGTCTTGATGAGCCTGGTGGCCACTCCCACACTCAGGACACCCGGTATCCCGTACTCCCTGGCCACGATAGAGCCGTGGGAAAGGGGCCCCCCTACATCCACCACGATCGCCCCGGCGGTCACGAAGAGTGGGGTCCATGCGGCGTCGGTCACCGGGGCCACCAGTATCTCTCCGGGTTTTATCATGGCGTTGCGGCGGGGGTCGGTTATCACCCGTGCCTTGCCGGTGACCTTCCCGGGGCTGACCGCGAGGCCGCGCAGCACCTCGAAGTCACCTTCCAGTTCCAGCTCCAACTCTTTAGAGGAAAGCGGCCTGGGGCGACCGTTGCTGTACCCGGGAAGCACCACCGTCTGGTTGCGCTCGTGTTCGCGCCTGCGCCGCGCAACCACACTCTCCACCTGGATTTCGTCAACCCTGCCCTCCATGATGACCTCGACCTCATCTTTTGCCAGGAAGAAGATATCGCTGGGCTCCGACATGAAACCGTCCGCGACGAACCGCCGGCTCAGGATGTTCGTCTCTTTCTTCACCTCCGCGATGCCCGTTATCAGTACCGCCTTCATGTACTCCCGAAGGCCGATGAACTTCTGTGCCTGCCTGGTGAGGTATCGGAGGAGAAGGCGGCGCGGGCCGCTCAACCTGCCCAGGGTATCGGCAAGGGCTTTCTTCCGATCCGACTCCTGCCTCCGGGCGAGCTTGTGGGGGCTTGAATCGGCGTCGGTGTCCAGGTAGTTCATGATCATCGCAAACACGTAACTGGGGTCATCACTCCAGTTCGGGAGCATCATCTCCGCCTCGAAGACGCTCCGGTAGCCGAACTTCTTCAGGAAGGAGCCAAGGGACGCGAGAAACTCCTTCGCCTGTGGTGACCCGTTTGTTCGTAAGACCTCGAGTATCGCCTCGGGTTCGTTTCTCCTGAAGATATCCTCCAGTTCCCCGGATTCTTTGACAATGCGCGAGAGGTCCCATATGTGGGTGCTGGGCATCGCGCTTTCCAGGTTGTGAAGTCCGGTGACCAGGCGGGAGGCCAGGATTCCCTCCGTATCGTCCAGCCAGCGCTTTGTTGCCTTGCGCAGGGAATCGAAATAGACCACCGCTAGCTGCGAGGCGGTTATATGCAGGGGGAAGACGCGTTCGCTGTCTCCCTGGCTCTCTCTCAAGATCTCCACGAACTCACCGTAAGGCATCTTCTCGAAATCATACTGCCTGAACTCGGAAATCCTCTTATCGAGGTCCTTTCTTGCCGCCCTGGCACCTCTGGGTGCCGTTATCACCTTGTACAACAGTCCGAAGACGGCTCTGATCAGGGTGTAAAGGGCCCCGGGGGTGGGGTGGAACTTCTCATCTTCTTGTCTCTCTTCCTCGTCCGGGGTCAATCGCTCGAACTCCTGGGAGGTGGCACCAGGCAGTTTTATGGTAATGGCCTTGAGTACCGTGAGGTTCAGATGGGCACGGCCGTAAAACACTCCCAGGAACGTGTATTCGCTCTTGGGATTGATTCCCTTCATGAGCCCGAAAGCTTCATTGGTCTTCACGAACCCGTAATCGAGATACCCCATGCCCGAGGAGATGGAGAGGGGTGTTAAGACACCCGGCATCACCTCGCTGATGTTGGCCAGGGTGTACTCCGGGTAATCGGGGTCAACCGTTGAGTCGAACTCGGACACCCATTCACCGGGTGCCTCATCCTCGACATCAACCACGCCGGTGGTTATCCTCCTCGACTGGAGGATGAAGAGCTCCCCACCCCGGAAGGCCCATTCGATATCCTGGGGTGAGTCATACTGTTTCTCGACTCTCAGCGCCGCCCGCACAAGTTCGGAGACCTCTTCGATGGAAAGCGAAGGCTTCCCGCCCTCTTCTTTCGCGAGGGGGGCCCTCCGGCTCCCCCGCCCCTTCTTCGAATCAAGTACGATCTTGAACGCTTTCTCTCCAATCTTCTTATCCAGGATCTCGAGTGATTCCCTGTCCACCACGAAGTGGTCGCAGTCGAGTTCCCCGGAGACCACGCCCTCGCCCAGGCCGAAGCAGGAGTTTACCACCATCTCGTCCGAGCGGTTGTTCAGGGGGTTGACCGTGAATATGACACCCGCTGAGTCGGCCGCGATCATGAGTTGGACCAGGGGAGCGATATAGACGTCCGAGAAATCCAATCCCCGGACATGCCGGTTCACTATCGCCGGATAACTGAAGACGGAAGCCCAGCACTCCTTGACCTTTTCGACCAGCTCGGCTTCGCCCCTGACGTTATAGTAGGTGTCCATCTGTCCCGGGAACGAGGTTGAGGCCAGGTTCTTTGTACCCACCGAAGAGCGCACCGCCACCAGGTACAAGTCATTCTCGCCCGCGTTTGCGAGCAGCCTCGAGTATGCGGAGAGCACCTCTCGCTGGACGGGATCCGGCACCGGACTGGAAACGATGAGTTCCCTGATTCTGCCTGCTTCGATCTCGACGGCCTCCAGGTCGGCGAAATCCATGGCCTCGATCATCTCTCCGATACGCTGCTCGAGGCCGGTATCCGAGAGGAACGATTCGTAGGCGTGCGCCAGGACACAGAACCCGGGTGGAACCGGAAATCCGGCCTCAATAAGGTGACCGAGGTTGGCCCCCTTCCCTCCGACCTGTCTCAGGTCATCCAGACTGATTTCAGAAAGCAAATTGGTAAATGTTACCATCCAATGACAACTCCCTGTTACATCAGTCAGAGTATCCGGCGCTTTCCGGATGCGATGTACGGCGTCACTATGTTACCATTCCGAAGTCCGATGTGCCCCTGTATAATTGACATAAAACAGCGACAGGCAGGGGAGTGATGACAGCAGAAGAGATGCAGCCGACGAAGAAGGCCACCAGGGATTACCGCTCCTACTCGGATACCCCGTGGGATATCTGGGACGTGATGTACGCCCGCAGGTCGAACAGGAAGTACATTCCGGCCCGACTGTCAGGCGAGTTTACCGGGTCTCTCGAGGAGATCGTGGGGCTTTCCGGCGGCGTCAGGGGCGCCGGGAGTGAGAGTATCATCCCGGTGACCGACCAGGCGAAAGCCGACCTTCTGAGGCGCCGCTTGCTGAGAGGCGTCAGGAACAAGATAAACCTGTGGCTTGCCCGGGCCCCGGTAAGCGGATTCCTGGTGATAGCCGTTCCGGCGGGTGACGCCGGGGCGGACCGCCCCCGCGAGTTGCCACTGGCGGTGATGGCGGTGGAGGATTGCGTCCTGTGGCTCACCTCGGTTGGGATGGGCACCTGCTGGCTGGCCGGTGTGAACCAGCAGGAGATCGCCGGGGTACTGGGCCTGGCCGGGGACGTGGCCGTTCCCGTGATCGTGTGCCTGGGTAAGCCGAAGCCGACGGGGCGTTCGATGAACTTCGACAGTCTCATGGCAAGGACGATGTCCAGGCGCAGGAAGCCGCTTTCTGTAATCGCCTCGGTGGAGACAGCCGACAGGTCGTATCCTGCTCAGGTCATTCCCTCACATCCTTTCTCCGCTGTTCCTGTTCAGGAGGTCACAGGTCTCCTGGAGCGGGTTCGCGACAGGACGGCAACTCCGGAGCCACCCCTTGAACTGGTGGTCGACGCCTGCATGGAGGCGGCAAGGATCGCGCCCAGCGCGAGCAATTTGCAGAAATGGCGGTTCGTACTGGTAAAGGACAAGAAAAACCTTGATGAGCTTTCCGGCCTCTCAGGTGGGGTAAACGGGGGGCGATGGCGGGCCGCTATTGTCGCCGCCGGCGAAGAGGGTGGGCTGGGACAGGTCATCCTCGAGAAGCCGTTCTGGATGATAGATGTGCCTATCGCACTGTCCCATATGTCGCTCATGGCCGCCTCGATGGGGTGCGGAGCCGAGGTGCGGGTCGATGGAATTGACGAAGGTGGCATCAACCGGATGGTGCGGCTGCCTTCCGGGGTCCGCACGGTGGGGGTCCTGGGGATTCTTTGAGCCGCTATCGGATGGAACGGGGCACTAAGTGGAAACGGGGGTTTAGATGTTGAGGAACCGGGGGCTGTCGTTCGGGGAGGAGGAGCGCATATTGCTGGAGAGGATAGTAGTGGACGAAGACCGTGAGGCCGCGTTTGAGTTCCTGCGCGACGTTGTTTACCCGAGGGTGACGGACGACTCGGGGCCGGACAGTTGCCTTCATGACATATCGAAACCGGTGGACGGGGTGAAAAGGCCGATCAAGACGCACAAGAACATAGGCTCGTTCGATTGAGGGACGCAATTCGATTGAGGGACGTAAGGGGAGGTCTGCTTTGATACGGTATGCAGGGCAGGAGAAGTTCGTGAAACTGGACGGGAGTCGTATCTGCTACATCGACGAGGGAGAAGGCCCCCCGCTGCTGTTCTTGCACGGCATCGGCGGATCTATAAGCAACTGGGCCCCCAACATCGAGCACTTCAAGCGGCGGTACCGGGTGATAGCGCTGGACCTGCCGGGGTTCGGGAAGTCCGGCTACGTCGACGCCGATTACGGCCTCGAGTTCCATGCCCGCGCCATCCGGGGACTGCTGGCGCACCTGGGAGTGGACAGGGTGTCGATAGTGGGCAACTCACTGGGGGGGCTCATCACCCTTCATATCGCGCTCTACCATAACGAGCTGGTGGAGACGATCACCCTGGTCGACAACGCCGGGGGTCACAAGTTCCCGGTGCTGATACGGCGGGCGCTCAAGGTTCTGCCTCTAAAGTGGCTGAAGCGCATCATCCTTTTTATTACCTCCTACATGATAAGGTTCAGGTTTGCCTACCGCCTGGGAGGTATCTATGAAATCAACCGTTACACCAGGGCACTGCTGGACGAGGCCGTTTCGACGGCCCGACGACCGGATGTTGACCGGTATCTCGAGGCGTACGTGAGGACGGCGCGGACCGCGCTCGACGTGACATACCAGGAACGACTGGGCGAGATATGCAAGCCGACGCTGATAGTCTGGGGGCAGAAGGACCTGGGTCTTCCCCTGAAGGTGGGGCAGCGGATAAACACCGCGATCAAGGGCTCGTTCCTGGTGGCGATACCGCGCGCCGCCCACGTGCCGCAACTGGACCAGCCCGAGGCGTTCAACGCGGCCCTCGACCGTTTCCTGACAGGGGCCTTGAAGTGCCTCGTTCCATGAATACGCCTTGCCGGAGCGGCGCTTCGACGCTCTCGGTGCTTAACCGTATCTATGGAACGAAGTACTTAAGAAAGCGATTTGCCCGCTCGGCGCTACTCTCATGCGAGCCGCATGAGCTACGTTTCAGGAATTACCTGGGGTACGGGATACGACTCGGTTTTGACGGGCCAATCGCGTACAATACCCGCAACGGGCGAGGTATCAAGATGGTCGTCGAGGGATTCAAGAGGCCGTACGTTATTCCGGTTGACGACCCCCCGAAGGTGTGTGCCCTGCTCTCGGGTAACGGCCACCCAGTGGAGTCAGGTGTTAGGCGGTCCGCCGAAACATCAGAGTCGAGTTCGGAACACCTGACCCCTCCCTCGCAAACAGGCGGAGGTTAGACAAACAATCAAGAGGGGAGATCTCATGAAGAGCATTCCACCGGTTCACAAGGTAAAGGGATACGGGACCGGCAACATGTACATCGTCGAGGGGGAGGAACTGGTGCTGGTGGACACCGGCGTTCCACGGGATTACCGCCTGCTGGTCGACCGTATAAAGAGCCTGGGGCGCTCTCCGGTAGAGGTGGGCCATATACTGCTGACCCACTTCCATGTTGACCACGCCGGTTGCGCCGATGCCTTTCGCCGCCTCTCGCACGCGAAGGTGTACGCTCACAAGGATGATGTCCCGTTCATCGAGGGCAAGGAGAGGATAGAGAGCATACACAAGAAGGGGGTCCTGGGGCGGGCGGCGTCACTTGTCCCCAACACTGCCCACAAGTATACCCGGGTGCCATCGGTGGAGGTCGACGAGCCGCTGGAGGATGGGGACGTGATACCTGTCCTCCACGGGATCAAGGTGATGCACACACCGGGACACACTCCCGGTTCCGCCTGCTTCTACCTGGAGGAGTATGGCGTGCTGTTCACCGGCGACGCGATAATCAACAGTTACCATTTCCTGACCCTTCCAACCGTGGGGTTCTCGAATGACTTCGACGAGGCCGCGAGGTCAGTCTGCCGGGTCGCGGACATCTTCGAGGACGGGGGGCTGTGGCTCATCTGCCCGGGGCACGGCCCCATAGTAGAGCAGGACCCAAGGGAGAAACTCCTGCGCCTGCGGGGGAGGATCATGAGGAAGGGCAGGGCATAGCATCTACTGGGATCGGGACAAGAAGAGCCGCGACTGAAGTCGCGGCTCAACTGCGCGTAGGTTAACTTGTTAACGCGTTCAGACCTGCCGGAAGCCCTTGATGTCGAAGATGCCGCCCTCGCGGTCCTTCTTTGCCTTGAGCACCGGCTTGACCTTCCTGCCGATCGTCACCTTGTCCGGCTTCGCGTCGATGAAGTGGACGAACTTGGCGCCCTCGGTGCCATCTACCTCGATCAGGCCCACTACGTCCGGCTCCTTCTTGGGCGAGCCGTCCATGTCCAGGTGGCACACGGTGTACGAATAGACGGTACCGGTTCCCGGGACCTTGAACGTGCGTGTTATCTCACTGAAGCAACGCTCGCAGAAGATCCTGCAGGGGAAGTAGACCGCGCCGCACTCGGGGCAACGGCTTGCCAGGAACTCGCCCTTCTCCTTTATCGCATTGAAGAACTTCTCCAGGCCGAGCCCGTAGGTATATACGTAGTTCACCGGGATCTTGCCCTCGAAGTACGAAAGATCGACGTTTCTCTCTATGCGTTCAGAGAGTCCCATTGCTATCGCCCCCCGCTCTTCTTCTTTTTACTCTTCTTACGGGCCGCCCTTAACGGCTTGAAGTGCATGATGTCGGTGATGGAGCCCTCACGCTCGCCGGGTTTCTTCCAGACCGCCTTTACCTTCATGCCGATCTTTATCCTGTCAGGGTCAACCTCGCCCAGGACGTGGAGTATGCCCATGCCCGGGGAGGCGCCGTCGATGTGTATCAGCGCCGGCAGGTGCAGCGGCTCGCCTTCGGGGATGCGGCTTGCGTCCCAGTTGACGTGGCAAAGCGAGTAGGTGTTCACGGTGCCGGTGTCCTTGCAGTAGACCCATTCGTCGGTGGCCCTCCAGCAGAGCTCGCAGAACATACGGGGCGGAATCATTATCCTCCCGCACTTATTGCACTTGCGGGCGATTATCTTCCCGTTCTTCAGTTCCTCGAGGTAACGACCAATGGCGACACCGTCGTCCCAGGCGTACTCAAGGTCCGGGGTCTGTGCTAACGTCAGCACTTTGCCCCTGTCAATATCACTCTGCTTGAGTTGGGTGCCACCGAGCTTGAATTTTCCGAGTTCCATCTAAAGCACCCCCTTATCTTCTCATTACCACTACGGTGCCGACCTGCATGAGGTCGCCCCACGCCTGCGCCAAACCGCAGGTGGGGTTCCCCGGGACCTGCCGCTTCTCCGCTTCGCCGCGAAGCTGCAGGAAGATCTCAATGACCTTCATGAGACCGGTGGCGGAGATCGGGTTTCCAACCCCCAGCGCTCCCCCGGAGGGGCACATCGGCCTGTCGCCGTCGCGCTGGGTCACCCCGTCGGCCAGCAACTGCGGCGCTTCGCCCCGGTCCGCCAGGAGCAGGCCTTCCATGTGGTGCAGCTCCTTGTAGGTGAACGGGTCGTACGGCTCGGCTATCTCGATCTCTCTCCTGGGCTCCTTGATGCCGGCCATGTCGTAGGCCATCCGGGCGGCCTTCTCCACGTAACGAGGGTAGGAGAGGTCACGGGTCGCCCAGTACGCCGTGTCCAGGTTCCAGCCAACGCCGTCGATCCATACCGGCTTGTCGGTTATACGCTTGGCCGCGTGCTCGCCGGCCAGCACTATGGCCGCCGCGCCGTCGCTGGCCGGGCTGATGTCCAGCCGGTTTACCGGCCACGCCAGCAGCTCGCTGTTCAGCACGTCGTCCACGGTGATGTCCATGGGAAGCTGCGCCGACGGGTGGTCCATGGCGTTCTTTTTGTTCTTGACCGAAACCGGTGCGATATCCCTCTTGGTGAGGCCGTAGGTCTCCATGTACCGGTTGTACTCCAGGGCGAATATCCAGATAAGCGTGGGATCGAGCGCCTGCTCCGTGGTGTGGTCGAATATCGTCAGGAACGCGCCCTGGGGGTGCGGATAACATGTCGACATCTTCTCGGAGCAGACCACCAGGCAGGTGTCGAACATTCCCGACGCCACGTGCATCCACCCGTGGATGGGGGCGAAGACGCCGGTGCCGCCTCCCACGAACTGGCGCATGTACGGCTTCCGCCAACCTCCGGATCCGTCAGAGAGGTACTCGCCTTTCATGTGCACGCCGTCAAAGGCGTCGGGGGCGGTGCCCAGGCTGACAGAGTCTATGTCTTTCAGCGAGAGCCCGCACGAATCAAGCGCCATCTTGGAGGCCTGCCAGGCGAGCTCTTTTCCGGTTTCCTGGGCGCGTCGGACGAACTTGGTTATCCCCGCACCCACAATTGCGACTTTTTGACTCACTGATCACACCTCCTTACTTGTTGGATAGAATCGCGACAGCGGCTGAGGTCGTCGGCTCT
Organism: Actinomycetota bacterium; assembly: GCA_018896525.1. Classification (GTDB taxonomy): domain Bacteria; phylum Actinomycetota; class Geothermincolia; order Fen-727; family Anoxymicrobiaceae; genus JAHIPE01. Next base: position 14,445 of record JAHIMR010000105.1, read on the forward strand.
CCCCGCCAGGCCTGCGCAAGGCCCGTGTGGGCGTTCGCGATCTGCCTGCTTCCCGCAGTCCCGCGAAGCTGGAGCACGATCTCCATAAGCTTCTGGGCCCCGGCTGCCTCGAACAGGTGACCAACTCCGAGGTCGCCCCCGGATACGTTGACCGGGAGGTCGCCTCCCCTGGTGGTGCGCCCGTCCTCGAGGGCGAGGCCGGCGCGACCGGGTTCGAAGAGCCTCAGAGCTTCAATGTACTCGAGTTCTTTGAAGGAAACCTCGTCGGTAACCTCCGCCAGGTCTATCTCCCTGGCGGGGTACTTGATTCCCGCCATCTTGTAGGCCATGTCGCCGGCGAGCCTTGTCGATACCGCGTTTCCCCAGTCACGGGACTCGAGGGATGGCGAATCGGTTGACCAACCGACCCCTTTGACCCATATGGGGTTGTCAGTCAGTGAACGGGCGGTCTGCTCACTGCAGATAACGAAGACGATCGCGCCGTCCGCCACCTGGGCCAGGTCGAGGAGCCGGACCGGTTCGGAGACCGGTTCGGAGTCGAGGACGTTGTCCAGCGTAAGGTCCGCCGCGTAGGCGGCGACGGGGTTTTGGAGCGCGTTGGCGCGGTTCTTGACCACGACCCGGGCGCACTGCTCGCGGGTCGCCTTGCCGTCGTGGAGAAAGCGGTTCATGGCCAGGCCGGACACGTAGCTGTAATGCTCGTCAAGCGGCCTGTTCAGTATCGGGTCGAAAGCGAAGTTGACCATGTTGGGAATGGTCTTCATGTTGGACAGCTTGGAAAGGGCCTGTACCGCGACGATGTCGAACTGGCCGGTCAACACAAGCATGGTTCCGACGGCAAGAGAGTGGATGGCATCTCCGGGAATCGTCTGTACCGGCTTGAGCACCGCACCAAGCTGGTCGTTGCAGTACTCGTCGGAGATGCTGTAACCCTCGCAGAAGTCCTCGGAGGTGCAGACGAACGTGTCGATGTCCTTCGGCTCAATCCCCACCTCGTTATACGCCTTGGCCGCCGCTTCGTACGTCAGTTCCCGGAAAGAAGTACCGGGCGACCCAGCGCTGAACTCGGTGTAGCCAAGGCCGGTAATAGCAACCTTGCCTATCATATTTAGACCTCCTAACTCGGCTGATAATGCAGAGATTCAGTTGTAGCGGGACTCACCTCCATTCGGATGCCTGTAAGTCGTGTGCAAATGAATTGCGCATGACCGGTCGTAATCTCGTCCTTTTTCAGACAAAAGCCGTACCAGTATATCAAACTTAGGTTGTTAACAAGCGGTCAGGTCACTGAATGGTTTTCTCGAGGTCCGGGCTGTACATGATGAGGAGCTCTACGATCCGGTTTCGCATTCCGTCCAGCTCGGCCTTGTCAGCCATGTAAAGCGGTTCCAGCTCCTCGCCGGACTGCGCCGAGAGGGCCCGTTCCAGCTGGTGCACCCTGTTTCGAAGGTACTCCTCGGTGAGCGTCTGGGCCTCCGCCAGGTTCATGTCCGGCGGCTCGTCAGGAGCGGCCACATCGATGATGAGTGATGTCAGGACCATACTCTGGTCGACGAGGTCGTCCAGACCGTCCTGGAGTCCGTACTGGCCCGCCTTGACCCTCCCGATGATGTCCAGGGCGCTCATGTCCAACTCCTTCTCGCTCGCGAGAGTTCCGGTTATCGCCTCGCGGGCGACGTAGTTCCTGTCGCTGCTGTCACTGTCGATACCGTCGCCACCGCCACAGGCGAGAGGAACGGCCGCCAGCGCTGCCGCCATCGAGATAACCAGAGCGACCTTCATTATCTTTCGCATGAGGAGATTATACGCAATAAACGCAAGATGGTACCAGGTACAAACGCAATAAACGCAAGATGGTGACCGCAACAATGGGGCCAGGCCCCAACGCAACTACTTTATACGCAAAGTATGTGCAAAAAGGGCCTGGCCCCTTTTGCACAGGAAGGCCGGGGGGAGGATTCAGTCAGCGTAATGACGTATGATTATCAGTCAAGGAGGGGTTGCCGCATGCACGAGCATTTTGACGGTCACAGGGCGTACAACCACATCGCTAAGCTATCCGCCAACCGGCGATTGCCGGGGGGGCCCGGGGAGGAACTCGCCCAGGCGTATATACGCGGGGCGGGTGAGGAGATAGGGGTGCCGATGCGCTCCGAGGAGTTCACCTACGCCACCTGGCCGCTAACCGTGTTTCTGCCCGGGATATGCCTGATCCTGGCGGCGATCTGCCTGGTGGGCTCGTTCACCTACCTGTGGGGCAACTACCTGGTTGTGGTGCCGGGACTGGTCCTTCTCCTGGCCATGCAGTTGAGCTCTAAGTGGACAGGCGCGTTTGAGAGATTCGGAGCAAGGGGTGGCGACAAGCGCTCGCTCAATCTCATCGGCGAGATCAAGGGCGAGGATGCGTCGGGCACAGTCATACTCTCCGCGCATTACGACTCCAAGAGCCAGACCATGCCGGTCATCCTGCGGGCGGGCCTGTTCATACTCGGTTTCGGTACCGCGATACTTCTCGGCTTCTGGTTGGGGGTGGCGGGGATACTGGAGTTTGCGGGGGTTACCGTCCTTGGAAACCGTGCGATCTTTTTCGTTTCGCTCGTCCCGGCGCTGTTCCTGTCACTCCTGGTTTTCAACTTCACCGGGAACAAGTCGCCGGGCGCGCTGGATAACGCGTCGGGCGAAGCGGTGATACTGGAACTGGCGAGGGTCCTGGCAGTAAGGCCCCTGCGGAACTTCGATGTCCGAGTCGCGTCGTTCGGCTGCGAGGAGGTCGGGCTCTGCGGGTCGATCAACTACCTGCTGGAGCACGAGGAGGAGTTGAAGAAACGCCCCTGCTTCATGCTCAACTTCGACATGCCGTTCTCGGCGGCCGGGCAGCTATACGTCAATACCGGCTTCGAGATGCCGCCGAACTCTACCAGCAGGCGCCTGAACGAGCTTGCCTGCAAGGTGGCGGCGGACAGGGGATTGGAGATGAAAGAAATCTACCTGCCGGTGGGAGCTGCCGCGGACCATATGCCATGGGTCAAGCACGGTTTCGAGGCGACCGGGTTTGTATCGGTGGCAACTTTCATACACCAGGCGGGGGACTCCCTGGACAGGATCAACAGAGAGGGCCTGAGGAGGGCGGGAGAAGTCGCTCTGGAGGTCTTACGTACGCTGGACCGGGAGCATTCGTAGCCACGTAACCAACGTCAATCAGGGGCGGCTTCCAGGTGGCGGTGTATCGAGATCGCCGCACTGCGCCCGTCGGCGCAGGCGGAAACGACCAGGTTCCCTCCCGTAACGTCCCCCCCGGCAAAAACGCCGGCCCGCGAGGTTGCCAGGGTTTCTTTATCAACCTGTATCGTTCCGTCAGGGTTGAGATTCAACTGTGTGCCCAGGTACTCAAGGGTGGCGGTGTCGAGTTCCCTTTCCCGGGCGATGATTACTGTTCCTACCTTCAAGATGTCAGGGTAATCGTTGTCGGTCGCCGGAGTTTGTGCCCAACCGCCGGTGGGCCTGGTCTCGAGGCCTTCCACTCTCCCTTCACCCAGGACCCCGGTGACAGTTTTCCCGGTGACAAACTCGATGCCCTGTTCCCGGGCCGCTTCAACGTGGCCGGGGGCCGCCGCCATTTTTTCCTCATTATCGGCGGTAACGAGGAAAACCCGCTCGGCCCCCAGCGTAAGGGCGAGCTTGCCGGTGTCGATGGCCAGGTCGCTGTCGCCGAGAACCGCCACCCTGGGAGTAAGCTCTCTGGTGACCTTGCGGCGCGCGGAGAAGAGGAAAGAAAGCGCGTCTATAACTCCCGGCAGGTCGATGCCACGGATATCCGGCATGCGCACTGCCTGGAGGCCGGTTCCCAGGAAGACCGCCTTGAACCCTTCGCGCCACAAAGAATCGAGATTGATGTCGAGGCCGAACCTGGTGTTGCCGCGAAACTCGATTCCGGACGACAAAGCACACTCGACCTCCCTCAGGAGCGCCTGCCCGCCAAGGCGGAATTCCGGAATCGCGTTAGCGGGAAGCCCCCCGGAGTCCACACCGGCCTCGAATATCTCCACGTTGTGCCCGAGCAGGGAGAGGAAGTATGCGCAAGACACACCGGCCGGGCCCGACCCGATTACCGCTATCTTCTCGCGCCTCTCGCCTTCCACGGGTTCAGGCCATCCCTCCGGCCCGGGAGCCGAGCCGCAGACCAGCGCCTCGAGCCGGGCTATTTTCAATGGCGTGTCCAGGTCCGCGCGCCGGCATTTCGCCTGGCAGAGCTCTTCCGCGGGGCAGATAAGGCCGCAGGTTTCCCCAAGGGGGTTGGCTTCCCTTATCAACCTTGCGGCTCCGGCGAAGTCCGCCGCACCCACCCGGCGAATGAAGTTCGGGATGTCGACCCCCGCGGGGCATGCCCGCATGCAAGGGGCGTCGGTGCACCGCAGACAGCGGTGTGATTCGAGGACCCCGGATATCGTATCCACAACCGCTTCACCGGAGACCCGCGGGCGTACCGGCACCGTCTCCAGGACGGGACTCACTTCAGTTTCATGGAACTTAGGGGGACGAACCCCGAGGTACCTCAGCGTTGCCAGGGCGCAGTTTACCCCGGAGGCAGCGGCCAGCGCCACACCTCTCCCGTAAGACGTCGAGTCTCCGGCGAGGAATAGACCCCGTATCCCGGTGACGGCCCCCGGAAGGCCGGAAGGTGCCGGCAATCCATCAACGCGAGGTCCGGCCAGGGCCCCGCCTGGCCTTCCGGTACGGCGCTCGAACGCGGCCGGGCCGGCGACGGACCTGCCTGTTGCGGCGTCCCCTATTCCGGGAATCACTCTCTCGACCCTGGAGAGCACGCTGTTCGCCTTTTCCTCCTCCAGCCGGGAGTTTGCCCCGGAGTCGTACTCCGGATCTCCGGGCGAAGGCCGCGTCCCAGGGTCTGCCAGGCGGATGGAAACGGAGTGGTAACCTTCAGGTGAAAGGTTGGGGTCCAGCAACGAGGGGACGCTGATGGCGATGAAATCGCCCGGATCGCGTTCCGGGTTGTCTATCAGTACCGTGTCCGGCTGAAGGTCGTTGGGGATCGCGGCCTCGGGAACACCAAGGTCGATTGTAAAAACGCCCGGCGCCGGCTGGAGCGAGTCTGCCCATTGGACGGTTTCCGGCCGGAGGTGCTCACTTGCGACCAGGTGCCTGAACACGTTACACACGGAGATGCCCGACACGACCGCACGGGACCGTAGAACGCGCCCGCCGGCGAGGCGCACCCCGGCGGCCCGCCTTTCCTCGACGATTATCTCCTCGACCGGAGTACGAAAAACGATATGCCCGCCGTAAGAGACGATGCTCTTCTCCAGGCGGTCAGGTATCTGCTGGGAGGAGCCAATGGGGTAATGGGCACCCCCGACATGACGGTCTATTATTGAAAGGGCGGCCTGGATGACCGAGACATCACGGATGCCGTAGCCGGTGCTGTATACAAGGTCCGCTTCGAAGAAGGCAAGGACGAGTGGGTTGTCGATGTAACGGAGCAGCAGCTTCTCGGTGCTCGTCCGGCGATAGCGTGACAGGCGCATCATGCCGAGAGGGTGCCTGGCCAGGAGCCCCCACTTGTGAGACGTGGACTCATCGCGCGGCGGCCTTGGCGGGCCGGAGGCGTTAAGAATGGCCTGGTAGACGTGATCGAGTTCGCGTGTGAACGATAGAATGCTTCCGGCCTGCTGGGGAAAGATCGCGTTTACGTCGGCGCTGAAGGCCTGCCGGTCGGCACGAAAGTCGATAGATTGATCGCCGAAGTACATGCGGTACGCGCTATCGAGGGGAATCAGTTCCACCTGCTGGTTCAGGTAGTCGAACAGCGTCCGAAGGATGTGGAACCCTGCCTCACCGAAGCCGCTGAGAATAGAGGCGGCCATGTCGAAGGTGAAGTCGCCGGCCTTGAACGAGGAACAACAACCGCCTGGCGCGTGGGATTGCTCCACCACCAGCACCTCCAGGCCGCTGCCGGCCAGCACCGCCGCCGTGGAAAGCCCCCCGATCCCGGCTCCAACAACGATAACCTCGTAGCCGTCCTTGAGGATTGGTTCATTTGTGCTCAAAACAAGTCCCTAAGATTGTCGGTCGAAACCGTGGTCGGTAGAACGATCTTAAGCTGTCCAAGTCAAGATAACAGGCAAATGATAACCATTAGACGGCATCAATGACAAGGAATGAGCCGGTTACACTGACAATACAGGCAATCTGAGGAGGGGAGTCAGCAACGGCGCAGCAGGATGATCTCGTCCTGAAGGACGCCTTGAAATTCGAACTGGCCGGGTATTCGGGCGACCTCGGTGAAATCCAGTTTGCGGTAGAGGGCTTTCGCTCTCTCGTTTTTGTCGAAGACGGAAAGGCGGAGGATCGTCGGGCCCGGCTTGATTGCGGTCAACCCGACGTCTATCAGTTCCGTCATCAAGGCTGATCCCAGGCCGATACCCCGGTTCTGTTCACCCACTATGGAGATCGCGATCTCGGCGATGTGGTCCGATCGCCCGGGGTGCTGTCTCATGTCCGCGATTCCCACCAGCGAACCTTGCCTCTCGGCCAGGATCATAACCTCACGTGAGTTGCAGACCGCTGCTTCGACGGCGTCCAGCCATTGTTCCTCCTCCTCGAGGGAAGGTTTGTCTTTGAGCTTGATCATCGCGTCGGGGTCATCAATAAGCGTGCAGATATACGAAAGGAACCAGTGAGGGTTACCGCTGTCGGCTTCGGTGAACTCCCTCAGGGTGTACTCTCTGCCGTCAAGGGTGGCCTGCTTCACGTCTTTCCTCCCCGGTTTTCTGCTGTGAGGTGATACCGGACCATTATGCTACCAGGTAACCGAAGAGACATGAGCCACTGGTACCTGTCACCAGTGCGTCATTTTGCGCCACTGGTACCTGTCACCAGTGCGTCATTTGGCGGTTTTGTTATAATATTCCCTCAAAGGTAAACATGGGGGGGCATTGCTTTGAAGCACCAGGTAATATCTATTGCCAACCAGAAAGGCGGGGTAGGGAAGACTACCACCTGTATAAACCTTGCGGGGGCCCTTTCGGAAAAAGGCAAGAGCATCCTGCTGGTTGATATGGATTACCAGGGCAACCTGACTCTCGGAGTAGGGATGAATCCCGGTGATTTCGAGAAAGGTACGGGTGATGTGATCCTTTATCCGGAGATCTCTTTCCGGGAGGTCATCCACCAGTCGTCGATACCAAACGCGGACATCGCGCCGGCGAACATGATGCTTTCCAAGATTGACATCAACATCGACAGGCGCGAGGAGAGGCACAAGATACTCCACGACAAGCTCTACGAGGTCAAGGACAACTACGACTACGTGTTTATCGATTGCCCCCCCGCGTTCAACCTGCTCACCGTAAACGCGCTTTCCACCTCCGACGGAATCCTGATACCGATACAGTGTTACCCGTACTCGCTGGCCGGGCTGAACATGCTTCTGGAGATAATCGACGACATCCGCTACGCCTACAACTTCGACCTGGAGATAACGGGGATACTACCAACGGTGTACGAGACCAATACCAGGATTGCCGCAGCCGTGCTACAGGAACTTCATGATCGATACGGCGGCAAGGTGTTCGACACCATCATCAAGAAGAGCGTGAAGGTAGCGGAGGGGCCGATACATCAGAAGCCGATGGTGCAGTACGCCAACAGACATCCGGTCACCATGGCATACCGGGAACTGGCGTTGGAGTTCCTGCGCCGGGAGAATACCTAGCCAGTGGGGTCAGGTGTTAGAGAGCTGTCCGAGATTCAGAATACACTCTGGAAACACCTGACCCCTCCCTCGTAAGCAAGCATTGGCAAGACAAAAAATGACGCACTGGTGACAGGCACCAGTGCGTCATTTTTCAACAGCCCGGGGCAAGACATCGCGTAATCACCAGCCGTGGTCCCGCACGATGCATGCGGACGCGTTGATGCCTGAAACCATCACCAGGGGCACGCCACCGCCGGGGTTGGTGCTGGCACCGGCCAGGTATAGGTTGCTTATGACCGGCGATCGCCACGAGGGCCTGAACGGGCCCAGGTTTGGAATGCTCATCTCGAGCCCGTATATCGACCCCTCCGGCAGGAGCAGTTCCCTCTCGAAGTCCACCGGTGTTCTCATGTCCCGGTCCTGCACCATCTCCCGAAAGCCGGGGATCACGGTACGCTCGATGTGGGAGGCGGACTCCTCGATGAACTCCGGCTTGTACTCGTCCCAGTTATGGTACTTGAGCCGGTACGGGCCGCAGGTGAGGAGGCCCAGGGAGAACTTGCCCGGCGGCGCCAGCGTGGGATCGGTGATGCTGGGACATACTATCCCCCGGGGGAGATCCTCCATGGGTGGCATCAGTCCCCGGGCGTAGTACTCGTCCCAGTAGGCGTTCAACTGCTCGGGGGGCGGGACCATGACCGTAAAGTGGCACCTGATCTCCTCCGGTTTTTCCGAAAGCCCGAAGTAGACCATCGGTGCCGGGATGGAGAGGGTGTACTTCTCGATGGCCCGGGCGAAGCGGGCGGGCAGGTGCTCCCGGCCGACCAGGTCCAGGTAGGTGGGGATGGCGCTGGCGTTCGACAGGACAACACAGGCGCGGATGACTTCACCATCACCCGTTTCGACACCAACCGCGCGACCGTTCTCCACTACTATGCGGGTCACCGGCGTGTTCATGCGGATTTCGGTCCCGTTCTCCCGGGCGATACGGGCCATCGCCCCGGGGATGGCGCCCATCCCCCCGCGGGGGTACCAGTAACCCTCGTGCGAGAGGTAACTCATTACCGCGAATATCCCGTTTATCCGGTCGGCCGGGATGCCCGCGAACAGGTTCTCGAACGACAGTATCGTGAGCGCCTTGCGGTCCCTCAAGAACCGCCGGTTCACCGCGTCCTGGGTGCTGGTGACCACCCGGAGGATGGCGGGGATGGCCCTCATCAACTTAAGGCTGGCCGCCATCTTCAGCAGGTGCCCCGGCGTGCCGAACCGCTCCAGTGGAGGGAACGGCTTGTCTACCATCACCCTGGCCGCGTTCCACACCGTCTTCATCTCCCGGCAGAACTCCAGCCACCCCTCGCGGTCCCCGGGAGCGAACTCCGATATCACATCGGCCGTCTCGACCGGGTCCATGGGCAGCAGCACGCTGCTGCCATCCTTGAAGCGCATATCGTATACGGGGTCGAGGAGGTCCAGTTGGACGTACTCATCCAGGGTGAGCCCCATCATCTCGAAGAAACGGTCGTACAGTTCCTTGTAGAGGATGAAGATGGCGCCGACATCGAACTTGTGCCCGTTCAGGTCGTAAGAGGCGCAGCAACCCCCCAGGCGCTCACTGCGCTCCAGGAGGAGGACACTCCTGCCTCTTTTCGAGAGGAGGTCCGCGCAGGTCAGCCCCCCGATCCCTGAGCCAATCACAATCACGTCGTACAATGAGTCATCTCCCTGCTATCGGTGAGGGCTGTCACTGTGTCAGGCGCCAGCCGGGGACGTTGTCGGCGAAGCGCTTCACAGCCCGGTCCTCGATATAGGGTAGAGCGTTACCTCCGGCGCGCACCAGGGGCCGTTTGATGCAGTCGGGCAGCAGGTCCCAGACCTTCTTGACCACATACGTGGGGTAGAAAGTCGCAACCGCCCTTCGGAACTCGTCGTACGCCTCCGCCTTGTCCTCGATTGCCCTGGCCGCGACGCGGCCGGTGACCAGCGCTCCCAGCATCCCGAAGAACAGGAACGGGTCGATTACGCCTGCAAAAGTTCCGGCAAGTATCTTGTTGCCGTGGAAGAGGCGGGGGTTTCTTATGCTGCCCACCGGGCAGGCACCTCCCATGAGGTCTGTCCACTGGCTGAACTCGGCCCCTTCAAGCTCGGCCAGCATGGTGACGAACTTTTCCTTGCCCTCCCGGGTTAGTGGCACGTCTCTCTGGAACAGGAGGGCGAACGATACCCCGTTGATAACGCAGTAGAACGCGTAGTCCCTGGTGAACGTGTCCATCCACAGGGATACGGTCGTACGGTCGTGGTCCACCGTACCCTTGGCGAAGTAGCCATAGAGGGGGGAGTAGGGGATGTTCAACGCCTCGTACGGCTCGATCTTGAGGCCGGTCGAGATGATACTGTCGGCGGGTAATCTGGCGTAGTCGCCCTGGGTGATGACCGGGTGGCCGAACTCGACGTTTACCCCCAGTTTCTCCGCTTCCGCGAGGAGAAGGCTGTCCAATGACGATGAGCGGGACCCCCTTTCCACCATATACATGTCGATGGATCCCTGTAGAGGCATCCGGTATCGCCTGCCCCAGGCTATCAGGCTGGCTTCGTCCAGCGGCTTCGCCGCCGGAGCGATGTCAACTCCGGTAAAGCGCTTGATGCCCTCGATATCGAACGGGCTTCCCGCCGGGTCGGGCCTGAACTCCAGCATGCCCCCGATGCGGTCCTCCCGCTCCAGGATGTTCACCTGGTGCCCCACGCGGGCCAGGTTTATAGCCGCCACAAGCCCGGATATACCGGCGCCTACGATTGTCACTTCCTTCATCGTTCCACCTCCGGATGGTGTGTTCTCCCCGGTCCGCCTTCTCAGTAGGGGAGCTGCTTGTACCCGGGCAGCGCCTTGAAGAAGTTGTCCATGAAGCCCTTGAAGATATCGGCGTGGTCCTGGGAGAACTGGAACTGGGCCGGCAGTATCTTCTTCCTGAGCCCGACCGGCACGCTGTCGAAGAACCTCCTCAAGAACAGGTTTCGCTTGTAGAACCTGATGTAGCGGGTATAGAGCTCGAACGCCTCCCGCCTGTTTTGATGCGCCATCGCCGCTATCTTCCCCGAGACCAGCGAGCCGTGCACTCCGAACAGCGCGAACGGGTCCATCATACCGCCCAACGTCCCCGCCAGGATCTTATCTCCCACGAACAGGCGCGGGTTGTCGTAGGCGCCGGTGGGCACCAGGCCCTCGTGGTAGTTCCAACTGGCGCACCCCATTCCTTCCTGGCCTTCGAGTTGCCTCTCCTTGAACTCTTCCCACTCGCTGTCCCTTACCGGCTCCCTGGCGAAGTAAAGGGAGAACACCACGCCGTTGGCGGCGCCGTAGTAGGCGTAATCCAGGATGTAATCGTGGAACCACACCGCGCACAGGGCGCCCTTGTCGGTCTTGCCCCGCCCCATGTATCCGTAGACCCGCTGGTAAGGGATGCCCAGCGCCTCGAACGCCTTGAAGTAGAGGCCGGTGGCGATGATGGAGTCGGGCGGCAACCGGGCGAAGTCACCCTGGCTTACCAACTCTTTGCCGAACTCGAAGGAGACCCCCGCCTCCAGGCACTTATCGTACAGGAGCTTGTCCAGGGCGGTATCACGGGAGCCCCTTTCCACGCAGTGCAGGTTTAGATGGGTCAGATCCATGGTAACTTGATGGTCATAAGTGTACAGGTTCCAGTTCTCGACAGGCGTTACCTGGGGCTTGTTCAGGTCGACCCCGATGAACCTGCCCAGCGGGCCGGGCTCTATCGGGGTGACGTCCACCGCGGGATGGATCTCGGGCATGCCTCCGACCCTGTCGTACTTCTCCAGGACCAGTACATCGTGTCCGTCCCGGGCCAGGTTCAGCGCCGCGACGAGCCCGGCCAGGCCCGCTCCCACCACGATTACCTCCGATGATTCCGTTGCCATCTTGCGCACCTCCATTGGTGTATCAAACTATTGACCCCCACCTCAGTCCTCCCCCTGCGAGGGGGAGGAAGCAGAATGGGAATCGATAACATTGGCTAGGTCAGCAAACGGCCCGGCATTCGCCGGGCCTCGCCCAACTGCTTTTTCAAGTGCTTGACATATCCCTCGTCCAGGCGCGAGGCCCGGTACAGCCCGGCCAGCGCGCCCGCCAGCAAGACCAGGAGCGCCGCAAGCCCTCCCCGGTGTTCCCATGCGAACCTGATTGGCCTTGTCATGCCGCCTCCGGTAACAGTGTCACCCGTTACCCCTTTCCCACGATGGGGACGCCTAGAACAGGACCTTTTTCATCGTGCCGGTGTCGTACTCCCATCGGCGGTTGGATATGTTGTTGGGGTCGAGTGCCATCTTCATCCTGGTGAACGTTTCCATGAACTGGACCATGTTTGGCTGCGCCGCCGGCATCGCCAGGTCCATCATCGGCATCCCCTTGATAAGCGCCCCCGCGCCGGCGGCGATTATCATGCCCTGCGCCATCGCGGTGATGGTCGCCCTCCCGTAGCCCATCAGTATCCTTATCAGGTCGTCCTTGTCGCATTGGTTGGTGTACATGTCGTACTCCATATAGGCGGAGCGACCCATGTGATACGGCTGGAGGTAGGTCGAGGCGTCGTCGGGAGCGAGGGCGTCGTCGGTGGTGCCCACCTGGTTGGTGCACGCTTCTCTCATCGTCTTCTCTATCCCCACCATGTTCTCCAGCTTGTCGATGAGCGCGCCTATCATGAACGAGCCGCGTACCCGCTGCACCCTTACGGTGACGTTGAAGTACTTGACCCAGGTGTCGAAGTTGACGTAATCGTACTCCTCGGTGAGGTCTTCCATGGCCTCAATTGGAAGGAAGCTGAAATCAGGAAAATGCTCCTCCAGCATCTTCTCGGTAAGTTCCGACTTGAGGTCCGCCTCCTCCTGCGTCTCCCCCCCGAAAATGGTGACCAGGTTGTGCCTGGGCATCAGCTCGGTAACCTTGGCCGCTTCCTTGTTGGTCTCTCCCAGGAATATCCCGAAGAAGGAGTCCATCATGTGGGCCAGCTCCAGGCAGAGGTTGTCCTGGGCGACCATCTCCAGGGCTTCGGCCATTACCTCCAGCCTGTCTTCCTCGTAGGAGGGGAATACCTGCTGGTGGAACCTCGCCTCGGGGTAGAGCCGGATGGTCATCCGGGTGACTATCCCCAGGGTGCCGAACGCGTAGCGGAACATAGTAGAGAGGTCCGGCCCCGGTCCGGGTACGTGGCCTTTCACCGCACCGTAGGAGTTCGGCCCCGTCTTCAGGATGTCTCCGTTGGGAAGCACCATCTCCACGTCGATGATGTTATCCATCCCGAACCCGTACTTGGAGGCCATGGTGTTGATGTTGCAGAACGCGTGGTTGCTGATGACCCCGGCGGTTGCGCTGGTGGATGGATTGAGCACCCGGCAGCCCGCCTTCTGGGCGGCGACCTGCAGCACCAGGTAGTTGACCCCAGGCTCGATGATCGCGAACATGTTCTCTCCATCAAGCTCCACAATCTTGTCCATCCGGCGCAGGTCGCAGATGATGCCCCCGTAGGTGGGGAGCGCCATTCCGGCGGTGGTCAGCCCGGTGCCGAACGGCATGACGTCGATGAGGTACTCGTTGGCGACCCGGTAGACCGCCCCGACGTCCTCGGTGGAGGCGGGCATGCACACGACATGCGGGTAGGAAGCGGGGGTGAAGCTCTGGTCGCGGGCGTAGCCGCAGAGGATAGACGGAGAGTCGGTCGCCCACTCCTCGCCAAGTGCCTCCCGCAGGGCGGCCAGGGCCTTCCCCAGGTTCTCCACCCGGTTATGGTCCGGGTCTTTCTCCATCACCTGGGGCCTGTGTACGACCCGCCTCTCCCTGAGTTCCTCCCTTATCCTGCTCTTTGACATGAGAAGCCTCCCGTTTACAGTGCTTTTTCGATGACCTCGGCGAGGTCGTAGACGTCCAGCTTGTACTTGCCTTCACTCGCGGCGCTCTCAAACATCCGCACGCAGATGGGACAGGAGGTGACGATCGCCTCCGCGCCGACAGAATCGGCCTCAAAAAGCCGCTCGTTGGTTACCCACCGGACGTACTCCGGCTCCCAGAAGAACACAGAACCGCCACCGCCGCAGCAGAGAGAGTTCTTGAGGTTCCGCTCGAACTCCAGCAACTCCAGCCCCGGCATCGCCTCGAGCACCTTGCGCGGGGCCTCGAACACCCCCTGGCGGCGGCCGAGCCGGCAGGGGTCGTGGTAGACGGCCTTGACCTTGACCTCGTTCGCGAGCTTCAGCTTGCCTTCGTCTATCAGACCGGCGGCGATCTCGGAGAAGTGGTATACCTCGATATCGATTGCCTTCGCGTACTCCTCCTTGAGGACGGTGTAGGCGTGGGGATCGGCGGTTATGACCTTGCCCGCGCCGGACTCCTCGATCTTCTCTGTGTTGGCGGCGGCCACTGTCTCGAAGTAGTCCCGGTCGCCTATCATGAGCAGAGCGCTGCCGCTGGAAACCTCGGCTGTGCCCAGGGTCCCGAACTCCACGCCCCCCGCCCGCAGAACCTTCGCCACTGCTTTCATGCGGGGCGCGAGCTCGGGGAAGACGCCGTAGTCGTCACCCACGAAGAGCAGGTACTCGACTTTCTCGTCCAGGGCGTTCTTGATGTCCAGGCCATCTTCCCACTCGACCCTCTTCCTGGCGGGAACCCCGTAGGGGTTGTCGGTTTTCTCGATGTTATCGAGCATCTCCGAGAACTGTTCCATCGGGGCCCACCCGTCCTGCACCGCCTGCTCACGCAGGAGCTGGATAACCCACAACGGGTGCATCTGCTTGACGGGGTAGCAGCGGTCCTCGCAGGATCCGCACAGCATGCAGGTGTACAGGGCGTGCCGCATCCGGTCGTCCGGCTCGATCTCCACCAGGTCCAGGCAGCGGGCTATCTCCAGCTTGCCCGAGGCGTAGTACGCCTCGTAGCGGAAGCGAGTGCCGGACGGGCAGTTCCGCCAGAAGCGAGGTTCTTCACACTGCTGGGCCATGACCGCCTGGCACAGTTTGCATTTGCCGCATAGCGAGAAATCCTCTCTCAGTTCCGAGAGCACCTCGCGCGGGGCGGTGATTCTGCGCTTCATTGTCTAGTGCCTCCTTCCATGGGTACGGTTGAGCACCGAGAGCGTCGAAGCGCCGCTCCGGCAAGGCGCGCGACCGAGACGTACTCCTGTAGTACGTCTTGGGAGCGGAACGCAGCCGGTGTGGATGCAGCGGCGTTCGAATGCCAGCGTATTTGTGGAAGGAGGCACTTAGATCCCTTCCAGTAGCTCGTCGGGGTTGAGGAGGCCCTTTGGATCGACGATTCTCTTGAACAGCTTGATCATCTCCACGTACGACGGGTCCGTCCGGGAGTAGACCATCTCGGCAACCGGCCCGGTAGGCTTGTCGATGAACGCTTTGTTGTCCAGAAGCGCCTCGCATGACCCCAGGTAGGCGGCCTCCGCCGACCCCGCCGCCTTCTCGTTCCCGGAGTTGTAGTAAATGTCAGCGCCGCAGTATGCCGCGCCTCCGAAGTAAGTGGGGACCAGTATCTTTCCTAAGTCGTCCGGCTTGCCCCCCGCCGCGCTTACCTGCTCTTCGATTACCTGGAACGTCTCGGGGACGTTCTTGAAGTACTCGTAGCAGTAGACGTGCCGGCAATCACCCTTGTAGAAGTTTCTGTCGTAGACGTACCACGGCTTACTGAGCGACTTCTCCAAGCCCTCGGGGACCTGGCCGCGAAGATGCTTTCCGCCAAGCTCTTTCGCCGCTTCCTTGATGTACCCTTCCCATAACTCCACGAGCTCCTTGTGGTGCTCCATGGTGATGACCACGGTCCACGGCTTGAGCTTCTTCTTGAGGGCGGACACCTTGCCGGCGTCCCCCCCGGCGAGCGTTACCGAAAGGTAGCGGTCGTTTGCCGCGAAAGCCTCGAAGCACCAATCGGCGCGGCTTACCTTGTAGATGAGGTCCTTTGCGGGGCCGACCTCGTCAAACCCGAAGGCCACCAGCCGTCGCTCCTCACGGTTGGGGTAGGTGTAGACCAGGCCGTAGTAAGGGATTCCGAATATATCCTCCGATGCCCCGAAGAACGGTGAGAACTGGGGCCCCTGGTCCTCCCTGAAGTCGGCGTGGCCCTCATCGGTCATCTGCTGCGAGCCGGAGACCCATAGCTGACCGTCGGCCATCATGGCGTGGAAGACGGAGAGGTGGGGGTGCCGGTACCCCCCGGAGCCCATCAGGATATCCCGGTCGATGTATGACCGCAGGACGAATGGGGACTGACCGGCGACCGGGAACAGCAACCGCTGGTTCTCCTTGTCCAGTTCCTTCTGGAGCTGCTCGAAGGTCACGCCCGCATAGACGAAGGCGGTCAGGTTCCTGGTGTCGATCTTCTTGATCCGGTTCATCCTGGCCAGGTCGACCAGGACGCCCTCCTTCTTCGCCAGGGACTTATCCGAGAACTTTCTTTTGAGCGAGAAAAGGGGTATCTCGTTTTGGTGACAGAAGGCCGCGACATCGGAAAGCTGGTCCACGTTCTCCGGGGTCACCAGCAGGAGGTCGGTGCCGGAGACCGGCTCCTTGAAGTACGGTGAGACGGCCCTGTCGCCGCTTCGCACGTTTCCGTCCCCAAGGAGTCTCTTGAGCTCTTTGGTCGCGCTTGGGTTCATATCTCCTCCCAGTCTGTTGTCAGCCGCTGATCTAACCGACGTCTATTATCGATTCCAGCCCTTTTTCCGTGAGTATCTCCGGGTAGATCTTGAAGGCGGGCTTGATGACCGGCAGCAGCTTCAGCAGCTTGGGGACCGAACCCTCCGACTCTATGTCACCGCTGGTGAGCGCCTTTATGAGGTTCAGCTTGCCCAGCCAGAACTTGTGGGCGACGTCGCTGTCCATGGTCAGGGTGGCGTCGGCGGTCAGATCCGCCTTCCCCGGTGTCAGCACGATCTCGTCGCCGGTGCAGTCTATCCACACCTCGCCTTCGGGGTCGTCATAGACAAAGTTGACTATTAACTTGGAAGCCAGGGCTTTCTTCTTGATGTCGGGATCGTCCGAGAGACGGTCGAAAAGCTCCTGGAGACACCAGTAAAGGTCCTCGATGTTGTCGAAGTACGGCATGGCGACACTCTCCTTTCGGTCAATACGACCTTGCCGGGACAATAAGACCTCGAATGCCGGACGCATCTTCCTCAAGAAACGAATCGGCATTACTCGAGCGCCATACAGGTTATTATTATATAGTGTAACTGTCAATGACCGGGCAGTGCAATCGCACTATCAACTACTGCCCCGTCTCATAAGTACGGTGACGCACCGAGAGCGTCTCCGCTCCGCGCTGGCAAGGCGCGTGACCGAGATGTACTCTTGTAGTACTTCGAGGGAGCCCAGCGCAGCCGGAGTGGATGCAGCGGCGTTCGAATGCCATTGTATTTGTGAGACGGGGCACGATGGAACAGCGAGGTGGTGGGAGTGGCTGAGAACGTAGTGGTGGGTGCTGGGCTTGCGGGAATGGTGGCCGCGATCAACCTGGCGCGGGAGGGCCGGGAGGTGCTGGTCCTGGAGAGGGAATCCAGGGTCGGCGGCTCTCCGTTGTATCACCCTTCCCCGGAGGGAACCCCGATAGATCTGCCCCGGTTGGCCGAGTACACGGGGATTGATATCTCCGGCGCGGTGGCCCGTTTCAAAGCGGGAAGCGTTGTGGTATACGGCGAGAAGGTCACGGTGGACATGGACGCCATCTCCTCGGTGGTGATAGAGAGGGGGCCTCGTTCGACGTCCCTGGACAGTTACCTGTACGAGCTGGCGGTGAAGGAGGGCGTGAAGTTCGAGTTCAATCACCCGGTGATATCCAACGACGATACAGTCAAGCTGCCTCCGGATACGATAATCGCCACCGGTCTTTACTTCGAGGGGTTCGACGCGCTGCGCGTCCCGTACCTCACCTCGTTCCATTTCGTGACCCGGAGGAAGGTCCCCGACGAGGAGGCCAACCACGTGACCGTCTACCACGGTCAGTTCACCTCCGACTACGCCTACACCTGTTCGGTGAACGGGATTCAGTTCGCCCACGTCTTCCAGCGCAGGCCGATCGGGAAGGACACACTTCACGCCTTTACCGAGCAGGTATTCGTCTCGGAGGGAATCGAGTTCGATGGGTGGGAGCAGTTCACGTTCCCGGTCCCGGCGGCCTCTATCAACAACCCCCGGCTGTTCGCCGGCGACAAGATACTGGCGGGGACACTCGCCGGATGTATGGAGTCGTACATGTTCTTCGGCATGCTGGGGGCGCTGGTCTCGGGGAAGATAGCGGCGATGGCGGTAAGTGACAAGGCGAGGGCTTATCAGGAGTTCAAGCTCGCCACGTCCGCGTTCAAGGGCGCGTACCTGATGAAAAAGATGGGGAATATAACTCCCCACTGGCTGCACCGGTTGATGCTCCTTCAGGGTATTCCCCGGTTGTCTGAGTACCCGGCACTCGCGGATGTCGTGAAGCGGGCGATACCCGGTTGGCGCAACTGTGAGAGGGCCGGGGCTTAGTTATCAAGCGAGGGGGTCAAATGCGGAAGAAAGTCGTGGTGATAGGGACCGGACCGGGGGGCAGCGCCTGCGCGGCCCTGCTCCAGAGCAGGGGGATGGACGTAACAATCCTCGAGCAGAACAGGTTTATCGGGGGCAGGTGCTCCACGTTCGAGGAGAACGGCTTCATGGTGGACACCGGTGTGCACATGTTCGCGAGCGGCCCTTCGGGCCCGCACGGGCAGGTGGCGCGCGAGCTGGGGGTGGCCCAGCCCTGGATGATCCGAAACCCCTCGGAGTCGATGTGGATGAACGAGAACGGGGTCTTCTACCTGTACCAGAAGAACACCAGCTTCTCCGCGCTGGGGGAGCTCGTCAAGGCGGGGATTACCGGGCGACAGAGGATCAATATCCTGAACACGCTTCGCCGCTCGGTCAACAGCTTCGGGGTAGTTGGCCTCTTGAAGGAGATGGCGGGAGTGAGGAGAGCCAACCCCGCGTTCCTGGAGAAGTACGACGAGGTCACGACCAGGGAGTTCCTGTACCAGTTCACCGAGGACAGCGGAGTGCACCGGGCGATGAACTGCCTGAGCATGTTGCTGCTGGTGGTACCGTACGACAAGTCGTCGGCGGGGGAGTTCATCTACGCTGTCTCCGGCATATTCGGAAACGGTACCCTGGGGGTCCCCCGGGGCGGGGCGATTGGGGTGCCGCGCTCCTTCCTGAGGGCCTTCCGGCGCGACGGAGGACAACTCCTGCTGGGGGTAGCGGCCAGGGATATACTGGTCGAGGGCGGCAGGGTGACCGGGGTCGTCGGCTCCGACGGTGAGACGTACACAGCCGACGCGGTTGTCTCCAACGCGGGGCTCCACAGGACCGTTGAGCTTGCCGGGGAGGACAGCTTCCCCGCCGAGTACGTGGAGTACATCAAAGGGCTGAAGCTCTCCTACTCGTGGCTGGCCACCAAGCTGGCACTCGAGCGAAGGGTGGTGGACCTGAAGGCCCCGTCGTTCTTCCCGATACCGCAGGTGGAAGCCGATGAGATATTCGCTTACTGCGACGAGCCGGATGGTCTTCCCGAGGACCCATTCCTGTTCGTGCCGGTGCCCACAGAGTGGGACCCGACCCTGGCGGCGGCCGGGCGCCAGTTGATAATCATGGGCGTTCCGACCTCCAACGACGTGGACCAGGAGGACAGGAGCCAGAAGATACTGGACATAGGCGAGAAGAAACTGTTCTCGTTCTTCCCCGCCATAGAGAGGAACCTCATGTGGAAGAGCCGGATAACCAACAAGGACACCAACCGCATTACCCGCAAGGGGAAGGGTGACTGCATAGGCCTTGCCCAGATACCGGGACAGGTCGGCTCACGGAAGCCACATCCCAAACTCCCGGTCGAGGGACTGTGGGCCGTCGGGTGTGACGCCGGCGCCAGGGGCGTGGGCACCGAGCAGGCGACGGCCTCGGCGATGCTGGTGAGCAGCTTAATAACGTGACTCGGGAGTACCGGCACGGCGGTTGGGACGAGTGGCTCCAGCGCCTGGAAGGGAAGGTCCGGGGGGCGCCGGAGGTTGCCTGGCTCGACCGGATAGCGGACCGGGTCCTGGACAAGGCACGTCTCCGGCGTGGGGACAGCGTGGTAGACCTGGGCACCGGGCACGGTCTGCTGGCGATGAAAGCGGCGCGCGCTGTAGGGCCGGGCGGCACCGTGGTGGCGTTAGACTCCGACCCCGGTTGCCTGGATGAGCTGCGGCGGCGCCGTGATAGCATGAGTATCAGGAGTATCCTGACGGTTGTCGGCCGCATGGAGGACCTGCCTCTCGAGTCAGAGAAGTATAGCGCCGTTGTATGTCGTTCGGCGCTGACATATTCGGAGAACCTGGGTGCCGTGGTATCGGAGATATCAAGGGTAATGGCGCCGGGGGGCCGGTTCTCGGTATTCGAGCCGCTGGCGGGAGAGATGGAATGGAGGGCTGATGAGGGTGTTTCGCTCGAGGGTTTTCTCCGGCTGGAGCGAATCGTTTCCGAGGAGCGGGAACCACGGCCTCCGGACCGCGAGAGTTTAAGGCGCGCGTTCGCCGACCGGTTCGGTGGCGTGGAGTCGCTGGTGGTCCACCATAGAGTAACGTTCGAGGGTATGTGTGTAGAGGAGATAGCCGGTGAGTACCTTCACGACCTGCCCGGCGAAATGGCAGCAACGCAGGTGCTGGGCCGGCGGGTTCCCGGGGAAGACGTTATGAGCGCGGTCTCGGGTTTCGCCCGCGAGGCGTCATCGGGAAAGGTGAAGGGGCGCCTGCCGTGCATATTCCTGTGGGGAGTTAAGGCCGTATAGGTTTAAATGGGTACTGGAGAGGGGTCGATAAAATTGACCGGCCTACCGAGACTAAGGACGCGGACAGTGCTGGCGATTGTGGTTGCGCTGGCGATACTTCTTTGGGCCGGGTCGTTTGCCCTGGCGGGGGAAGGTGGAGCGGCGGTGTCACCCGCGGAGGCCCGCGCCGAGGCGGCAGACCTCATCACGAGGGTGATGAGTGCCTCAAGGAACGGTACCGCGCAGATGGGATCGGTCCCGGATTGGGAAGGGGCGGTCCCCGGTGAACCGATGCTGGTTTTCGCCTCCAACGGCTCCCCGTCGCAGTACCTGGTACCGGTGCTCGACAGCGGGGGAGCGGTGGTCTCGACCATAGGGGTAAGCGCGATAACCGGGGAGTGGACCAGGTACTCTCCCGTATATGGTCTGCCGGAGTTCCCGCTGGTGGATGCCGGTGAAGCGGTCGGCATGGTACGCGATTTCTTGAGGCGGCGGGGAGTTGACATCGATTTGCCGGCGCCCGAGGCAAGGGTCGCGCCTGACAAGGTCATCTACTGGTTCTTCGACCTTCCGGGCGACCTGCCGATAGACGACGTCTATCTGCCGGCGTTCTCCGAATCCAACCCACTCGCCGACCCCGCTTTTTCCAGCATGGAGGGGCCCGAAAAGAGTAATGGGGCCGGCGACTGGCTCCCGTGGGCGGGGAGTGGCGCGGTAGCGACCGAGCCGCCGGCCAGGGCGGGTGGCGCCCCGGCCGCGTACGACATCGCGGATGTCCCTTATCACGTGCAGGAGACAGGCTACTGGTGCGGGTCCGCCTCCCTGGAGATACTGTTCGATTACTTCGGGCCCGACATAAGCCAGTCCGAGATAGCAGGGGTCGTGAACTCCGACCCCACTTACGGGTGCTACAACAGAGAGCTGTTCAGGGGCGCGCAGTTCTCCAGTAACAGCACCTCCATCCAGGACCCGTTATTGCACGGCTATACCGCCAGGGGGATTGGCTATGGGGCGGCCTACGATTACTGGGAGGACGGCTCTTCGCTATACGGCTCCCGGTACACCGACCTCAAGAGCCTGGTATCGAAGAACTACCCGGTCATTATTCTCTCCTACTACGACACCCCGCCATCGTCCGGTCACTTCAGGGTGGTCAAGGGATACAACGACACGCTGGACGAGTTTATAGTGCATGACCCCTGGTACACCCCGCCGTGGGGTGGGCCCGACCAGCACTTCAACCAGACGTTCCTCGTTGATTCGCTGTGGAACTACTCCGACCGCTGGGGGATGATCGCGTCCCCGTGGTCGGTCGCGCTGACCAAACCGACGAGCGTCTACGCGGGCCAGGAGTTCACCGTGGACGCGTCGGTGTCGTACGGGGGGCCGGAACCGCTGAGCGGCCAGTACCCGTGCAGCAACGCGACCGCGACGCTGCAGTATCCGTCCGGATACGTCGTCGTTGGCGGCCAGGACAGCAAGCAGATAAGTGGTATAGACGCCACCGGCTCCACCGGCTCCACCGGTTGGACGGTCAGGGCGCTGAAGGCCGGGAGCACCGATGATATCCAGGTTACCGCGATGGGGACGGTGTTCGGTAGCACCAGCGATTACCCCGGCTACAGCGACTGGATCGGCGGCATCGGGCCGGGGGGGTCGGCCCCTCCGGTCACCTCACGGACATGGGGCCACGATTCGGTGGGGGTGCCGAACCCGTCGCAGCTATGGTACCTGGCCGAGGGGTGCACCAACGGGGGGTTCGAGACGTGGGTGCTGGTACAGAACCCGAACAGCCGGTCCGCCAACGTGAGTCTTACCTACATGACCGCGGATGGGGCTGTGCGGGGGCCGACCGAGATACTCCCCGCAAATTCGCGCAAGACGTTTTACGTGGCGGACGTCGTACCGGATTGCTGGGACGTCTCCACGATGGTCACCTCCGACGAACCGGTCATCGCCGAGAGGTCGATGTACGGCAACGGTCGTACCTGGGGACACGATTCCATCGGCACATCCGCGACATCGGACAAATGGTACCTGGCCGAGGGGTGCACCAACGGGGGGTTCGAGACCTGGGTCCTGGTGCAGAACCCTAACAACGTGCCGGCGACCGTGACCCTGAAGTACATGACCCAGGACGGCCTGGTAACGGGGCCGACCGAAACGCTGCCCGAAAACTCGCGCAAGACTTTCAACGTGGCCGATACCGTACCTGGCTGCTGGGACGTATCGACCCTGGTAACCGCCGATAGCGACGTAGTCGCCGAGCGGTCGATGTACGGCAACGGCCGCACCTGGGGACACGACTCCATCGGCGTGTCGGCGCCTTCAAGCGAGTGGTACCTGGCCGAGGGGTGCACTAACGGGGGCTTCGAGACGTGGGTGCTGGTTCAGAACCCTAACAACGTGCCGGCGACCGTGACCTTAAACTACATGACCCAGGACGGCCTGGTAACGGGGCCGACCGAAACGCTGCCCGCCAACTCGCGCAAGACGTTCTATGTGGCCGATACCGTACCTGGCTGCTGGGACGTATCGACCCTGGTAACCGCCGATAGCGACGTAGTCGCCGAGCGGTCGATGTACGGAAACGACCGCGGGTGGGGCCACGACTCGAAAGGCGTATCGGTGCCTTCAACAACGTGGTACCTGGCGGAAGGGTGCACCAATACCGGTTTCGAGACATGGATCCTTGTTCAGAACCCGAACGCCATTCCGACCGATGTGACGTTGACGTACATGACACCCGACGGTCCCATCGACGGTCCGACCGAGACGCTGCCGGCCAACTCGCGCCAGACGTACAACGTGGCCGAAACGGTACCAGGCGCCTGGGAGGTGTCCACCATGGTCACCTCTACCCAACTGATCATCGCCGAGCGCTCAATGTACGGCGACCCACGCTAAAAAACGCAAAAACGCAAGATGGTACCCGGTACCAAACGCAAGATTCCTGCCAATATCTACCAAAACGCAAGAACGCAACATTGGTGCCAGGCACCAACGGTGCATTGGGAGTGGGAAACA
>JAHIMR010000106.1 GCA_018896525.1 Actinomycetota bacterium
CCGGCATCTCCCCGAGTCCCGTAGCGCCGGCAACCTGCCGGCATCTCCCCGAGTCCCGTAGCGCCGGCAACCTGCCGGCATCTCCCCGAGTCCCGTAGCGCCGGCAACCTGCCGGCATTTGGTGTATGTGAAACCAACTCGATTGCACAGGTCGTGCTAATGGGGGAGAATCCTACTGTCGTAAGGATCCGGCACCAGGGCTATCTTGCCGGGCGGGTGATCCATGAGATCCGGAGCAAACCGAAAAGCCGTAATAATCATTCTACTGGCGATACTTGTCCTGGCACTGCTCCTCAGGGTGTTCAACGTCGGGCACGTGCTCTCCTGGGACGAGGCCTGGAACGTGAACTCGGTGGTGGACGCGGCCACGGGACATACCGATGACGCATCGACGTTCTTCCCTAATTTCTGGAGGCACCCACCTTCGTATACCGGGCTGGGCATCCTGTACGCATGGGTTACCGGAAGTGGGCGGGCAGGCGTATCAATCGCGCTCGAGTTGTTGTCCATCATCTTCGCGCTGTTACTTATCGTGGTCATATTCCTATGCGGCCGCGACTGGTTCGATTACAGAGCCGGCCTGTTCGCCTCGTTCCTGTTCGCGGTGATGCCCGCCGCGAGAGTGTACGATACCTGGGTGAAGCAGGAGTCCCTGACCTTGCTGTTCGGGCTGCTGTTCCTGCTGCTGTTCTTTCGCGAAAAGCACGTCGCCGCGGGTATCTTTCTGGGGATGGCGCTACTTACCAAAGAGATAGTCGTGTTCATCCCGTTTGCCCTGGTACTGTTCCTGGCGGTGACCCGTCGCTTTGGGGAGTACAGGAGACTGGCCGTCAGCCTTGTGGTGGCGGTTTTCCTGTCGGCGTGGTGGTACCTGTTATTCTCCAGGACCTCGGGCCATTTCGTCGACTTCTTCCTGGGGAAACACGAGTCGGCCCTGACCTGGGCCGGGCCCTGGTTCTTCTACCTGAAGCGTATTCCCGGTGACGTCGGCTGGGTGGGGTTCCTGGCGGCCCTGCTTGGCGTTGCCTTCATGGCCTGTCGGCTTGTGATTGCCAGGCACGGCGACCGGGGGCGGGACCGATACACGCCGCCGGAGATGGCGCTTTTCATCGTGATATGGCTGTCAGTCATCTACCTGACGCTGTCGCTATCCAGCGGAAAGCCCCCCTGGATGGCGTACTCCGCTTTCCCCGGACTTGCCCTCCTGGGTGGCTGGGGTCTTTCGGAGGCGTTCAAGGCCGCATCGAAGCGGAGGGGGATGGCCGCGGCCCTGACGGCCCTGGTGGTCGCGGTAGCGGTAGCAATGAGTGTTCCGGTAAGCTTTGGAGAGTACATGTCGTCCGGGGACGTGATGTTCCCGGATGCACTGAGGGACAAGGCGATAGCGGAGCGGATTAACCGGGAGGTCGGCGCTGAAGGAAAGATAATGCTGAGGGACGCGGACCTGAGCCCGACTCTCGCGTTCTACCTGGACAACTACCGCCCCGGCTGCATGACCCTGCTACCGCTCGAGAGAAGTGCCGATGATGACCTGGCGGGATTCTCGTTCCTGCTCCTCGATAACTGGAAGGACCCGGAGAAGACACACGAGATGGACCTGGAGAAGGCATACGAGTACCTGGAGGCCGCGGAGCCGGACCTCTTGCTGCTCAACCGCGACTCACGCCTGGCGAGGGAAGCCGGCCTGTATATCGAGCCGGTGAGGATTGATGGGACCTGCATATTCAAGGGGCGAAAGCTCGTTGAAGCCATAGGGAAGCATTAAGCGTTAACCGCCGACTGATTGGAGACTCGACATGACCTGGTTCTACTACGTGGTGACGGCGGGCTTCGGCCTTATATTCGGGAGCTTCTTCAACGTCTGCATATACCGAATGCCGCTCGGAAGAAAACTGGACAAAAGGTCGGAGTGCCCTTTCTGCGGGATGATGATCCACTGGTATGACAATATACCGCTGGTCAGCTTCATGGCGCTGAAGGGGAGATGCCGCGGCTGCGGCTCTCCGATATCGTGGAGATACCCGATTGTGGAGCTCTCTACCGCGTTGCTCTTCGCGCTCATCTACTGGTGGAGTGTTTCTATCGTGCCGGGTGAGATCGGGGTCAGCGGGGGCGCCGCCTTTGTCCCGGAACTCATAATAGGGCTTCTTATGGTCTCGGTGCTTATCATCTCGGTGGGGGCCGACGTAAGCCACGGTATCGTTCCTAACAAGGCGACGTTTCCCGGGATGGTCCTGATGCTGGCGGCGGTGGTGGGGTTGTCCGCCTACAGGGGGGAGCCGTGGCGCATCGGCACCGCCGTGGCCTCAGCCGCGATAGGGGCGGGCTTCCTGTTCTTCGCCGGTACACTCTACGGCATGCTCTTCATGAAGCCGGGGGAGGGTGAGGAGGATGACGAACCGGAGAAAACGCGTGATGCCAACGGTCATGGTCAGGGAGAGGGCGATGACGATGAGGAAGAGTTCCTTACCGGCATTGGCATGGGCGACGTCAAGCTGATGATACTCATAGGGCTGGCGCTGGGATACTTCAACTGGTACCTGGTAGTAATCCAGCTATTCCTGGGTTACCTGGCGGGAGGCGTGGTGGCGTTGGTGTTGATGATATTCATGGGGCTTGGTCGAAAGGACAAACTGCCGTTCGTACCATTTCTGGCAGCGGGCGCGATTGTCACCTTGATATGGGGACAGACGATAATGGATTGGTATTTGAAACTCTGAAGGTGAGAATAAGGGATTGAGTACAATCCTGAACAACAGAGTTCAAGGTCCGGGGAGTACCAGAGAGACCGTTTCAGGCCTGATGAATATGAGAAATATATAGAATATTGAGCCATATTGCTAAAGATTGTTGAAGGTGTTGACGAAAGAGAGTATTGACAACTAGATTCACTATGGTTCATAATGTGATTCTCAGGTTAAGATAAAAGTGAGTTGTCTTAACCGGTGAAGAAGATTGAGAGTTTTTAACTCGAGTAGGGAAGTGAGATGAAGTGAGCAACAAGTTACTAACGGTAAACGAAGTAGCAAAGATACTAAGGGTGTCTAACATGACCGTTTACCGGCTGGTAAAGAGCAAGCAGATTCCAGCTATAAGGGTTGGAAAGAACTACAGGATAAAGGAAACCGACGTGGAGAAGTACCTGGACAGGGGTTCCACGTAGGAGATGGTCCGGTTGTAAGGCGCGCGGGTTTGACGGCGGCGCACAACAGGCAGGGGTGAAGAGATTGGCTCGAGGCGGAGTAGCGTTAGGGCTTGACATAAGCACCGGGTCCATCAAGGTGGCCGAGGTCAACTTGACCAGGCAGGAGCCGGTGCTCACGAACATCGCGATAATAATGCTCCCGGAAGGAGTGGTCCGGGAGGGGGAGATAGACGATCCGGAAGCGGTGGCGGGCTACCTGAGGGAACTCTGGAAGCAGAACAAGATAGGCCGGAAGAAGGTAATCGTGGGTGTGGCGAATCAGAAGGTCATAGTAAGGCCGATGGATCTTCCATACATGCCCGAGGATGAGTTGGAGAGCGCGGTCAAGTACCAGGTCCAGGAGTTCATCCCGATCCCCATCGACGACGCTATCGTGGGTTACGAGGTGGTCGATGAGTACATGACCGGCGAGGAGGAGCGGATGCAGACCGTGCTACTGGCGGCCGCGCACCGCGAGATGATACAGAGTTTCATGGACGCGGTGGGAGGCGCGGGGCTTCATCCGGTGGCGGTCGAACTGAAGGCGTTCGCCATCGCGCGCTCCCTGATTAAGAAGGAGTACCAGTTCCTGGAGGAGGAGGGGGAGGCCCCGGGAAGCATATGTATCATAAATATCGGCGCGGGTATCTGCAACATCTGCGTGGTCAAGGAAGGGACGCCGCGGTTTGTGAGAATGCTTATGCGCGGCGGTGATTTCTTCACCAGGCTTATCTGCGAGAAACTGAGCATGTCACCGGCGGAAGCCGAGGAGATAAAAAGGGGAAGGAGTTCCGACGCCGAGGCGAACGCGCTCCTCCAGAGGGAGATAAAAACTTTCGTTGGGGAAATAAGGCGATCGCTCGAGTATTACATCTCACAGACCCAGGAGCGGGACCTGAACAAGGTGATACTGTCCGGCAGCGGCTCCAAGATGATAAACCTGCCCCTGGAACTCAACGGCGGGCTCAGGCTTCCCATAGAGATAGGGCACCCGCTGCAGAACGTTCAGTTGGGCAAGCTTCCCTACAGCCCCGAGGAACTCGCGGAACTCGAGGCGTCCATCGCGGTTTGCGTTGGGCTGGCCATAAGGGACACGGAGGAGTAAGTTGACAAGGATTAACCTTCTTCCGCCAGAGAAGATAAAGACGAAAAGGGGGATGGGAGAACGGTCCTACCTGTGGCTGGTCATCGCGTTGCCGGTGATACTGTTGGTGGTCATGGGCCTCTGGTACTTTTCGTTGAACTCGCAGATGACCGAGAAGAACAAGGCCCTGGAGGCCGCCAAGGTGGAGCTGGCCGACATCCAGGCCAAGAACCAGCAACTGCAGCAGTACAAGGAGCGCCAGGAGCAGATAGCCAGCATCGAGAATATGGCGGTAACCACTCTCAAGGACAGGGTTTACTGGGCACGCATCATGAACAACATCGCCATCATGTGCCCCACCGACATCTGGCTGACGTCGATAACCGCGAACGCTGAAAGCGGTGTGACGTTTGCGGGGTACGCCATGCAGTGCCCCAACAGGGATTACTGCGGATACGGTATCTACCCTCACTATCCCGACTACAGGCCGATCGCCGGATGGCTTGACCGAATGGCGCAGATAGGGGAGTTCAAGACGGTCTGGCTTTCGAGCGCCACACCGATTCACCACGGGGCGGTGTGCACCGCGCCGGCCGGGGTGGAGACCGAGACCGTGACAACCGGGAACATGTGGTACGAGGACCCGTACTGCGTCGGACCCTGTACCGGGACGATAACCAACCCGGCGCCCGAGTACACCTGCTTCGTGGGGTACTGGCTTATAGAGTTCACTTCAGATGCCGTGCTTGATATGCAAACCGCGGTAGTGTCTTACGGGGAGGGCACCGGAGAAACTGAAACCACTCCCACCGATGGAGAGAGCGAAACTACTCCCGCGGATGGAGGTGGCGAGCAATGATGAAGAAACCGGTTGTCGCCATGCTTATCGCGGTATTTCTCGCCGTGGTAATAGGAGCTCTGGCTTACTTCCTGCTGGTGGGACCCAAGAAAGGCGAGCTGGATAAAAAGCAGAAGGAGATCGAGTCGACCGAGAACAAGATACAAAGCGAGAAGAACACCTACAAGGAACTGGTTGATATCAAGAACCGCTCCGCCGAGTACGAGGCGAAGCTGGCCTCGCTACAGGCCAAGATACCGGAGGAACCGGAGTTGCCCACGCTCATCAGGAACCTTCAGGCAGCGGCCGACGTGGGAACCGGGGCGGGCCTTCCGTGGCTGTCGTTCACGCCGGGCGCGCTGGCCTCCGGAGGTGGTGCGCAGGTATCCTCCTACACCTTCACCATGATGGTTGGTGGTTTCTACGACGAGATAGTGGACCTCATCTACCGTATTGAGAGCATGCAGAGGGCGGTTGCCGTCAACTCGATATCGATGACGACGACCGAGAGTATACTGGAGATGAAATACAGTCCCAACCTGGGGCTTGTAGAAGCCACGATAGATGCCACCACTTACACATTGAGCAAGCCCGCGGGAGAGGCGGAGGCAACTGAGCCCCAGCCGAAACCTGAAAGTGGTGGCGAGGAGGAAAGCCCGGAGGAAAGCCCGGAGGAAACCCCGGAGGAAACCCCGGAGGAAACCCCGGAGGAGTGAGTGCCGCCTGAAACGGTCGTGGTTGGTGCGGGGCGTGGTGAAGTAACGAGACGTGGAGAGAAAAGATGACGGGTAAAGTCAAGAAGATGAGGCCAAGGGCGATAGAGGAAAACCGAGGTAAGTGGTTAGCGATTACCGCGGGGGTCCTGGCGATACTGCTGGTTGTCATTCTCGGTGTGCTTATATTCACCGGTGGCGGAGGCGATGGCAACAGGGGGATTGTTGCCCAGGAGTCCGAGGAGGCAACTCCCGCTGCCGAGGAAGGCACCGAAACCACGACGACGGAAGGACTGACTATAGAGCAGGTCGAGGTCCCGCCGCTTTCCATCAACAGGCGGAGGAATCCCTTCAGGCCATTGATATGCTGGAAACAGACGTGGGCCTGCGACATAGAGGAGGCGGCGCCGGTCGAGCCGCTGGGGGGAGGCCTGGTCACCGTCCCGCCGGAGCTGGAGAGGGGAAGAACCGGAGACCCCGCCGAAACGGGCGAGCCCGAGGTCGTTTCAACGATTATTACCCTGGAGGATATCTACGAGGAGGACGGCAAGCTGTACGCCTCGATAAGGGTCGCCGACCAGTTGTTCAGTAAGGTGGTCGAGGGAGAGACGTTCGCGGAGAACTACAAGCTCTTGGTTCTCGACAGGGCGTCAGGGGCGACTGTTCTTTTCGGTGACGAGAGGTTCTCGTTCTACGTCGGCCAGTCGATATACTGGTGATTACACGCCCCGTAGCGCCGGCAACCTGCCGGCATCTCCCCGAGTCCCGTAGCGCCGGCAACCTGCCGGCATCTCCCCGAGTCCCGTAGCGCCGGCAACCTGCCGGCATCTCCCCGAGTCCTGTAGCGCCGGCAACCTGCCGGCATCTCCCCGAGTCCCGTAGCGCCGGCAACCTGCCGGCATCTCCCCGAGTCCTGTAGCGCCGGCAACCTGCCGGCATCTCCCCGAGTCCTGTAGCGCCGGCAACCTGCCGGCATCTCCCCGAGTCCTGTAGCGCCGGCAACCTGCCGGCATCTTTCACCCTCGGAGGCTTGAGGGAGGCGCCTTCAAACGGCGGACCTTGGCCGCTAGTGTTCCGTCCCATAGGTAGCTTTACGCACCGAGAGCGTCGGGGCGCCACTCCGGCAAGGCGCGCGATTGAGGCGTACTCCTGCAGTACGCCGAGGGAGCGGAACACAGCCGGAGTGGATGCAGCGGCGTTCGAATGCCAAGATATCTGTGGGACGGAGCACTTAATGTGGTATCTTCCCGGGTGGATGTTATAATTAATTTCCGAATTCATCGATTTTCATATTCAGGAGAAAGGAAGGTAACAGAGTTGTTGCGGTTCTTGACCGGAGGGGAGTCACACGGTCCGGCCCTGGTGGTAATCGTGGACGGGTTACCGGCGGGCCTTATGGTTCCCGTGGAGCGCATCGATGGTGAGCTTGCCCGAAGGCAACGTGGTTACGGGCGGGGGGGCCGCATGCGTATCGAGACCGACCGGGTTCAGGTGCTCTCGGGGATACGGCTCGGCAGGACGATGGGCTCACCGGTATCGCTTCTAATTGAGAACCGTGACCACGGTAACTGGAGCGACGTCATGGCGGTAGAGGTCCCGGAGGGAGGGCCGCCGCCGGGGAGGGTTCAACCCCGGCCGGGCCATGGGGACCTTGCCGGCATGCTCAAGACGGGAACCAGTGACGCTCGTGACGTGCTCGAGAGGGCCAGCGCCCGCGAGACAGCGGCAAGGACCGCGGCGGGGGCGGTGGCGAAACTTCTGCTGGACGAGTTGGGGATTACCGTTGCCAGCAGGGTGATCCGAATAGGTGGTGTAAGCTCCGACGCCGGAGAGGTCAGCAAGGACGCTTTCACTGGTGTTGACGAGGACCCGGTAAGATGCGCGGACCCAGAGGCCTCCAGGTTGATGACCGGGGAGATCGACCTCGCGTCGGAGGAAGGCGACTCCCTTGGCGGCGTTTTCGAGGTGGCGGCCTTTGGTGTAATGCCCGGAATTGGCTCCCCGTCGGAGTACGACAGGCGCTTGGACGCGAGGCTATGCGGCGCGCTGGCGTCAATCCCCGGGATAAAGGGAGTGGAGGTGGGGGCCGGTTTTTCGCTTGCCGGTATGCGGGGGTCGAGCGCCCACGACGAGATATTCTTCGAGGCTCCAAGAGGCCTCTACCGTGAGACTAACCGGGCCGGGGGCCTGGAGGCGGGGATGACCAACGGGGAGCCGCTGGTCCTGCGGGCGGCCATGAAGCCGATACCCACCCTGGCAAGCCCGCTTGCCACGGTGGACCTGGAGACACTGGAGCCGGCGCGGGCTTTCAAGGAGAGGGCGGACGTCTGCGCGGTTCCGGCGGCAGCGGTGGTTGGAGAGGCGGTCGTAGCCCTGGAGCTCGCGTCGGCGGTGATAGACAAGTTCGGCGGGGACTCAATGGGCGACCTCACCGGGAGCCTCTCGGGATACCTGGAGCGCATCGGCGGATTATGGAAGCGTGGGGTATTCAGCAGTTCACAATAACATAGTCATATATATTCATTACTATGCTATAATATCTATATGAAACTCTCAGTGTGGGCAAAGGAACAGGGGATATCCTATCAGACGGCGTGGCGGTGGTATAAGGCGGGCAAACTACCGGTTCCAGCCGAACAGATGCCCTCCGGCGCTATAATAGTGCACCCTCCAAGGGAACCTGTAACCAGCGATGTCGTGACCATCTACGCCCGTGTCTCATCGCGTGATCAGAGGGATGACCTTGCCCGCCAGGTGGAAAGGCTGGCAAGCTACGCTTCCGCGAAGGGACTGGTTTTAACAGGCTTGGTGGAGGAGATAGGCTCCGGATTGAACGGCGGGAGGAGGAAACTAATCAGGCTGCTGTCGGATGACAAGGCGAGGACCATCCTGGTGGAACACCGGGACCGCCTTACCCGTTTCGGCTTCGAGTTCATTGAGGCCGCAATGATGTCACAGGGCAGGAGTATCATTGTTGCGGATGAGACGGAGGACACTAAAGACATATGGGCCGACTTCATAGACGTGGTGACTTCCATGTGCGCTTCGATCTACGGGAAGCGCACTGCGAGGAACCGGGCGAAGAAGGCGGTAGAGGCGGTGAGTGATTCTGAGGATCAAGCGGGCCTACAAGACGGAGCTTAAGCCTAACAAGGGACAGCGTAGGACCCTTTCCAACCACGCGGGGGCCGCCCGCTTCGCCTACAACTGGGGACTTGCCCGAAAGACCGAATCCTACCGCCTCACCGGGAAATCTCCAAACGCGATAGAGCTCCACCGGGAGCTCAACGCCCTTAAGAAGACGGATTTCCCCTGGCTGTACGAGGTCTCCAAGTGCGCCCCCCAGGAGGCGCTCCGTGACCTGGACCGGGCGTTCGGGAGCTTCTACCGGAGGGCGAAAGCGAAGAAGGAAGGGAAACTCAAAGGCAAGGTAGGCTACCCGCGGTTCAAGACCAGGAGGAGAGGCCTGGGTTCGTTCAGGCTCACCGGGGCCATACACGTGGAAGCCAGGCGGGTGAAGCTTCCCTGCCTGGGCTGGATACGCCTCAAGGAGAAAGGATACCTCCCCACAGACGGGACAGAAGGCGTGCACGTTCTCTCCGCCACGGTATCGGAGAGGGCTGGCAGGTGGTTCGTAAGCCTCCAGGTCCAACAGGAGATGGAGGTAGAGGAAGCGACCGGCCCGCCTGTCGGTGTAGACCTCGGCATCAAGACACTCGCCACGTGCTCGTACGGGGATGACAACCACGTGCACTACGAGAACCCGAAGGCGCTCTATGCGGGCGCACGCAAGCTTAGAACTCTCCAGAAGAAGCTATCCCGCCAGGAGAAAGGATCAAACAGACGGGAAGAAACCAAAAGGAGGATAGCCCGGCAGCACATGCGCATATCCCGCGTGCGACAAGATGCCGTACACAAAGCGACCTCCCAGATAGTGGCGAAAGCCAAGCCACCGTCCGAGAGGCCGTACGTGATAGGCATCGAGGACCTCAACGTCTCCGGCATGATGAAGAACCACTCACTTGCCAGGGCCGTGGCCGACGCATCCATGCGGGAGTTCAGAAGGCAGCTTTCCTACAAATGCGCCTGGCACGGCATAGACCTGGTGGTGGTCCCCCGCTTCGAGGCCACATCCAAGCCGTGCTCCAAGTGCGGGTGGTTCAAGGAGGACCTCACGCTGTCCGACCGCGTGTTTGTGTGCGACTCCTGCGGGCACACGGCGGACAGGGACGACAACGCATCTGATAACATAAGGTTGCTCGCCGTCAGTTCGGCGGAGAGGGTAAACGGACGTGGAGGTGACGTAAGACCTCTCGGTTCCGAGAGGCGGACGCCTGTGAAGCGTCAACTGAAAAAGGTCGGATGAGATATTTGACTATGTTTCAGGGAACGGGTTGACCCGCCGTGGGCAGGAGCAAGATCGTGCTGTTCGGTTTCATGGCTTCCGGTAAGACGACCATCGGCGGCTTGCTTTCGGAGATGACCGGGATGCGGCTCCTCGATACCGACGTCATGGTGGAGGAAGTGGCGGGAGCCACTGTCGAGGAGGTGTTCGCGGCCGGCGGGGAGGAGAGGTTCCGCGAGCTTGAAAGAACGGAAGTACTCCGGGCGGCAGGGCGGCAAAACGTGATAATCGCCGTCGGCGGCGGTGCCGTTCTGGAACCGGGCAATGTTGTGGAGTTGAGGAGGGCGGGGGTGATGTACCTGCTGGACGTATCCGCCGACGAGGTGCGCCGGAGGGCGCACCGGAGCGGTGGGCGTCCCCTGCTTGGAGGAGGGAAGGGCGATGTGGAGGAACTGATGCGGGCGCGCCGGGGTGTGTACCGGGAGGCGGCGGACGTGGTGATTGAGACCACCGGCAGGAAGCCGTCGGAGGTAGCCGGCGAGATAGCGGCTGATTTCCGATCTCGATCGCCCGGGAGGACCGATGGGTCTTGAGAGGACTTGTGTGGAACTGGGGCCGAGGAGTTACAGCGTATTTGTCGGGGAGGGACTTCTGGGCGGCATAGATGAGTTGCTGGGGGAAGGCGATTGGCGGCGCGCGCTGGT
The DNA here is from genome assembly GCA_018896525.1 of Actinomycetota bacterium. Classification (GTDB taxonomy): domain Bacteria; phylum Actinomycetota; class Geothermincolia; order Fen-727; family Anoxymicrobiaceae; genus JAHIPE01. The sequence goes on from JAHIMR010000106.1 coordinate 10,869, forward strand.
GGTCACCGACGACAACGTAGGTCCGCTGTACGCTGATACGGTTACGGGGAGTCTGCGGCGCGCCGGGCTGGAGGTGGCATTGAATTCGATAGAGCCGGGCGAGAACTCGAAGAGCATGCACGAAGCGTTGGAGCTTATCGAGTTACTGGCCACCTCGGGTATGACCAGGGTAGACCTCCTGGTGGCACTCGGCGGAGGGGTCGTCGGGGACCTGGCTGGTTTCGTGGCCTCGGTGTATAAGAGGGGGATGCCGTTTCTGCAGGTGCCGACAACGCTCATGGCGCAGGTGGATTCGTCCATCGGCGGCAAGACCGGTGTGAACCTTGATTGTGGCAAGAACCTGGTGGGTACGTTTCACCAGCCGGTGGCGGTGATAAGTGATGTTGAAACGTTGAGTACCTTGAGTGAGCGAGAGTACAGGTCCGGCATGGCGGAGGTCGCCAAGTACAGCTTCCTCCGGCCGGAGATGTGGCCGACGCCGCTTGCCGAGTCTGCGGTCTCGTTGAAAGGAGTCGACAAGGCCCAGCTCGCGAAAGTGGTCAACCGGTGCGCCGCGATAAAGGCGGAAATAGTGTCGGGAGACGAGTGTGATACCGGGTTGAGGGCGGTGCTGAACTACGGCCATACCCTGGGCCACGCGCTGGAGGCCGCGACGGGGTACGATGGTACTTACACTCACGGGGAGGCGGTGTCAATTGGAATGGTGTACGCTGGAATCGTCTCCGAGGAGATAGGGTCCGGCCCGCCGGGCGTCGCCGACCGGCACCGGGAGGTGCTGGCGTCGCTGGGGCTACCGACCACGCCCCGAACGCCCCCGGGGTTTGACGCGGTCCTGGACGCGATGCGTCACGACAAGAAGAACCGGGACGGTATAACGATGGTCCTCATCGACCGGGACAACAACCCGTTTGTCAGGGCGGGCCTGGAGACGGGCATGTTGAAGTGTTGCTACCAGAGGCTGGTATCGTAGGGGGCATATTGAGACGCGTCTCGTAGCGCCGGCATCTTGCCGGCATTTCCCTGCGGCGCTGTTGCATTGAAGGACTGTTACCGGCGACTTATAGGTGGTGCGTGAGATGGAGCGGATACTGGTGATAAACGGGCCTAACCTGAACCTCCTTGGGGAGAGGGACAGCTCCCAATACGGGAGCAAGACACTGGAGGAGGTCAACAGGGAGATCGCCGCGCTGGCGGAAGATCTCGGCGTGGAGGTCGTTTTCTACCAGTCAAACCACGAGGGTGACCTGATCGACAGGATCCACGCCGAGAGGAAAAAGGCGAGCGGGATCATCGCGAATCCGGGCGCGCTGGCGCATTACAGTTATGCGTTACGTGACGCCTTCGAGGCGGCCGGACTGCCGGTGGTGGAAGTCCATATATCCGATATAAGCGCGAGGGAGTCGTGGCGCGCCCACTCGGTGACCGGTGAGGTCGCCTGGAAGGTCATTATCGGCAGGGGCACCTCCGGATACGGCGAAGCCTTGCGGGGGCTGACCGGTTTCCTGAGGAAAGTCCGATAACGGTTGAG
>JAHIMR010000010.1 GCA_018896525.1 Actinomycetota bacterium
TCCTTATAGGCATACGGTTTTGAACGGCGGTAAAAACTCAAACGGACGCTTGCCGATTTTACCCAACAAGCGATTCTGTGTTGGAACCCGATATCGGTCTTTTCAAGGTGCTGGTTTGATTATAGCAGACCAAGCAAGTTTGAAAAGGGGTATAGGTGTCCACACAATACATCAGAAATCAAAGGATTGGTCTAATGTTCAGACCCCAAGGATCTTCTTAATGGCGGCCATGAATTCGGCATCGTTGAACGGCTTGCGGAAGTAGCCGGCGGCCCCCAGCCTGTTCGCCTCTTCTCTCATCTCGTTGTCGTCAAAAGCGGTAAGGAAGATAACCGGAGTGTTACGGGTGGTGAGCGAGTGCTTCATCCTGTCGATGGAAGAGAACCCACCCCCGGACGGCATCCTCACATCCAGGATTATCAGGTCCGGCTTGTTTTCCTGCGCGACACTGTAAGCTTCATCTCCGTCGTGCGCCCCGACAACCCCGTAACCGGCGGCGCGAAGCCGTATCGATAGGGCCGTTACCAGGTCCCTGTCGTCATCCGCGACCAGGATCAGCTTCTTTCCTTCTTCCAACTACATCCTCCAGGCTCCACTGTTACTCTGTCGACTGCTGCCCTTTGTGGACCGGCAACGCTATGTGGAACGCGCTTCCCATCCCCTCCAGGCTCTCGGCCCAGAGGGTGCCGCCGTGAGTGCGTGCAATCTCCCGGGAGATCGCCAGCCCCAGCCCCGCGCCTTCCTCCACATAGACGTTGTCATTCTCCACCCGGTAGAACAACTCGAATATCTTTCCCAGGTCCTCCTTGGGGATTCCAATCCCGGTATCCTCCACCGAAACTATCAACCTTCCCTCATCCCTGGGCATAAACCCCGCCCGTATCTGGACCATCCCCTGCTCGGTGAACTTGATGCTGTTTCCGGCTACATTGGCGATGACCTGCGCTATGCGTGCCTTGTCGCCGTAAACCCGCGGCAGGTCGTCCGGCACCTGCACCTGCAGGGTTATACCCTTGTCGTCCGCCTGGGATTGCAGACGGTCCATGACGACGCTGAATATCTCCTCGATTGTGAGTACCTGCATCTTGAGCTTGAAATGGCCGGAAAGGACGTTGTTGGCGTCTATCAGGTTCTCGATTATATTGCCCAGCCGGAAACTGCTCCTCTTTATGACACTGAGGTACTGCTTCTGCTCGTACGTCAGTTCCCCGGCAAGACCTTCCATCATGATATTGACGTACTGATCGATCGCCGCCAGGGGGGTCCGCAGGTCGTGGCTGACGTTGCTGATGAACGTCTTGTGTATCTTCCTGACCTCCTCGTCCGGGGTGACATCAGTACCTACCGCGATCTTCTCGACCTCACCCCTCTCGTTCCTGATGAGCGCCGATACGAACCTGTAGCTCTTGCCGTTCTTCAACACCGCCCGCCATCGAGCCGGGCCTTTGCTTTTGGCACAGATCTCACAGGGGTCGGCCCGGTCGTAGAACAAATGGAAGCACGCGCCACCCCTAAGCCCCTCCCCGAAGATCTCCTCCGCCGCGCGGTTCATGTACAGTATCTGGTACTCGGGGCTCACCACGTACGCCGGATCTTTCAAGGTGGAGAGGATGCCGTGCAACTGCTTATTGGTGTCCTCGATGACGCGTTGATACCATTCGATTCGCCTTTGCTTCTGGCCTACGTTCAGGGCGGCGATTATCCGCGGAAGTAAGTCATCCTTGACCGGCTTGTAGATGAAATCGACCGCGCCCGCGGCAAGGCTCTGAATCAACCCTTCAGTATTGTCCCTACTCGCTACGACGGCCACCGGTTGCCGCACAAGCCCCGCTTTCCTTATCTGCTCGAGGGGAACCGGCTTGCCCCGCGGGTTGTTGTCCAGGTCCCAGAGCACGATATCAGCGTTAAACTCCAGGGCCTTCTTCACCCCGGACTGGTCCCCGATGGCGCTGGCAAACGGCATCCCGGCCTTCGACAAAGAGGCCTCGAGGGCCAGCGCCGCCTCGTTGTCACTTCCCAGGTAAGCAACCTTGTAGACCTTCAATCAAACCACCTGACATCGTACTTACTTGCTTTAATAATAACGTAATAACGGCGGAAGTGTGGTACTTCTTCTTCATCCCCCTCGCAGGGGCAAGATCGAGAGGTGGGGTTCAAGCGACCGAGGGATGCCTGGTTACAGCTCCGGGCGCCGGCCTGACCAGGGGTAGGCCGCCTCGAACGCCGCCGCCGCACGCAGGACCAGGGATTCGTCGTAGCGCCGCCCGACCACCTGGAGGCCGACCGGAAGCCCCCCGGCGGTGAACCCACAGGGGACTGACGCGGCTGGCTGCCCGGTAAAGTTAAACGGGAACGTGTACGAAACCCAGGAAGCTGGAGACGCCTCTTTTCCGTCGACCGTGTCAGGCCCGAGTGTCCCGCCTTCCTTGAGGTCGAAAGCCGCGCAGGCGGTGGTCGGTGTCAACAGGAGGTCGTACCTCTCGAAGAAAGGCCATATCTTCTCCCACAGTTCCTCCCTGTGGAAACCGACCCTGACCACGTCCGCGGCGCTGAACATCGCACCCAGCTCCAGAAACGGCCTGTACAGCGGGTAGACCTTCTCCTTCGCCTCCTCCAGGCGCTCCTCGTTTGCGGTCACCATCTCCATTATGACCGAGGTGGTGAGATCCTGGGCCATGTCGGGGATTCCCGGCGTATCCTCCACGACCTCGCACCCGAACCCCTCGAACGAGAAGGCCGCGTCCCTGGCTATCCCGGCAACCTCGGGATCCACCGCGTCGGTTGCCAGGTCCTGTGTGTAAGCGATCTTGAGGCCGTCGATCCCTTTCCTGGTGGAGTCCAGGTAGCACACCGGCGTCGCCGGCAGGGAGAACCGGTCCCGGTCGTCGGGGCCGGCCATGATGTCAAGCATAAGCGCGGCGTCGGCAACCGTCCTGGCCATCGGGCCTTCCGCGTTCATCGTCTCCCACCCGCGGACCACGTGGGGGTAACTGGGGACGCGACCGAACTGTGGCTTCAGGCCGAAAACACCGCAAAGACTGGACGGGATACGGATCGAGCCGCCGCCGTCGTTCCCCACCGCGATGGGTCCCAGCCCGGCCGCCAGCGCGCCCGCCGCTCCGCCGCTGGATCCCCCGGTGGTCTTCCGCGTGTCCCAGGGGTTCCTGGCGGGGCCGAACACGACATTGTCGGTGACGCCCACCAGCCCGAACTCGGGCACGTTGGTCTTCCCCAGCATCACCGTGCCGGCGTCCCTGAGTCTCTCCACCAGAACCGCGTCTACATCGGGGACGTGGTCCTCGTACAATCGGGAGCCCAGTGTTGTTCGTATGCCCCTGGTGGGAATCAGGTCCTTGATGGTCACCGGGACGCCCTCGAGGGGCCGGGGCTTTCCGCTCCGGTAGGCGTCCTCGGACTCCTTCGCCCGGGCCATGGCCAGGTCGGCGGTCAGGGTAACGATAGCGTTGATGGTGGGGTTGACCCGCTCAATCCTGTTCAGGATCGTCTCGGTGACCTCGACCGGGGACAACTCTCCTGTGCGGTACGCGTCCAGTAACTCAATCGCGCTCATCCAGCAGATATCGAGGTCTCTCACGGCCCCTCCTCGCCCGCCCTGTCCCGGCTCTCGCATTGCCCCGGTCCCGCGTGGTGCCGGACTATATCTCCTGACCCATGTCGATGAGCGGCCGGACCTCGGTGACCTTGAAGGTGACGAACGCCGTTATCATGCCCGCGGCCTCGGCGTTTACCGTCTGCTCGATCATCTGGCGTCCCTTCTCGATTACCGGCCCCTCCTCTACTATGCTCGTCATCTCGAGATAAACCCGGCAACCTTCCGTCGCCTCCACCGTGTCTCCGCCGGCGGTAATGAAAGCCGCGTTGGGGTTCTCCTTCAGGTTGCCCAGCGTGCGGTTGTTCCCGGTCAACATTGTCATCGTCTCGCTGTCGGACAACTGAAGCGAGCTTATGCAGGCGATATCACACCCGCCGTCCCTGCCGGCTGTCGCCAGGAACCCGGTGTTGACCTTTCTGAAGTTGACCAGTTTCCATACCCTGTCGCTTACTTGCACTGGTGCCTCCTCCTGTTCATCCCCCCTGGACCCCCCATCCCGGCCTACCCCCTGGGAAACCCCCCATCCTAACCTTCCCCCTGGGAAACCCCCCATCCCGGCCTACCCCCTGGGAAACCCCCCATCCCGGCCTACCCCCTGGGAAACCCCCCATCCTAACCTTCCCCCCAGAGGGGGGAAGTAAGGGTCGGGGGGAAGGGGCGGGGGGGGAATGATATAGCTAGCCCTCCTTGACGTTGTTCGCCTTGTCCCAGGGGAATCCGACCTTTCGAGTGACCTTTGTCCTTTTCTTCTTCACCTCGGGCTCCTGGTACAGCGTCAGGGCCAGGATCTCCCTGGCCTGGTCCGGGTAGTGCGCGATGAAAAGGAGTTCGTCCTCGGTCAACGGCTGCTGGGTAGTGACGTTCGCCAGCCGTACCAGGTCGAGGATATCCCGGGCCTCCTCGTCGGATTGGAACTCGATCTGTATCCGGTCATACACGTTGCGGAACCCCTTGATGCCACCGTACGACCCGGTGGTTATCATCCGCCCGGTCTCGATTATCTCCGGCTCGCCGCGTCCCAGCTCCTCGCAATCGTAGAGTTCGTAGTTTCGCCTGTCCTTGAGGGCTCCGTCGGCGTGTATGCCGGACTCGTGAGCGAAGGCGTTCCCGCCCACGCCGACCTGGTTGACCGGTATCGGTATGCCGAAGGCGTAAGCGGCGTACTTGGCAAGCCGCCATATCTTTTTCATGTCGATCGCGGGGTCGACCCGGTACCGCCCCTCCATCCCGCTGGAGTACCGAAGGGCCAGCAGGCAGCCCAGCAGGTCGGCGTTGCCGGCCCTCTCGCCCACCCCGTTAACGGTAGTGTTGATGTAGGCGTCGACTCCGCCGTCGATGGCCCCCCTGGCCCCCGCCACCGAGCAGGCGACGGCCATGCCCAGGTCGTTGTGGCAGTGGAGTTCCAGATCCATGCCGCACTCTTCGGCAAGTATCTTCAGCCGGTCATATATGGTGAACGGGTCGTCGAAACCCAGCGTGTCGCAGTACCTCACCCGGGCGGCGCCGCACTCCTTGGCGGCGCGGGTGAACTTGACAAGGTCCTCCATGGTGGTCCGGGACGCGTCCTCCGCGTTGACCCCCACGTACTCGAAGCCGGTCTCCCTTGCCCTCTGGCATGCCTCCCGCATCAGCTCAACCACGTTGTCGAACGTCATCTTCCCGCTCCATTTGCCGCTGATCATCTGGGGGGAGGTGGAGATCGAGATGTTTATGAACTCCAGTTCCGGCACCATCTCCCGGGCCAGGTCGATGTCCGCTTTTATCGCCCTGAGCCACCCGGCGATCCTGAGCCGCTTGATCGCCCCGACATCCACCAGTTCGAGGTTCCCCCTGAGATAGTTGGTCTCGTGGTTGGTGGTGGGAAAACCGGCCTCGCTCTGGAAGACGCCCATATCGTCCAGGTACATGTTGATCATCGTCTTCTGGAGCTTTGCCAGGCCTATCCGGGAGGTCTGGACCCCGTCCCTGTTCGTAACATCCAATATATGTATCGTTTTTTGTTCCATCTTTTCCTCTCCTTTTCGAGTGCGCTTCAAACCGCCCGCCCCCCGGTCTCTTGCCTTATCTCCAGGGCGCAGCGGTGCATTATATCAAACAGTTCGGGGATCTCGTCGGTCTCCAGGCAGGAGAAGGCGATCCTCAGGTCCTCCCCCTGGGCGATAACGCCCACCCCGTAACGTTCGAGCAGCCGCAACCGCAGCTCCTCCGCGTCTATCCCTTTCAGCCGCAGGCACATGAAGTAGCCCGCGTTGAACGGGTACGGTTCCCAGACCTCCTCGTAGTCGGGGTTTTGGAGCACCTCCTTGACCTTCAGGGCCCGCCGGCGCATCAGGTCGTACTTCTCCTTCTTCTGGCGCCCGAAATCGGGGTCATCAAGCGCCTGCAGCAGCATCGACTGGGATAGCTGGCAGCAGTTGGATATGCTACCCCTTATCGCCCCCGCAACCTTCTTCTCCAAGGCCTCGTACAGCCCCGCCTCCCGGCCGCCCGCCACCGCGTTAAACGTGATGAAGCCCACCCGAAGGCCCCAGGCGTACTGCTCCTTGGTGGCGCCGTCCAGCTTCACCGCGAAGAGGTGTTCGCTCTCGGACGCCAGCATGCCGAACAGCGACTCTCCGGGGACGTCGTCGGTGTAGAAGAGGCCGAAGTAAGCGTCGTCGAGCAGTACCACCAGGTCCCTGCCCGGCCCCGCCAGCGACAGCAGTTCGGCCACCAGGCCTTTCGCCTCGTCGCTCCGTATGGTGTAGCCGGTGGGGTTGTTGGGGAAGTTCAAGACCACCAGCGCCTTGCCTTTCTCCGCCAGCACTCCGTCAAGCTCGCGCACCAGCCCGGCGGTGTTGAAGCCGCCCCCGGGGGTAAAAAACGGGAAGCTCCTTATTTCGGCACCGCGCCGTACGCCGAACACCATCTTGTAGTTGCCCCAGGCCTTGTCGGGAAGGACGACAACATCCCCGGGGTCCAGGAACAGCTCGCCGGCGAGGGTCAGGCCGTGGGTTATCCCACTGGTGACCACCGGCAGGCTTATCTCCTTACCGGCGAGCGACGGGTTCTTCATGAACATATCCTCGCGCCACCTGTACCTGAGATTGGGGTTGCCCCCGGCGGGGGCGTAGCCAAGCGCCTCGGTGGGAGTCAGGCCGTTAACCAGGCCCATCAGCGCCGGGAGGTACATCGCCTCTCCGCCGGACCGGGCAATCCCGATGGTGGCGTTGTAGCGATGCGCGTCCTTTTTCGCCTCGGCGGTCTGGGTGAGGATGCCCCGCGGGAAGAAAAACTCCCTGCCAAGCTCGGAGAGCACCCCGAACATGGCCGGGCTGGCCTCCTTTATCGTCACGTTTAGCTCTTCTGCGAGTGGATTCATCACACCGTACCTGCTTAGATACTTCAACACCGTATCGTATTAAGGGAATACCTGGCACCTTCATCCTACCTGATTTCAGCAAACGCAAGCAACAGACCCCGCAGGTTCATCCGCGATAATGACGCACTGGTGACAGGCACCGGTGCGTCATTTTTCCGCCGGTTGTGTGACGGGAGGGGTCTTGGGTCTACTGCTTCAGGCGGGATGGAGGCGGACCGCGCAGACCTTGAGTTCGGGGATGCCCGACGCCGGGTCGAACGCGTCGTTGGTGAGCATGTTGACCGGGCTCTCGGCAAAATGGAACGGGATGAAGACCTCTCCCGGCTTCACCCTGTCGGTCACCAGGGCGTCCAGCACCAACTCGCCGCGCCGGCTGGTGACCCTGACCGGTCTTCTCGTCTTTATCTCCAGGGATGACGCGTCCTCCGGGTTGATCTCCACGAAAGCGCTCCCCACCTCCCTGTCCAGTGACGGCGATGACCGGGTCATGGTCCCGGTATGGTAATGAAACGCGACCCTGCCGGTGATGAGCACCAGAGGGTACTCCTCGTCGGCGACCTCGTCGGGCGGCCGGTACTCCGTAACCTGGAAGCTTCCCTTCCCACGCGCGAACTCCCCATGGTGAAGGAACCCGGTCCCCTCGTCCTCCGGGGTCGGGCACGGCCACTGCAGCCCGCTGGTCCTCAGACGGTCATAGCTCATGCCGGCGTACGACGGAGTGAGCGAAGCCAGCTCGTCGAAGACCTCCTCGGGGGAAACAAACTCGAAGCCGGGGGCACCCATCGCCCGGGCTATACGGCAGATGATCTCCCAATCCGCCAGTGCCCCCCCAGAGGGTTCAACCGCCTTTCTGATTCGCTGAACCCGGCGCTCGGTGTTGGTGAACGTACCATCCTTCTCGGCCCAGCAAGCGCCCGGAAGGACCACCGTCGCCACCCGGGTGGTGTCGGTTTCCATGATGTCCTGCACCACCAGGAAATCGACCCCCGAGAGGGCCTCGCGCACATGGCTCGAGTTGGGGTCGGACAGGAGCGGGTTCTCGCCCAGGATGTACATGAACTTGATGTCGCCGGCCGCCGCGGCGTCCATCATCTCCAGCAGGGTCAGCCCCGGCTCACGAGAAAGGGTAGCGCCCCAGGCCCCCTCGAACTTCCGCGCCGACGTTTCATCGGCCACCTTCGCATACCCGGGGAAGACGTTGGGCAGGCCACCCAGGTCGCAGGCGCCCTGCACGTTATTCTGGCCCCGGAGCGGGTTGACCCCCGTGGAGAGGCGGCCGATGTTTCCGGTCAGCATCGCCAGGTTGGCCAGCGCCATCACGTTGTCGGTCCCGGTCACGTGCTGGGTTATCCCCATACAGTAGACAATCGACGCCGTGTCGGCGCCGGCGAAAACACGGGCCGCCTCCACGAGCCCGTCCGACGGTATCCCGGCTATCTCCGAGGCCCACCCGGGGGTGCACCCCGCGAGCGACTCCCGGAGGGCGTCGAAGCCCTCGGTGCGCGAACAGACGAACTCCCGGTCATATAATCCCTCGTCTACGATGACCTTCATCATGGCGTTGATGCAGGCGACATCTGTTCCCGGCCGATGGGCCAGGTGCATGTCGGCGAAAGGCGTGAGCTGTATCCTGCGGGGGTCGAACAGTAGCAGGCTCGCGCCTTTGCGGACGGCGTCCAGCATCTTTCCCGCTATGATAGGGTGCTGCTCGGTGGTGTTTGAACCGAATATCAGTATGCATTCGGCGTCGGCCAGCTCACCAACCGAGTTGGTCATCGCTCCGCTGCCGAACGTTGCCGCCAGACCGGCGACGGTGGGGCTGTGTCACAACCTGGCACAGTGGTCGATATTATTGGTTCCCACCACCGCGCGGGCCAGCTTTCCTACCAGGTAGTTCTCCTCGTTGGTGCACTTCGCCGAGCAAATGAACCCGACCGAGTCGGGGCCGTGCTCATCGACCACCCTTTTCAGCTCCCCGGCCACCAGCCCGATCGCCTCGTCCGTGGATACCTCCCCGGCAGCATCGCCTCTCCGGATAATCGGGGAGGCAAGCCGCCCGGGGCTCCCGACGAACTCGTGCGAAGTCCATCCCTTGATACACAGCTTCCCGTCGGATACCGGGTGCCCCTTCCAGGGAAGCACACCTGTAAGCTCGCCCCCGAACACCTCAAGGAGCATCCCGCATCCCGTGCCGCAGTACGGGCAGATGGTCGGCACCGTCCGGTAATCGCTCAAGTGACATCCTCCTCGGTTCCCAGTACCGAGAGCGGGCTTTTCTTATCCGGGCTTCGACCGGGCCGGTACTCAAAGTGGCTCTCCACAACCTCCCCCACCTTCCGGTAGAGGGTTCGCAGCGGTATGCCTATCGGGCACGCCTCCTCACACAGGCCGCAATCTACACACCTTCCCGCCATGTCCACCGCCCTTATCAGGTGAAACACCGGGAGTAGCGGTGGTTGCTCGCCGTGGTCCACCAGGCCGGGCTCATCCAGGGCGCACTCCTTGCAGTAGCACAGGGGACACACGTTCCTGCACCCGAAGCATTTGACGCAGGCGGCAAAGCGGCTGAGCCAGTAGTCGAGCCTCTCGCCGGGGGGCAGCCCCTCCAGTTTCTCCACCATCCCAAGGTCCAGGCCCCCCTCTACTTTCTCCCCCTGTACCACCTCGGAGGGGTACGGTTGGGCGCACCCGCACGTCCCCGCCAGTTCCCCGTCGCAGGCAAGCCCCAGCAGGACCAGGTGCTCCATGTCCACCTGCCCCTGCTTTTCCAGCTCGATCAAGGCACGCTCGTCGCACCCCCGGACCACGACCGCGAGCCGTACCCCGGGCCTGGCCGCCTGGAGCCGCCTGACGATCGACGACACCGGGTATCGCTCCCCCGCCGGGTACTCCCCGGCCATCTGATCGATATCGTCAGCGTTGAACAGGTGCGGGACGTGACTGCCTCCCTCCGGGCGGAAGGCGAGAACGCCGTCAACCTCTTTTCCAATGATGTCGCGGGCCCTGTCTTTTATTGCCAACTGATGGCCTTCCCTTCCATACGCCCGGAGCCGGCAAGATGCCGGCGCTACGTGTCTCTGTCTATGGCAACAGCGGCTTGAACGCTTTCCTTATCCTCTCCCGGTTCGCCGGGTTCTCTTCCCACCTGGTCCTCAAGGGGCTCGCCCCGGCCTGCTCCACCTGCCCGGTGAACTCCCTTATCACCTCGGCAAACTTCTCACCCTCGGCCGCCGACACCCACTCCAGGCGCAGGCGGTCCTCGCCTATCCCGATGAACTCCAGGACGTCCCTTATGACCTGGAAACGCTTGTAGGTCATGTAGTTGCCCTTGATGTAGTGGCAGTCGCCGATGTGGCACCCGGCGATGAGCACGCCGTCAATCCCCATCTGGAACGCCTTGAGCACGTGGTAAGGTGATATCGTTCCGGAGCACATGACCCGGATGTCCACGACGTTCGGCGGGTACTGCAACCTGCTCACCCCGGCGAGGTCGGCCCCGGCGTACGAACACCAGTTGCACAGGAACGCGAGTATCTTTACCTCGTCCTTGCCATTGTTATTCTCAGGCTTCCGGCTCATCTGTCCGTCACTTTCCCCCTGGATTGCCAGCTACAGCGGGTTGCAGGCGGCTTCTATCTGCGCGTATATCTGGTCCTGCTTGAACCCGAGCAGCGTGTTCGCCCCAGATGTGCAGGCCGCGGTACAGGCGCCGCACCCCTTGCACAGTGCGCTGTTCACCACCGCCACTCCCCTCTCCTCATCGAAATCAATCGCCTCGTAGCTGCACAGGCGCACACACTGGCGGCAGCCGGAGCATACCTCCTCGTCCACCCACGCCACCACGCCCTCGGTTACCACGTTCTCCTTACAGAGCACCGACTCCGCCCTCGCGGCCGCCGCGCACGCCTGGGTCAGGCTTTCCCCTATCGTCTTGGGGTAATGCGCCAGCCCGGCGACAAACACCCCATCGGTGGCGAAGTCCACCGGCCGTAGCTTCACATGCGCCTCCAGGAAGAATCCGTCGGCGGAAAGCGGCACCTTCAGCTTCGGGCCGAGCTCGGCCGCGTCGGGGTTCGCTGCCACCCCGGTGGAGAGGACGACCAGGTCACACCCCAGCGAGACCTCCTCACCCCGCACGTTCCGGTCGGCCACCTTGAGGAGCAGGTCCCCGAAGCTGTGCTTGACCTCCGGTGGCTCGTCCTCGTCGAAGCGGATGAAACCGACCCCGCGCTCGCGGGCCTCCAGGTACCGGTCCTCGGCAAACCCGTACGTCCGAACGTCCCGGTAACAGATGTGGACGCCGGCGTCCGGGTTCAGTCGCTTGAGCGCCAGCGCGTTCTTCACCGCCACGGTGCAGCATATCTTGCTGCAGTAAGGGTTCTCGTCGTTCCGGGAACCGACACACTGTATCATGACCACGTCGCGTACCCCGGCAAGCGAGCCGGGGTCCTGGTGGATTCGCCTCTCCAGCTCGGCCTGGGTGATGACCCGCTCGTCGCGCCCGAAGAAGTACTCCCCTTCTTTCGGCTCGTACTCGACTCCCCCGGTGGCGACCACCACCACGCCGTGGTCGACCTCCACCGGCCCGCCCGGCGTTGACAGGGTTGTGTGGAACTTGCCTACGTAGCCGTCAACTACATCAACCGTGGAGTCCAGGAACAGCTCAATGTTCCCGTGGCTGCTGACCTTGCCGACGAGCTCCTCCAGGTAAGCGCCGACGTCCCCGCCTTCGACGGTCCTGAAGATGTGGCGCATGTTGCCGCCCAGTTCCAGCTCCTTCTCCACCAGGTAGGTGGTGAAGCCCGCGTCACCCAGCCGCAGCGCGGCGGTCATGCCCGCGCCACCGCCGCCGATGACCAGCGCACGTGGCGTGACCGGAGAAACACCCTCCTGAAGCGGCTCCAGGAGCGCCGCCTTCCCAACCGCCATCTTCACCAGGTGCTTGGACTTCCCGGTGGCTTCATCGGGAAGGTTCATGTGGACCCATGAGCAGTGCTCCCTGATGTTCGCCATCTCGAACAGGTACTTGTTGAGGCCCGCCGACCGCATCGTATCCCGGAAAAGCGGCTGGTGGGTGCGGGGGGTGCACGAAGCAACCATCAACCGGTTCAGGCCATGCTCCCGCACGATGTCCCTTATCCACTCCTGGGTGTCCTGGCTGCAGGCGTACAGGCGCTCGTCGGCGAAGACCACGTTGGGAAGCGTCCGCGCGTACTCCACCACAGCAGGTACATCTACCACCCCGCCGATGTTGGTGCCGCAGCGGCATATGACCGCCCCTATCCTCGGCTCCTCCCCCACCACTTCCCGCTCGGGTGGGTGCTCCACGTGGACAATCAGCTCGCCGCGCGCCGCCCCAAGCCCCGCGGATGCCATGTCGGCCGAGGCGCTCGCCTGCACAACCGTGTCGGGAATGTCCTTGGGGCCCTCCACCACGCCGCAGGCGTAGACGCCGGGGCGGGATGTCTTCACCGTCAGGAACTCGTCTGTGGCGACGAACCCGTGCTCGCCCAACGCCACTCCTAGGACACCCGCCAGGCCGGCGGCGTCCGGCTCGATACCTACCGACAGCACAACCAGGTCGAACTCCTCCTCCACCGCGTTGCCGTCCTCGTCTGTGTAGCCGATCAGAATGTTGCCCGATGGCCGCAGTTCCTTGGCGTAAGAGGCAAGGCACCGGACGTATCGCACACCCTGCTCGCGGGAGGCCTTCCGGTAATACTCCTCAAACCCCTTGCCGTAAGACCTCATGTCGATAAAGAAGATGGAAGGCTCTATATCGCGTTGGTGCTCCCTGGCGATGAGTGACTGCTTGGTCGCGTACATGCAGCACACCGACGAGCAGTAGCTGTTCCCAACGCTCGTATCCCGTGATCCCACGCACTGTATAAAGGCAAGCTTGCGCACCGGGCCCCCGTCGGAGCGCCTGAGCACGTGGCCGCCGGTGGGCCCGTTGGCGGCGAGTATCCGCTCGAACTCCAGGCTGGTCACCACGTTGTCGTAGACCCCGTACCCGTACTCCGCCTTTATCCGGGCGTCGAACGGGCGGTACCCCGGGGCCATGACGATGGAGCCGACCCTGAGTGTGTCGGTGCGTTCCTTCTGCTCGAAGTCAACGGCGTCCGCGAGGCAGACCTCCTTGCACTCGCCACACTTGCCCTTGAGCAGGTACAGACACCTGGTCGGGTCGATGAACGCAACCCCCGGGACCGCCTGGGGGAACGGCACCCTTATGAGGGGAGTGCGCTTCAGGTCGGCGTCGTAGGGGTCCTTGACCTTGACCCTGCACTGCTCGGTGCAGATGCCGCAGCCGGTACACTTCTCCGGGTCCACGAAGCGGGGACGCACCCTCAGTTCAACCGTAAAATCCCCTTCCTCACCCTCCACGCCGACAACGTCGGAGAGTGTAAATAGCTCAATGTTCTCACTGGAGCCGACCTCCACCAGCTTTGGAGAAAGTATGCACATGGAACAGTCGTTGGTGGGGAACGTCTTGTCCAACTGGCCCATGACACCACCGATAGACGGGCCCGAGTCCACAAGGTACACCCGGTAACCCATCTCCACCAGGTCCAGCGATGCCTGAATGCCCCCTATGCCGCCACCGACCACCATCACCGCTCCCACTGACGCATTGGTGCCTGATGACACGCTGGTGCCTGGCACCAGCGTGTCATTTTGTGGAATTTGGTTATTATTGTTGATGTTGTGCATTAGTGTGATAGTAGCTTTGTTTCTCTCATCAGCGGCATGGGGTCGATGATGTGGCTCTTCATCCACTCCTCGACCCCGGACAGGCCCATCGCCAGCCCCAGCAGTTCGGTGAAGTACAGGACCGGCAACTTGTGCAGGACCTTGAACGTCAGCTTCCCCGGCTTCTGCCTCATCTCCAGGTTGGCCGCGCACATCGGGCAGGCGGTGACCACGCAGTTCGCGCCCGCCTCCTCGGCGCGGGTGAGCAGTTTGTTCACCATCTTCTCCACGATATCGGTTCGCGACAGCGACAGGCTTCCTCCGCAACAGTCGGTTTTGAACGACCACGGCCGCACATCCACTCCCAGTAGCGCGAGGAGGCGATCCAGGTCGGTGGGATTCTCCACCGAGTCACAGCAGCATACCTCGGGAGGCCGGACCAGCAGGCACCCGTAATAGGGGACCGCGCGAAGGCCGGCAAGCGGCAGGCGCAGCCATTTCCTGATCTCGGGGAAGGCGACGTCGTTCACAAGGACATCCAGCAGGTGCCTGACCTCGCCTCTAAACCTCGGGTCGGCGCCTACCACCTCCTCGACCTCGCGGGCAACCGCCTCGTCACCCAGTATCCGCGCCTGGGCGATCTTCATCCTGGAGTAGCACATGGCGCAGACGGTGAGCATGTCCTTGCCCTCCTCCCTGGCGATGGCCAGGTTCCTTCCCGGGAGAGCGATTGACAGCAGGTCGTCGGTCATGTGCGCTGACGACGCCCCGCAGCAGTTCCAGTCGGGTAACTCCGCCAGCTCGATTCCCAGCGCCCGGCAGACCGCCTCGGTGGATAGCCCGAACTCCTCGGCGGAACCGGATTGCGAGCACCCCGGGAAGTAGGAAAAGGTGAGGTCCGTCACTTAGTACCTCGCTCCATAAATACACTGCTCTCGGTGCTTAACCCTATTCATGGAACGAAGCACTAGACCTCCATTTTCCGGGTCCTCTTGAATACCCTCCTTACCGCCCGGCGGTTCTTCACCGTGCGGGGAAGGATCTTTATCTTGCGCTTGAAGAACATCACCGCGCCCAGTCCCATGTCGTCAAACAGGTTACCGGTCATCGCCTTGTAACCCCCGATGAGGAACGGCTCATTGGTCCTGCCCAGGAGCTTGATGCCTCCCAGGAACGACCGGTGCATCATGCCCACCTCGCGCTCGGACGGCTCCACGCCACTCTCTATGGCGATGTGCCGCAGGCCGTCCATCACCCCCGCGATGTCGATCTCGTTGGGACAACGGGTGGTGCATGTTTCGCAGGAGGCGCACAGCCAGATGGTCGAGCTGGCAAGCAGTCGCTCCCTCTGTCCGTAGGAGATCATCTTCATGACCTCGTGGGGGAGCAGGTCCATGGCGAACGCCACCGGGCAGCCGGCGGAGCACTTCTTGCACTGGTAACAGGCACGCACCTTCTGGCCGGTGCGGCCCTCCAGCTCCGCATCCAGCTTGCTGTTTACGGCGTTAATCAACTGCTATCTCCGGTTGAATGGCTACCTCTCGGTTATGGAACGGTCGCCGCCCTCCACGTACTGGGCGCGCAGGTCCTTCTTGAGTATCTTGCCGGTCGGGGTCCGCGGCAGCTCGGGGACGAAGATCGCCTTCCTGGGGGTCTTATACCGGGCTAGCTTGTCGCCGCAGAAGTCGATTATCTCCTCCTCGGTCAACTCCTCCCCCTCCTTCACCACCACCAGGGCCAGGGGGGCCTCCCCCCACTTCTCGTCGCGCATCGCGATAACGCCCACGTCGGCGACCTTGGGGTGACCGTGGATGACATCCTCCACCTCGGCCGGGTAGATGTTCTCCCCGCCGGAGATTATCATGTCCTTCTTGCGGTCCATGATGTAGAGGTATCCCTCCTCGTCAAACCGTCCCATGTCACCGGTGTGGAACCAGCCTCCCTTGAGGGTTTCGGCGGTCTGCTCGGGCATATGCCAGTACTCCTTGAACACGTTGGGTCCGCTTATCACTATCTCGCCCGTCTCCCCCTGGAGCAACTCATTATCGTCCTCGTCGACAATCCGTATCTCCACGTGGAAGAGCGGCAGGCCGGCGGATCCCTTCTTCCTGAGAGCGTCCGCCTCTGGGAGGGCGGTGACCGCCGGCGCGGTCTCGGTCAGCCCGTAACCCTGGTTGAACGTAACCCCCTTCTCCAGGTACCGCTCGATGAGCGGCACCGGGCAGGGGGCGCCCCCGACGATGAAGAACCGCACCGAGGAGAAGTCCGTCTTATCGAACCGCTCGCTCTGAGACATGAGAAGGAACATCACCGGGATTCCGAACATGGTATTGACCTTGTACTTCTCTATCATCTCCAGGACCGTATCGGGGATGAAGTACCTGGAAAGCACCACCGTGCCACCGCCGTAAAGGGTCGGCGTCGCGCCGGCCGACAGCCCCCCGATGTGGAACAGGGGAGCGGTCACCAGGTTTACATGTTCATCGTCGAGGCCGTAGGTCAGGACCGCGTTCACGCCGTTCCACTGGGTGTTCCCGTGGGTGAGGACCGCGCCCTTTGGCCTCCCGGTGGTCCCCGACGTGTACATTATGAAGTGGGGGTCGTCGAGGGTGACTTCGACCTCGACCTCCGGCTCGGTGTCGGGGTATCCGGACACCCACTCCTCGTAATCCATCTCACCTTCGTTGGCACCATCCCCGACGCGGATGAACTTCTTGACCCCTTTAGCAAGCTCCTTCAACGCCTCCGCCTGGACCGCGAAATCGGGGTTGTAGATAAGCACGGTAGCGCCACAGTCGGCCAGGATATAAGCAAGCTCGGGCGGTGCCAGCCGGAAGTTCAGCGGAACCATTATGGCCCCGGTCTTGCCGGTGGCGAACAGGACCTCCAGGAACTCGGGGATGTTGGGAAACAGGACCGCAACCCGCTCACCGCGGGTGATGCCTATGTCGGGCAAGGCGTTCGCCAGGCGGTTGACCCTCCGGTCGAACTCTACCCAGGTGTACTCCCGGCCATCGTCGCAGATCAGCATCTTGTCGTCCGGCTGTAGCTTCGCCCTCTTCGATACCCACTGACCGATGTTCATTACGGCTCCTTCCTGTCGGCCTTCTCCTTACATTCTCCTGTTATCTCCATCGTCCGTCCCGGTACCGACCACCGTATCCAGCCAGTCAGCCACGAACGGAAAAACGGTGTTGGGCGCCTCGAGCCCCACCAGCAGGTCGATGTGGCTGAAGCCGGGGAAACAGCGGTACTCCTTGACCGGGCTCGCGACCTCCTCAAACCCGGTCCTGTAGACCGTCTTGTGGTTCACCGGGTCGAGGTCGCCGGTGACGAACAGCACCGGGGCGGTTATCATCCCCATCCCCGCGGTGAAGTTATGGGGGTCCTCGATGGACTCACCGGTGGCGGCGGCCTTCTCGGTGAAATCCCTTCCTATCATTGCGTCCAGCATCTGGACCGTCTCGGTCATGGTTACATCGCTGGAGCCGGATATGAAGGTCTCGAAGAGCGTCTCCTCGGACATGTTCCTGACGTTGATGAACAACCTCACCACCAGGCTGGTGATGGACATCCCCAGCCGCGGCATGAAGTTGAGGGTGCTCACGGTAACAGGCTCGGCCGGCACCCTGGCCATCACCCGGGCCAGCCCCTTGAGTCCCATCCTTACCAGCCGGAAGACCGACCTGGAGACCGGCGTGTCCGCCAGCCACCGCAGTACCGAGTCGTTCGGCCAGCGGAAACAGGTGGGGCCGGCAATTGATACGAACGCCGCCAGGTTCCCGTTGCGCTCCCGTGAAAGCTCTGTGTCCGGCAGGACCCTCACGCGCCCGTCCTCGGACTCGTGCTTTACGCCCTGCAGGTAGCCGTAGGCGGTAACCGCTCCCATGCTGTGCCCTATCCACACCGGCTTCCTGCCGGTCTCCCGGGCCACCGCGCCTAACAGCGCGGGGAGGTCGTGGATGGCCAGGTCCTCGATGGAGTGCGAGAACTCCCAACCGTCGCTCTTGAACGGCTCTCTGCCCGCTCCCCGGAAGTTGGCGATCCAGACGTCGTACCCCCGGCGGGCGAGGTAGAGGGCGAAATTGTACTCCTCGAACGCGAGGTCGTAGTTGAAGCAGTTGCCTATGTAGCCGTGCATGAGTATCAAGGGGGTGGCGCCCCGGTTGCGGTAACGCTTACCCCTGAGGGTTATGCCGTCATCGGTAGTGACCTCGAACAGTTCACCGGGAAAATCATCGGGGGCGAAGTCCTGATAACGAGGGACAACCGGGTTCCGGGCCGCCTTCCTGAGCCGCCCCAGCACGGCTGCGCAGGCAAGAGCAACGGAAGAAGCTACAACAGCTTTTTTCATGCGATCACCCCGGTGGTACCCGTCGGTTGTCGGCAGCCTGAACACGGAACGGCCACCGTTTTCCTATTCTAACCGATTTCCCACGAGAAGATCCGGTGACTATCGCGTTCTTTCCCTCGAGCATCGCGCTACCTCCCGGTCAGAAACCAGTGGAATCAATTACCTGAAAAAGAGTATCATAGTAATGGGTAGAAGGCGGTTCTGAGTGATGGTGGAAGGTGTACTCAAGATGGCACCTGGCGATGCTCTCCAGGTAACATGGTACGGTCAATCCATGTTCCGGATCTCAGGCGGAGGGGTGACCCTGGTCTGCGACCCGGTGGGCCCATCCTCGGGCTACCGTTTCGAGCCGATGCCGGCGGACATCGTGCTGGTCACCCACGACCATGCGGACCACAACTACATTGAAGGCATCACCGGCTCCCCTGACGTGATAAAGAGTGCCGGGAGCCACTCCGTCGGCGGCCTGGAGATAACCGGCATCCCCGGATTCCACGACAGGAAGCACGGAGCGGAACGCGGGCCGGACATCATGTTTACCTGGAAGCAGGCGGAAACCAGGTTCGCCCACCTCGGCGACCTGGGCGAGGTCCCCGGTCCTGAGGTGCTTAAGGGATTGAAGGGCCTGGATGTCCTTATGGTCCCGGTGGGCGGCGTCTATACCATTGACGGCGACGAGGCGGCGGGGCTGGTGAAGGCGCTGTCACCGGCAATCGTGTTCCCCATGCATTACCTTACCCCCGATGTCGTCTTTCCCCTGGAGCCGCCCGACAAGTTCGTGAACCGCTTCCCCGGAGCCATCCGGAAGATGACCGGAAACAGTGTCGAGGTTTCGGGTTACCCGCTTCCGTCCCGCACCGAGATATGGGTGCTTCGATATCGGTAACCGAGAGCCAACTACTCACCGACTGTTATTATAAGAGCATGAAGAAGAATCCCGATGCCTCATTGGAGATACCCGAACCGATTGCCGCCGTCGGCGAGCGAATCGCGGGGGCCGGCGGAGAGGCGTATATCGTGGGCGGGTGGTTGAGGGACCGCCTGCGGGGGGTTGAGTGCAACGATATAGACCTTGCCACCAGCCTTACCCCGGACCGGGTGAGAAACGCAGTCGAGGAACTCGGCCCGGTGTATAACCTCGGTGAAAGGTTCGGCACAGTCGGGGTCCGGGCCGGCGAGTGCACCGTGGAGATAACCACGTTCCGCAGGGACAGGTACTCACCCGGGTCGCGCCACCCCGAGGTCACCCCGGTCGCGAGTATCGGGGAGGACCTTTCCCGCCGGGACTTCACCATCAATGCGATGGCGCTCCAGGTAGCGCCGGAACCGGGGCGCCTGCTCGACCCGTTCGGGGGGGCGCGCGATATAGAACGATGCCTGATTCGCACACCCGGCCTTCCCGGTGAAAGGATGGCGGAGGACCCGCTTCGCATGATGCGGGCGGTCCGCTTCGCCGCCCAGCTCGGCTACGAGATTGACGGGGAACTCCTTGGCGTCCTGAAAGGCGACACCGGCCTGCTGGACTCCATCTCCTGGGAGCGCCGCCGGGACGAGCTGGAGAGAATACTTGTCACCGACGGGGCGGATACCGGGATAAGGACTCTGGTGGACACCGGCCTGATGCGTTCCGTATCACCCGAGCTTGCCGCTATGGATGGGGTCGAGCAACCCACGAGGTACCACCGCGCCGACGTGCTGGAGCACACCCTGCTCACCATGATGTACCTGCCCGCCGACCCCCTGCTTCGCCGCGCCGCGCTGTTTCACGACGTGGGAAAGCCGCCCGCTAAGGTCACGTCCCCCAGGATATCGTTCCACGACCACGAGAGTATTGGCGAGGAGCTCACCCGCCGGTCAATGCGGCGGCTGCGGTACGGAAACATTGACATCCGCGAGACCGCGTTCCTGGTCCGGCGCCACATGAGGCCTATTCTTTACGATAGCGCCTGGACCGACGCCGCGGTCAGGCGAATGAGAAGGGAGTGCACACTGGTCAAGGACGATACCGTGCTGGTCCCTGTCGAAACCTTGTTCGAGCTTGCCGCCGCCGACATCAAGGCGGGAAGCCTGGAGAAAGCCGGGGAGGGCCTGGCAAGGCTATCGGAGCTCAAGGAAAGAGTTGACAGGGCCGGGGAGGAACACCCGGTCGAGATGTCGCGCTCGCCCCTCGACGGCGGGGAGCTCATGGAACTGTTCGGGCGCGAGCAAGGTCCGTGGATCCGCGACGTCAAGGCACACCTCACGGGACTGGTGGTGGATGGCGAGCTCGCCCCCCACGACAAGGACGAAGCCGCCCGCCGGGCCCGCCTATTCATCGAGGACGACTGAGCCCTCCACCTTCTCGACCTCCTGGATCCATTCGAGGATGACCGGGTAGACATCCCGCTCCACATCGCGTCCTATGACCAGGTCGGTGTGACCGTAGCCGGGCAGCGTCACCAGCCCCTTGATCTTACTCGCGACCCGGTCGTACCCGTACCGCTTGATGCCGACCCAGCTGGCGAAGTCCTTGTCGCCGGTCACGAACAGCATCGGTACGCTCAACAGATCCATGTTCATGATGTAGTCGTACGGCTGCTCCCTGAACGTTATAGGGAAGTACTGGCGAAAGCTGATGTTCCAGACCCCATCGATCAGTTGAACGAACATCCGGGTGGACACGTCGTCGGCCCCCCACTTCAGCAGGGAGGTCGTGGTCTCGGAGTCGGTGTTGCGCCTGCAGTAGAGCAACATCCCGATTGGGCTCCTGGAGAGCGCCTTCATCAGGCGCGGCCGGTTTCCGTAGAGTTGGAGGATACGCGTCCCCACCCGGAAGAGGCGGGAGGAGATCCCGCGGGTCGTCCCGGGAGTTCAGGCCTTTCTGGACGGCTACCCTGATCTATGCTCTTCATGCAGGGGACACGTTTGAAGGCCGTCCCAGATGTCATCGGGTATTCTACTAAAATGGTTACAATGGCGCTCTTCGGCCACCATGAGGACCGGACATTGAAGGCACGGCGACTTCCTCCTGCCGGCGAAAGCAAGAATGTCTTTCCGCAAGATTGAGTCCTTAGGAATCAGCTCTTTCCGTAAGACTGAGTCCTCGGGAATCAGCTCTCTTGTCCAGATCGAATCTTTTTTTAGCTTTTTCTCTCTTCGCCTCATCTCGCATTCCCCAGTCAATCACCAATCGATGTATCGGCATCTCGTGCCAGTGACTAAATGAGGAACGAACCAGGGATTGGAAACGGGCAAAGACGTAAGAAGGAAAACGCGGTCTTTTTAGATGATGTTATTCAAACATAGTGCTCCATTACATAAATACGCTGGCATTCGAACGCCGCTGCATCCACTCCGGCTGCGTTCCGCTCCCTCGACGTACTCCAAGAGTACGACTCGGTCGCGCGCCTTGCCGGAGCGGCGCTTCGACGCTCTCGGTGCTTAACCGTATTCATGGAACGGAACACTCAATCAAGGTTTCCCACGTCGATCACTGTTCCGACTCCAACGTCAATATACCTGTCCCCGTACGCTTCCCGGAATAGTCGCCTGGCCTCATCACCCGAGCAGTGGCACGGCCCGACGCGGGCCACCCCGAGTTCCTGGAACCCGGAGACGATCGACTCCAACCCTCTCGCGTTCAGGGGTAATGGGGTACAATAGTGACATCAAGAGGGAGGTACGGTAATGCCCTTGTTCGATTTCAAATGCCGGGACTGCGGGTCTACCTCGGAGGTGCTACTGCTCGACGGGGATATCACCAAGGCCGGGTGTCCCGAGTGCGGAAGTGCCCGGATGGAGAAGCTGCTGTCCACGTTCAACACCGCGAAGTTCCCGCATGCCGCAGGGGGACAGACCTGCTGCGGGCGCGAGGAGCGATGCGACAAGCCGCCGTGCGGGGAGGAAGAGAGTTGCTCCAGAGGATATTGATTCCCCATGGAAGATAACGGATTGTCAGAGTTCGTCAAGTCCATAGAACGGGAAACCCGGGAGGGTTACTCGGAAGCTGTAATAGACCACGCTCTGAACCCTCGGAATATGGGCAGGCTGGAGGGGTCGAACGGGGAGGCGAAGTTCAAGGGGCCGTGTGGCGATACAATGGCCATCTGGATTGACGTATCCGACGACAGGATCAGGCGGACCGGCTTCTGGACCGATGGCTGCGGCACCGCCATCGCCTGCGGAAGCATGGTCACGGAACTCGCTACCGGAAAGACGGTGGAACAGGCCGGGGATATAGGGCGGCAGGACGTTCTGGACGCCCTTGGCGGGCTCCCCCCCGAGACCGAGCACTGCGCGCTTCTGGCCGCGACAACCCTGAAGCTCGCGATAAAAGAGTACCGGAAGCGGTAGGAGAGCGGTAGGCTTGGAGGCGGTATGGACCTTATCACCGGCGGTTCGGGGTTCGTGGGCTCCTACCTTGCCCGCCACCTGCTCCAATCGGGAAGAGACGTCCGGGTGTTCGACGTCGAGCCGAGCGAGCACCTCCCGGATGGTGTCGATTTCCACCGCGGCGATATGCGCGACTACGGCTCGGTGCGGCGGGCGGTCAGCGGGGTTGACGTCGTGTATCACCTGGCATTCGTCCAGGCGTTCAGCAAGCGTCCCGAGAAGGAGAAGTGGGACATTAACTACGGGGGCACCGGCAACTTCCTCAAGGCCTCGCTGGAGGAGGGAGTAGGCAGGTTCGTCCACACCTCCACCGTCGAGGTCTACTCACCGTTCCCGCCGTTCCCGGTCACCGAGGACTCCCCCACCGACAGGCCGTTCGGGTGGTACGGGAGACACAAGAAGGCCTGCGAGGACATCTGCTGGTACTACCACCGGGAGCACGGCCTCCCCCTCACCATGGTCCGGCTCCCCACCATCTGCGGCAGGGGTTACTACGTGAGGATAGACCTACTGAAGGCGTTCGACTGGCTGCTGGCCAACCGCCCGGTGCTTTGGTTCGGGGGGAAGCCCATCATGGGGGACTTCATCTGGGTCGATGATTGCGTACACGGTTACGTCCTGTGTGGCACCGGTGAAGGCGCCGTCGGCAGGGTCTTCAACATCTCCTGCAGTGAGCCTTCCAGCGCCATTGAGATCATAGAAGCGCTGATGGGCGTCGCCGGCAACACCAGGAAGATCCACCTGGTGCCGCCCCGTATCGCCTGGCCGCCAGTGAAACTCGCCGCGCGCCTCCCCATCATCAAGATGCCGTACGAGCAGCTCCAGTTCCTGATGTGCGACCACTCCTACTCCATCGAGAAGGCCAGGAGGGTCCTCGGCTACAGCCCCCGGATAAACGCGGCCCAGGCCGCCGCCGAGCTACTGAAAGGGTACATGGAGGACCGCGACACGGTCATGAAGAAGGCCCGCAGGTATTAGTGCCCCTGGCTGTTGCATAGTGGGGCTTGGATTTGCTTGGGGGTTCCAACGGCAACAGCCCGGGGATGGCGGGTTTTGTCTGGCGTTGTCGCGTATAAAGGTGGTGCCAGGCACCTGCGTTGCATTGTAGCGAGCGGTTTGTGTGGAGAATCCAACGGCAACACCTGAGCCAGGCACCTTCAGGTGGCGTGGGAGGGGTCCCGCCCTGGGACTGTTGCATAGTGGGGCTTGGATTTGCTTGGGGGTTCCAACGGCAACAGTCCGGGGATTGCGTACCTTGTCTGACCGCCGCTTGTGTACGAGGGAGGTGCCAGGTGTTTCTGGGGAGTGCGCTGCATTTCGGACAGCTATCTAACACCTGGCACCACTGGTTGGCTGTTTAATGTCGAGGACCGGGGTGCCGTCGATGGCGTCGAGGTTTTGCACGGTGACGATGTTCTTGTCCACTCCAACGAGGTCCACCAACGAGAGGCCTATCGGGTTCGGACGGTAAGGAGAGCGCGTCGCGAACACCCCCCTCCGGGGCCTGTTGACATCGCCGCGGGGATGGATGACCAGTCGGTACCCCTGTGAATGGTCAAACACGAATATGATGTAGACGCGCTGGAACTGCTCCAGCCGGTATAGCCCCTCAACGTACTCGTCCATTACGCGTATCCTGGAGACCGTCCCGGTAAAGATGTCGGGGTCCCGCTGTATTGCCTTGAACTCGTTTTCCACGTAGCCGATTGGAACAAACTCGAACATGGCCCCTCCGGATGTGCCGCCGGGTGTGAACTTCCCATCCGGCCTTCCGTCTAATACCATAGATACTACTATAAGACCCGCCCGTTACATCTTCGGGCCCGAAGCGGGAGAACGTCAATGGCCACAATGGAAACCACCGGTCAACAAGGCAAGGGGCAAATCAGGTGCCCGCGATGCGGCCGTACCTACGACAGGGCGCCGAAGTTCTGCCTGGGCTGCGGCGCCAGGATGGGCAAGCCACCGGCGGCCCGTCCAAAGCCCGGGTTCCCCCGTGGGCCGCTTATCGCCATCATCGCCTCCATGGTCGTCCTGCTGATGCTGGCGGGAGTCACCACCGCCGTGTTGGTCGTGTTCAACCGGCCCCCCGAGGTGGACCTTCCTCAAACCGTCAGCGAACTCAAGTCTTCGGTAAACGAGGCAGAGAAGTACCTGAACAGTAAAGGCCAAGCGCTCAGCAGTGGAAAGGTTGAGAACGCCCCCATCTACTCGGTGAGCGCCGTGCTCGACACCGGGGACAACAGTGTGTCCGGCGAGGAGACCGTCCTTTTCACCAACCGCACCGGGGACGACCTGAAGGAAGTAATGTTCCGGGTCTACGCCAACAGCCCCGATGTCCGTGATGTCCGTGGCAAGGGGAAGGTCACCGTGACCGACGCCCGCGCCGACGGCGCTGAAGCCACCGTTAAGCTCTCGGACTCCCTCCTGACGGTCAAGCTTCCGGAGCCCCTCGAACCCGGGGGGGAAACAGTGATCAGCTTCTCGTTCAAGGAGCCGGTGCCCGAGGTCAGCGGCGGCATGGGGGGGCTGGAGGGACTCCTGGGCGAGTCCTCGGGAGGGTACGGTGTCTTCGGGCACAGTGACAACGTCTACAGCCTCGGCTACCTGATGCCCATCATCACCACCTACCGTGACGGCTCCTGGGACACCCGCAAGGCGCCAGCGTTCGGTGACGTCGCCGATTTCGAGTGCGCCTACTTCAACGTCGCCATCGACGTGCCCTCGGGGTACGTGGTCGCCGCCACCGGGACACCCACCGGCAAGAGCGGCGGCGCGGGGAGAGACGCCTATAGCTTCTCCGCGGGGCCTGCCCGCGACTTCTCGGTGCAGGCCAGCCCCGACTACAAGGTCGAAACCAGAACGGTCGGGTCCACGCTCGTCTCCTCCTACTACATCGAGGGCTCGGAAGAGAAGGGCAAGGAGGTCCTCGAGTTCGGATGCAACGCGCTTTCCCAGTACTCCAAGCACTTCGGACCGTACCCGTACACCAGGTTCAATATCTGCGAGGCGCCGCTCGGTGGAGGCGCGGCGGGCATGGAGTTCACCGGGCAGATAATGCTTGCCGAGATGCTGTACGGCAACCTGGGAGGGGACCTGCTTCCCGAGGACCTCGGTGGTGAGGAGTTGGGCGATCTTTTCGATACTCTGCTGGGAGGACTGATGGGCGACACCCTGGAGTTCGTGACCGCCCACGAGGTCTGCCACCAGTGGTGGGGGCTGTGCGTGGGCAGTGATTCTATCGGCCATCCCTGGCAGGACGAGTCTCTCACCAACTACTGCTCGGTCCTGTACTTCCGCTGGCAGCACGGGGAAGAGGCGGCAAACGAGCAGTTGGAGATGCAACTGGTGCTGCCGTACTCCACCGCCGCCGCCCTGGGAGGCGGTGACGCGGTGGTCGACACCCCGGTGGACGACTTCGAGAGCCAGGAGCAGTACGTGGCGGCGGTCTACTCCAAGGGCGCGCTTTTCTTCAACGCGCTGGAGGAGCAGATGGGGACCGAGGCCTTCGAGAACAGCCTGTCGGAGTACTACGCGATATTTGCATTCGAGAACGCTACCCCCGATGACCTGATGGAGTGCTTCAAGTCCAACTCCACCGACCCCGCCGCGGTCGACGCCCTCCACCAGCGGTGGATAAAGGAGAAGCACGGGGACGAGGACATCTCCTCGACGCTCCCGGGAATGGACTTGCTCGATAACCTCATGAAAGACCTGGAAGACAGCCTGGACCTGGGGCCACTGGAGGACCTCCTGGAAGACCTGCTGGACGGCGGCGAGGATTCCACCGCGCCGTCAACCACCGACGAGCCGGCGAAGTCGATTTAAACCTAAACCTATCGCCACTCGAAGGTTATCCTCTTTCTCCGGGATCCCGAAACCTCGGCACCGGCGAGCTTCGTCCCATCGCTGTCGGTTACGCCTACGCCGGCCTCACCGCCGGCCACGCTCAACGCGAGGGACGCCTCCCGCCTCATCTCCACCGGTTGCAGGTACTCGGCCGCGGCCTCCCCCTCCCGCTTCCCCCCCGTTACCTCGACAACACCGCCGGCCCGCGACAGGTCGTCGCCACCAGCCGACCGCCACATCCTCACCTGAGTCCCGTCCCAGAGCGTCAGGCGGTCTTCTCCCTGGCCGTACATTGTCAGTCGGAGGGTGCCGAGCGCCTCATCCTCCCCCACGACACCGCTGTTCTCCGGGGCGGGCGCCAGCGTGTCCACCGGCATGTCCAGTGTCGGAAGGATGCTCCCCGACCGGACGAACAGCGGGACGTGGTCCAGTGGCGACGCTATGGAATCGGAGTGCGGCCCCTTGTAGGTCTCGCCGGTCCAGTAGTCCACCCACTCCCCCGGGGGGAAGTAGACAGTGCGATCGCGGGCGCCTCTACGGATAACCGGGGCCACCAGCAGCCGGTCTCCAAGGAGAAACTCGTCCTCCACCTCCCACGACCCGGGGTCGTCCGGGTACTGCAGGATAAGGTGCCGGACCACCGGCATGCCACTCGCCGACGCCTGGTGAGCCAGGCCGTAGATGTAGGGGAAGAGCGCTGTGTGCAGGCGGCAGTAGGTAGCGAACATCTCCAGCGTCTCTTCGTCGGAGTCGAACGACCAGGCGCGGCCCGGGTGGGTGCCGTGGTGTGTCCGCATGACCGGTAGTAGAGCGGCAAACTCTGTCCACCGGAAGAACAGCTCCTTGTCACGCCCCCTGGTGGTGAGCGACATGTAGCCCCCGATATCGGCCGCCCAGATGGAAAGCCCCGAGAGGCCGGCCGACAGCGCGGCGGGGATATTCGAGGGCAGCCCGTCGTATCGCTCGAAGTCGGTGTTGGAGTCCCCCGACCAGAACACCGGGACGTGGCGCTGCGACCCCACGCCGGCGGAGCGGCAGAAGAATACGTAGTCGCCGTCAGGCCGCAAGCGGTCGAACAGCTCGCGGTGCATCTCCTGCCACAGCAGGGGGAATCGGTTGTGGTGGATGAGCCCGGTCTCCCCGGTGGAAGTGACCGAGCCGGGAGGCACGTACTCACCGAAGTCGGCCATCCACCCGTCGAAGCCTACCTTGACGTTCTCCTCCAGGAGGCCCATGTACCACTCCCGGGCCTCGGGGTTGGTGAGGTCGATATGCCCGTACGGCAGTTGCTGTATCATGACAATGCTTACACCCCCGCGCCGGTTCTTGAGCAGGTAGCCTTTCTCCTTCGCCTCCCGGTACTCCTTGCTCCTTCGCAGTATGTAGGGGAAGAAGTACGACAACCACCTGAAACCGTCGTCATGCAGTTCCCGCGCCAGCTCCTCGGCGTCGGGGTAGAGCGAGCGGTCCACCTCATAGCGCATGGGAAATATCAAATAGGGCGCCTTCTTCTTCCTGCCAAGCGGGGCGAGCCAGTAACCGCCCTGCCAGTCCTCGCTCCAGATGGCGGTGGTGGGTATCTTGTTTTGCCTCAGTTTCCTTGCGATGGACCTTACATTCTCCGAGTTGTAGACGGCGTCGTTCCAAGGCGCGAACACCCACTTCGCGGGGACGGTAGCCCTGCCGGTGCGCTCGGTGAATCGCTCCACTATCCGCGCCGGCTCCGGGCCGTAGAACAGGACCCACCGGAACTCCCTGTCCCACACAGTTATGTCCACCACGCCGGGGTCGGTGGCGGCAACGTCGTACTCCACCCTGGCGGTGGTGTCCAGCAGCAGGCCGTAGCCGCGGCTGCTGATGAAGAACGGCATCGGCTTGTAGGCGGTGGTCGGCCCGTTGGGGAACGGGTTCCAGGAGACACCGTCAAGCCGGCGGCCCCACTTCTCCCCCAGGCCCAGTGCCCCCTCCTCTGTCCAGACGAACAGCTTGTTCCCGGTCTGGTCCACCGCGTTGAAGCGCTCCCCGAAACCCAGGAACCTCTCGCCGGGCCGCGCCTTGATCCGCCAGCGCACCCAGTCACCGGCGGCTCCGTCCGCAATGCGGACCTCACCGTCGATGACTCCTTCTCCAGCCGGGGACTCCGTCACCTCCACCAGCGGGTTGCCGCCGGGACCCTGGAGCGTGGTCCACCTCTCTTCTGACGGCAAGGTGTCGCCCGATGCCCACGCCCACGGCCCAAGGCGCCTGCGAAACCGCCACCAGGCAAGGAGGGGGAACCACTTGAGTGCCACCTCCACCACCCCCAGGGACGACCCTTCGTAAAGAGGCACCTCCTCCAGCAGGGGTTGTCCGTCAGGCCCAAGAACCAGGACTCCACCGTGCCTCCCGGTGGTAATTCCTCCCGCAACAGCATCTTTTCTCATACCGTTATCCCCCCGAATCCGTTTTTCTTCAGCACGGGTTTCTCAGTGAATATAGTATAATGCCCGTCGAGAAGTAACCGTCTAAGGAGGTTAAGAGAAGTGGAGAAGAAATATCCCATGTTCACGGAGGAGCACGAACTGCTCCGTCAGGCGGTCAGTGAGTTCGTCGAGAAAGAGGTAACCCCCTACGTCGAGGAGTGGGAAGAGAAGGAGGAGTACGACGCCGCGGCCTTCCGAAAGATGGGCGAACTCGGCTTCCTGGGGCTCCGGGTCCCCGAGGAGTACGGCGGCGGCGGCACCGATTACTGGTCGGTCGTGGTGTTGTTCGAGGAAATGATCAAGGGCGGCAGCAGCGGCTTCCTCACCGCGATAGGCGTTCATACCGAAGTGGCCATTCCCGCGATTATGCATTACGGCACCGAGGAGCAGAAGCAGAAGTACCTGGTCTCAGCGGTCAAGGGGGAGTCACTGGGGGCACTGGCGGTGACCGAGCCGGAGGCGGGAAGCGACGTGGCATCGATGCTCACCTCCGCGGTAGAGGACGGCGACTCCTACATAATCAACGGCAACAAGATATTCATCTCCAACGGCGCCAGGGCCGACTGGGTAATAGTGGCGGCCAAGACCGACAAGGAGGGCGGTTACAACGGAATAACCGAGTTCATAGTGGACACCGACACCCCCGGCTTCGAGGTCAGCCGCAAGCTGGAAAAGGTGGGCCTCCATAGTTGTGACACCGCGGAACTCTTCTTCACCGACATGAGGGTCCCCAAGGAGAACATGCTGGGGGGGTATAACAAGGGCTTCTTCCAGATAATGGAGAACTTCCAGCCCGAGCGCCTGCTGGTGGCGATTGGATCGTACGGCGGCGCGGAGATCGCCCTGCAGGCGGCTATCGGTTACGCCAAGGAGAGGGTGCAGTTCGGCAAGCCGATATCGCGGCACCAGCACAACGCGTTCAAGATAGCCGAGCTGGCCACCAAAATCGAGGCGTCCAAGGAGCTGACCTTCCGGGCGGCTGACATGTACAACCGTGGCGTGGAGTGCATGAAAGAGGTCATGATGGCAAAGTACTACGCCTCCGATATCGCCAACGAGGTCACCTACGAGGCGATGCAGCTCATGGGCGGCTACGGGTACATGATGGAGTACCCCATACAACGCGCCTGGCGGGACATGCGGGTCATGACCATAGTCGCCGGCACCAACGAGATAATGAAGCTGATCATCTCCAGGAATCTCGGCCTGTAGCCCCCCACTTGAGGGGCGCCACTCCTGTCGCCCTCCGGGGCCGGGTTTTCGATCGTCCCGCATCCAGACCCTCGCCTGAAGATGGTGGCTCAAGGGGTGGTGTTACGGTCCTCGAGTCGCAGGTTGACCGCTTTCACAACTCTTCTTTACTTCTGTTATATTGGTCAACAGTAGCCTGTATCCGTAACAAGACATTGAAGTATAACTCCAGGGTTTACAATAATCCCGTATCTGTTATACTTTTAACTGTTAGTCCGTATAGGTCGGAACAATTGCGTGTTGCTCAATAGATAACGCGTTGTTTCTGTTTCCCGAGATCCCCATGAAGTGGGCAGTAAACAGCACTGTTGTGCCGTTTTTTCGCTCGCGCTATTCCAGGCGAACCATCCCGGTGCATCTGCATACGGGTAGGTTGGAAACGATACCGGCCCTGGGCGCCGGGTCTGTAAAGAAGGAGAAAGGAGCTGGATAATTAAATATTTAGTTGAGATGACAGTTAGAGCTGGTGTACAGGAACATAGCTGGATTCACGTGGATTACATCGCCACGGTTAGGTCACTGGCCACCCGGGGGAGACGTATTCTGCCGTACGTCGTTGCGATATTGCTCGTCAGCGCGGCGGTCCTGTTCGCTGTAAGCTGTAGCGGGTCGACGGTCGCTTTCAGCAACGACTCAACCGTTCAAACCCTCAACATCGAGGTGGCAGCAACCCCCGAGGAGCGTGCCCAGGGGCTGATGGGGTATGAGAGCCTCCCTGCAGACAGCGGGATGCTCTTCGACTTCCAGGGTGATGTCAGCTCGGCGTTCTGGATGAAGGACACCTCCATCCCGCTCTCCATAGCGTTCGTGGATTCCAGCGGGAAGATAATCTCCATCCATGACCTGGAGCCATTCGATGAAACCCCGGTGAAGCCGCAAGGGGAGTACCGCTACGCGATCGAAGCGAACCGTGGATGGTTTTCCGCACACGGAATTGCACCTGGATTCAGGGTGTCAATAGATATCTAACTCTAGTGCCCCGGTCCATGGATACGGTTAAGCACCGAGAGCGTCGATGCGCCGCTCCGGCAAGGCGCGCGACCTAGACGTACTCCTGTAGTACTTCTAGGGAGCGGAACGCAGCCGGTGTGGATGCAGCGGCGTTCGAATGCCAGTGTATTTATGGACCAGGGTACTTAGGGGCGGACCGTACGAGCCGACGGGTAAAGGGCCCGGCTATGGAGCCGGGCCCGTCCCTTCTCATCAACTATCTGCCTGAGGTCGGTGCTACCCGTTCAGCTCGACAGCAGCGTTGGATATCGCTACCTCGCCGCGCTCCTCTGTCTTTGCCTGGAACAATAGCTTGCCGTCACCCTCGTCCCATATCTCGGTGATGACGGTCTCACCCGGGAACACGTGCCGCGAGAACCTGACCTTTACCGACCTGAAGCCGGCGGGGTCGTTATCGCAGTACTCCCTGAGGACCGCACGACAGGCGAACCCGAACGTGCACAGACCGTGAAGTATAGGCCTGTCGAACCCCGCCATCGAGGCGAAGTTGGGATCCGCGTGCAGCGGGTTATAGTCACCGGACAGGCGGTAGATCAACGCCTGCTGGGGCAGGGTCTTGAGCTTGACGACCCTGTCGGGCTCGCGGTCCGGTGGCTCGTTGCCCGCCGACGGGCCCTTCTCGCCGCCGAATCCACCCTCGCCGCGGACAAACACGCCGAACCGGGTGAAGTAGACAACCTCCCCGCTCTCGTCCACGCTCTCGGCCTCGAGCTCTATAAGCGCGCCCTTCCCCTTGTCAAAGATGTTGGCGACCTTCGGCGTGGTCACAAGCTTGCCTGAAGGCGGGACCGGGTGCTTGCGGATCTCCAGGTACTGCTCACCGTGAAGGATCATCATGGGGTTGATCTCGATTCCCTCCACCCCCAGGAGGCCCATGAGGGCCGGGAACGGCGGGATGACCCCGAACGTGGGCAACACCGAGAGCCCGGGATCGTTCTCATAGACGAACTTCAGCTCGTCCGGTTCGACACCGGCCCCAACGCCCAGGGCGTACAGCATGACATCCTTCGGCTCGTACTGGAACGCCAGCGCGGGCATCTGGGCGCCAATGGCTTTCGCCGTATCTATCGGCATGGATCACACCCCCGTTAGTCGAACTTTATCTTGCTTAGCGCGTGACCGGTCTGTGCGGTCGCCGTGTCGTACTCCACCGCCCCTTCCAGGTTGGTGATACCGGCGATCCTGGCCGAAATATCGTCGACC
This sequence comes from Actinomycetota bacterium, assembly GCA_018896525.1. Lineage (GTDB taxonomy): Bacteria > Actinomycetota > Geothermincolia > Fen-727 > Anoxymicrobiaceae > JAHIPE01. The sequence goes on from JAHIMR010000010.1 coordinate 32,169, forward strand.
GTAACGCTTGCCGCGTCATCGAAGAAGGCCCCCGGCCCCTCCACGACCGCCGCGCGGCTGAAGTACCCTGCACCCGCGGTCATCATCGCCCCGGAGAGCTCGCACTGCTCGGAGCACAGGTAGGCGGCCAGCGGGGAAACGTACTCGGGCTTCAGTTGGTCCAAAACCTGCGGAGGCATCACCGTCGCGGTCAGGCGCGTGCCGGCTATCGGCACCAGGGTATTGGCCTTGATGTTGTACTTGGCTCCCTCCAACTTCACCGAGTTCATCATGCCGGCGATACCCATCTTGGCCGCTCCGTAGTTGGTCTGGCCGAAGTTGCCGTAGAGGCCGGCCGCCGACGCGGTGGAGAGGATGCGCCCGTAGCCGTTCTCCCTCATGTTGGGAAGGGCGGCCTTGGTGCAGAAGAAGGTGCCGGAAAGGTGAACCGCGATCACCAGTTCCCAGTCCTTGACCTCCATCTTCATCATGCTCTTGTCGCGGAGGATCCCCGCGTTGTTGATGAGGATGTCGATCTTCCCGTAGGTGTCAATCGCGGTGCCAATGATCTTCTGGGCGCTATCCCAATCGGATACGCTGTCGAAGTTCGGTGTGGCTTCGCCGCCGGCAGCCTTGATCTCGTCCACGACTTTCTGTGCAGGCGTGGACTCGCTCCCCTCGCCGTCCATGGAGCCGCCCAGGTCGTTCACAACGACCTTTGTGCCCAAACTGGCAAGCAGCAGGGCGTGCGCCCGGCCGAGGCCTCCCCCGGCGCCGGTTATCACCGCGACCCTGTCATCAAACCTGATCTCATCAGCCATCTTCCATCTCCTTTCCCCAGGTACTCCCTAGATTCCAATTCTATTGTCCAGACAGGTATTCTATAACTAATAACCAGCGGCCTACAAGTGGGGGCGCCACCCCAATCCAAACGGTGCCTGGCACAGGTCTGTATGGCCACCAGGTGGGGTCAGTGCCTTAGAGCGGTGATTAACGGTTATACGTACGGAGACAAGGCCTGAACCCTCCCTCATAGACAATCGTCGGTCAGACAAGAACGCCAACCACGGGCATGTGCCGTTCAAGTCTTTGCTCAAACCCACGCCCCATTATGCATATGCCCAGTGGCGTGACCCCTCCCCCCGTTAACCAAAGGGCGGTCCCTATGCCGGCAAGATGCCGGCGCTACAAGGGAGACGTTATGCAACAGCCCAGTGGCGTGACCCCTCCCCCCGTTAACCAAAGGGCGGTCCCTATGCCGGCAAGATGCCGGCGCTACAAGGGAGACGTTATGCAACAACCCGGGGCGCTGATAGAATTGGACGTGTAGTAAACACTATGGAGGTGCACAGATGTATAAGGAAATGTTTGACCTGACCGGCCGGGTGGCCATCATCACCGGGGGTAGCAGGGGGATCGGTGAGTCTATCGCCCTCGCCCTCTCAGAGTTCGGCGCGCGCGTCGCTCTCTGCAGCAGGAAGATAGAAGGCCTGGACGCGGTCAGGGAGAAGATAGAGTCCCGCGGCGGGGAAGCTATCTGCATCCCGGCCCACACGGGCAAGGTCGAAACGCTCCAGGCTGTGGTGGACGAGACGCTCGACGCGTTCGGCACCATCGACATACTGGTTAACAACGCGGCCACCAACCCTATACTCGGACCGCTACTGGAGGCGGAACTCCCGGCGTGGGAAAAGATAATGGACGTGAACCTGAAGGGCATCTTCTTCCTGACCAAGGCCGCCGGCGAGGTCATGCTGGAAAAAAGCAAGGGGTCGATAATAAACCTCAGCACCGAGGCGGCGATCCGGCCCGCACCGGGCCTCGGCGTCTACAGCATCAGCAAGGCGGGGGTGGACATGGTCACCAAGTCGTTCGCCCTGGAGTGGGGTGGGAAAGGCATCCGGGTCAACGGCATCGCCCCGGGGCTGGTGCAGACCAGGTTCTCGCAGGCGTTGTGGGCAAACGACGATATAAGGCAGGCGGTGGAAACGAAGATACCGCTCGGCCGCATGGCCCAGCCGGACGAGATAGCGTGCCTGGCGGTGTATCTCGCCTCCGACGCCTCCAGCTTCCTTACCGGCCAGACCATCCTGGTGGACGGCGGGTCCATGCTGGCGTGATGACAAGCATGAGGGAACCGGTGAAGATCATCATCAGGACGTGGGCCATTCTCGCCGCCTTTCTGCTGGGCCACATCGTCACCGGCGAGCACAGCCCTATCCGGCTCTTCTTTATGAGGGTATTCGCCCGCTACCTGGAAGTGCCGCTTCTGTACGTCTCTTACCACGCCTGCGTGGGGAGACTCAAGTTCATCTCCCGGTTCCGGCTCACCCGGGCGCTCATCCTGTACCCTGTCGCCTACCCGTTCGGCCATTACGGCGATACCGGAAAGCCAATACCCGCTGATAAGCTCATCGAGATGATGGAAGGCCTCGAGGGGAAGATGGCGGTAGGGCCGTGCCGCTGCCGCGTCGGCCACAGGGCGTGTGGCCATCCGATGGAGACGGACATCGTCATGAGGACCGGGACCGACGTATGGCTGAAGGCGTTCCCCGACGACTACCGGGTCATAGAGAAGGACGAGGCAATCCGCATCGTCAGGGAGTGCGCCGGGCTGGGTATGTTCCACATGGTCTTCCTGCACTGCCTGGTCGGCGGCGCGGTGAACGAGTACGTCATATGCAACTGCTGCACCGACGGCTGTACCCCTTATATCCTGAACCGCACGCTGGGGCAGAAGGTGTTCCCGCTGGTGAAGGGTGAGTGGCGTGTGGAGTTCGAGGAGGACAGGTGCATCGGCTGCGGCGTGTGTGTCGCGTTCTGCCCGTTTGACGCGCGGCGACTGGTGAACGGGAAGGCGGAGGTCCTGGACTGCTTCGGCTGCGGCCTCTGCGAGACTCACTGCCCCACGGGTGTATGTGTTATAGTGTCGCCCCCCTCTCCCCCGCTGGGGAGAAGGTAATGCCGGTCGTGGTGGCTACAAGCCCAGTACGTCGTGCCCGCCGGGCCAGTTGAGCCGGGTGTAACCCTGGTAGTTGAAGTATATGGGGCGCTCCGCCACTATGGGCACGCCGTTGGTCGACTGGACCCGTGCCGAGAAATCGTGCAGGACGTCGTCTCCCTCCCCCAGGACATCCTTTACCATCACCGTGTGGCGGGAGGTCGCGCCCACGGTCACCTCCTGGTCCCGGGTGGTCCCGTCGCCAAGCATGTACGTTATCTTGACCTCGGCGTCGGTCGACTCGGGGTTCTGCAGGCAGATGTAGGGGTCGAAGCCGGGGCGGCAGGTACCTTCCGCGAAGTAGTAGAAGGTGGCGGTGCAGGTGGCGCCTATCACGTTGTGCCCACCGGGCCAGTTTAGCCGGGTGTAACCCTGGTAGTTGAAGTATATCGGGCGCTCCGCCACTATGGGCACGCCGTTGGTCGACTGGACCCGTGCCGAGAAATCGTACGAGGCGTCGTCTCCCTCCCCCAGGACATCCTTTACCATCACCGTGTGGCGGGAGGTCGCGCCCACGGTCACCTCCTGGTCCCGGGTGGTCCCGTCGCCAAGCA
>JAHIMR010000107.1 GCA_018896525.1 Actinomycetota bacterium
ACTGGCGTGTCACCTGGTGGGTTGCCATGACCTCAGGGATCACCATTTAAGGGGAGGCCTTTACGAAACGTACGTAGCTCAGAACCTGTTAAACATCGTTGAGTCACACATGCACGGCGCAGAGTTGCTTCACTGGAGAACGGCGGGGGGCAAAGAGGTGGACCTCGTGGTGGAGCATAACAAAACGAGTACGGTAATAGGAATAGAGGTGAAAGCGGCCAGCACCTGGAGGAGCGGCGACCTGAATGGACTCAAGGCGTTTATGGAGGAGTACCCGGAATGTGATGCGGGGATACTGGCTTACAATGGCGTTGAGTCAATGAAGGTTGATGAAAAACTCTGGGTAATTCCAATTGGTGTACTAATCAGTTGAGATCAGCGTGACTTGAAGGGCAAGCTCTCAGCTCTGTGGACTTGGAACGGGTTGCCTACCACTCTACTACCACTACCTTCCTCAACAGCCTGGGTGTAGGCCAAGTGGCAAAGTGCAAGAAATGCGGAGAGGAACTACGTATGATGAACGTCAACCATTCTTGAGTTAGGTGTAAGAGTCACCAACCCGCCTGACACATACCAACATCCTCAACTGTATCGTAGTCATCCGCCCCTCTTGGTCAACGAACGAGATCTCATGTGGATTAAATGTGGATGGAACCAACAAGAGCAACCAGAACCCAAGCGAACCCACGAGCAACCATCATCAACCAGGAAGCACTGTCGATCCCCATAACCAGGCGCAACCACGGCCACCTGCAACGAACCAAGGACAACCACTCCGAACCAGGAGAAACATGCATCAATAGTTTCCTAATCCCTGTGCGTAGGTTCGAATCCTACCGGGGGCACCAGTCCATTTAGCGCGGTGTTATGCGGTTTTCTGGCATTTGGCGGGCTTCGTCTTGCGAGAAATGCTCAAGTCATGTGGATTAGATGTGAACCAAATCTCACTTCTTCTTGGTTCTTGGTGGTTCATTCTGGTGCTTCCTGCTTAGGATTGGAGTGCTTTACCCCCACTGTGGGCTCATAAGAAGAAACCCCAGCTATCGCCAGGGTCTCAGAGCAAAGCAACGGGCTGCCAATACCAGTATACCACTCCGGCCCTGCCCTCTCCCGCCTTCTTCATGCTGAGCGCCAGGACCTCCGCCGGCTCCAGGAACCTGATTGTGCCGTTATCACCCATAATCACTCCAGTGTTACCCTTCTGGTTCTAAAGGTAACAATACGGATTTCTTCATGCCGGAGGTTTACATCGTTCTCATTTTCATTATTCCGATTCCGACAGTCATCACCCCTACATCCCCGATTGCTTCCGCAGAACCGCTCACTTCGTCGGCGTCTGAAGATGATTGACCGCCTTACCGGCAATCAAGAATCGTGTGATTACGCATATCCACTTGACAAGAACAAGGATGAAGCATGCGCACAAGACCCAGGACGCGGCGTAGAAGACCTTGGCGGCAACGTGCACCGGGAAACCCCTGGCTGCGCTTATTCCTCTCTCGTAGGGATATGCCATCCTAACTAGCAAGCCATTAAAATAAACGATACATGTGACATAAGCCAAACCACCGAATCGCAAAAACTCAAGCGTCTGATAAAAACTCAATTCTAAATCTCTACTTAATCTACTGAAAGCCCGATTGATAGCCCTACCTCTCACGGAGAACAGAAGTGTAAGGGACAAGAAAAAGGCAAACAAGAGGCTAAACAGTGTTCCTCCATAACTTGGATAGCCCCATTGAAAGACGATATAACGATTAGCAGTAATCTCCCCAGTGTATTTATCGACAGCCTGAGTCCAGGGATAAGCGTATGAGATAACCATCATCAATATGCTTACGGCAATGAGGGAAACAATACAAACGTTGAGCCAGTAATCCTTTATCCATATCTCTTCTGAAAAGAACCTGAATAAACGGAACTTGCGAGTCTCGTTAGTTGCAAGCGACGAACCTTGCAAACCCCTGAAGCCCCTCCACCGTTGGTCTTTTGCTTTTTTCTTCTGAGGCCCAACAATCTCCCAGCAGGAATCACAGTACTTCTCGTAGTCGGGTATCTCCTTGGCGCATATTTCACACTTTGACAACGTGACTCACCTTGAATCCCCTACTGGTGCATTGCAAGGCATGCACCTGTATCGAAGACCGGCCAGTGATCTCAAGGATGGGGCCTCAAGGATCACCTGGACCTCCGCCGACTCTAAGAACCTGATTGTGCTGTTATCGTTCATAATCACTCCATTGTTACCTTTCTGCTTCTATAGGTAACAATACGGGGCCTTCCCGAGTCAATAATCTCACGATAACAAAAAGGTAACAATACGGGGAGTGACAAGTAAGGTAGACTCGGGTTTGGATACCCTCCCAGCTTCATGCTGAACTCCTGGAGTCGATCAAAGCATAGCAGTCCTCCGCCCCTTCAGGTCGTCGATGGCGGCATCTCATTTGGATTAAATGTGTGGATGGAACCATCAACAACGACCAGAACCCGAACGAACCCACGAGCAGTCATCAGTAACCGAGAAGCACTATCGATCCCCATAACCAGGCGTAAGCAAGGCCACCTATCGCGACCCAAGCAGCACCATCCAGAACCAGGAGAAACATACATGAATAGTATTCCTAATCCCTGCGCGTAGGTTCGAATCCTGCCGGGGGCACCAGCCAGATTAGCGCGGTGTTATGCGGTTTTCTGGTGGTTAGCTAGTCGTGGCTCAAGAGAGCTATTTACGTCATTTGGATTAGATGTGCACCAAATCTCACTTATTCTTGGTTCCTGGTGGTTCATTTTAGGTCTCTGCTTGGCCACGTCCGTTACTGTGGTGTCAGATCAAGGGAATTCACAGGGCCATCCCCGTCCCGTTGACGAATGACCCCATATCGGGTACTATAGTACACATTATGGGGACTATAGATAACACCGGCATCGGCTCCGCGTTGTTTGGAAAGACCCGCCGATCTCTTCTGGGTCTTCTCTTTACCAATGACAAGGAGTCCTTTTACCTGCGCGAGATCATCCGTACACTCGGTCTTGGACGCGGCGCGGTCCAGAGGGAACTTGCCCGGCTTACGGGTTCGGGGCTGATCATCCGCACGGCAAGAGGAAACCAGGTCTTCTACCAGGCTAACCGTCAATCGCCGGTTTTCACTGAACTGAAGTCCTTGATGGTCAAGACCGCCGGGGTCTCCGACGTGGTAAGGGATTCCCTGGAAGACGTTTCAGGTCAAATCAAGGTAGCGTTCCTCTACGGCTCTATTGTCATGGGGACGGATACGGCGACTAGCGATATCGACCTTGTAGTAATCGGAAGCGCAGGCTTTGGTGATGTTACAGAAGCACTGAGCGCGGCGGAAGATAAGCTGGGCCGTGAGGTCAACCCTACGGTGTACAGTGTGTCTGAGTTCCGAAAGAAGGTTAAGGAGGGTCACCATTTTGTTACATCCGTACAGAACTCTCCCAGGATCATCGTGATTGGAGATGAAGATGAGCTTGCGGGACTGGGCTAGAAAGGGTTGGCTCCTCGAGCATGAGACCAGTCCCGATGAGATCTCCAGCCTGCTGGACATTGTTGACCGTGACATAGAGAACAGCCAGGTGGAAGCCCTGAGCGCTGACTGGCGGCTGAACATCGCCTATAACGCAGCGCTGCAGGCAGCAACGGCGGCCCTGGCGGCGTGCGGGTACCGCGCGGCCCGAAAGGCCCATCACTACCGCGTGATACAAAGCCTGAAGATTACAGTTGGTTCCGACCCTGAAACAGTCGCGCGCCTCGACAGATTCCGCAAGAAAAGGAATATCAGCGACTACGAGCGTTCAGGGCTGGTGTCGGATGTTGAAGCCGACGAGATGCTGTTACTCGCGAAACAGCTCCGCCATGACGTGAGGGAATGGCGTCTTGCTAATTACCCACAGTACTTGAACAAGTAGTGGCTCCAGTCCCTCTCTGAATTACCCTCTCTATTCTCAACCCCATGTGGATTAGATTTGGATGTAACCATCATCAACGAACAGAACCCAAGTAAACTCATGGTCAACCATTAGCAACCAAAAAGCACTCTCGGTCCCCATAACCAGGCGAAAGCACGAGTCCCTATTGCAACCCAAGCAGCACCGCCCCGAACCAGGAGAAACATACATGAATAGTATTCCTAATCCCTGCGCGTAGGTTCGAATCCTACCGGGGGCACCAGTCGATAAAGCGCGGTGTTATGCGGATTTCCGGTGGTTGACGGATTGTTGCTCGAGAGAGCCATCTGCGCCATTTGGATTAAATGTAGACCAAGTCTCACTTTCTCTTGGTTCTTGTTGGTTCACTTTGGGGCTTCTTGCTATAGTATTCTCTCGTTCCTTAGCAATACGGCAAGACTACTACCCGCATCTTCCGGGTTCTCGCCCTCCACAAGGATGCAGTGCGATTGCCGGGAAGGAGTGTAGAGATCATCGAGCCTGACCCTGGCCCAGTGGAGGGATTCGGCGCAGATGTCATCCAAGTTCCACCTTGTTTGCGGCCTTCCTTTTGCGGACTTGATGTCGGAGATGCGGGGGTAACGCAGTTCCCCTATCTCGTGGCTCACGGTTACCAGTGCGGGCAGGGGCACTCGTACTACTTCATGTCCGTCCGGCAGGACCCTCTCCACCCTGAGCGTGTCCTCTTCCAGCTTCATTCCCTGCGCCAGGGTCACCGCTGGAATGCCCAGGATCTCGGCTATGCCCAACCCCACGATGCCGGCATTGGTATCGGCGGCCTGCCTGCCGGTGAGGATGAGGTCGAAGGCGCCGGTTCTCTTTATGGCGGCAGCCAGCAGGTGGGCGGTTATGTAGCCATCCAGGCGATCGGGTTCCAACAGGGGGTCCTCAACCAGGTATGACTCGTCAACCCCGACGGCTATCGCCTTCAGGAAAACCGCCGTTGACAGTCTCGATCCCATGCTCAGGAGCGTAACCGTACAGCCATGCGCATCCTTGAGTCTGATCGCGGCCTCCAGCGCGTTCTCGTCAAAGGGGCTTATCACCGGTGGTATCCCTCTGGGAGTAACGGTCTTCCGCCCGGTGTCTACCTCGAACGCCGAGGGTGGTCCCTCGGGATCGGGCACCTGCTTGACGCAAACTATGATACGAAGCCCTTCGGCCATTGTCTCCCTCGATTCGGTTACTTGAATTCCCGGGCGCAAGTTCGTGGGATACTTCTTGTCATTCGTTGCATTGCATAAACACGTCCAGAACCATCTAGGACAACAGATCGTCCAGCTTGCGGGTGAACGCCGGGAGCACCTCCCCATAGTTTCCCACCACGCCGAAATCGGCTACCTTGAATATCATGGCATCGGGGTCTTTATCTATGGCGACGATATGCTTTGACCCCGACATGCCGGTCAGGTGCTGGGTGGTACCTGAGAGCCCTACCGCGATGTAGAGGTCGGGGCTTACAATCTTTCCGGTAAGTCCCACCTGGCAGGAGGACGAGACCCAGCCGGAGTCACACGGTGGTCTGGTGGCTCCAAGAGCACCTCCAAGCATTCCGGCCAGGGCACTCAATTGCTCAAAGCCTTCAGGCCCTCCGATTCCCCTTCCTCCTGCTACCACCACTGAAGCGTCTTCCAGCCGTGGCCCTCGCGCCTCATACGTAACCTTCTCGATCCAGGAGACCCGGGAGGAATAGGTACTGGAAGTGCCATCCATTTCGATGACCTTGCCTTCTCGGGAGTCATCACTCATTGGTTGTTCACCCACCCGAACCCTTACCGTGACCACCCGGGGCTTTGCCTCAATCGTGTAAACCCCGATGGCAACCCCACCGTAGATGGGCTTGGCACATCGGAGCAACCCTTTCTTCGGATCGACTTCCAGGTTGACGCAGTCGGTTACGACTCCCGCGTTCAGGCGGAAGGCAAGCCTTGGGGCAATGTCCTGACCCAGGGGCGTGTGACCCATCAGGATCGTGTCCGGCTTTGCCTCCATGTAGAAAGCCTCCAGCAGTTCAAGGTAGCAATCGGGGTCATAATGAGCAGGAGATGCGTCGTCGATGAGGTAAACAGTATCGGCGCCGTGGCGAATAAGCTCCCGCGCCGCCTCATCGAGTCCGCACCCCAGCACTACAGCCGATAGTTCTCCACCCGTTTCACCCGTGAGCTTCATTCCAATATCAAGCAGCTCCAGGGATATAGGTGCGATAGCCCCCTGTTCGGTCAGTTCAGGCACGATGGCTACATCGAGGGTTCTATCCACCTGCCGCTCCTATCCTATGAGTCGTCATGGCATCTCGTCCGGTCTCATCTGAAAGTCTGGTTCGAGAGGTCATCCGGGTCCCAGGTCTCTTTTATCTTCTTCTCCCACTTGTAGTAGTCGCTTGTTACCGGGCTGAACAGGTCGTGCATCTTCTCACCGCCGAAGAGCGCGAACCCGATACCCCCCAGATGTTCTTCAACCGCGGTCCGGGCACAGGCCTTCGCGAACTCCTCCGGCGCCTTCGCCTGGCGGGGGTCGCGGGCGTTGAAGATCATTATCTCCTCCTGGTGGTTGAACAGGCCCTGCTCGTAGAGGCCCCCCCACATCACGTCGGCCAGGTCGTCGTATATGAGGCCCCGGTCGATGAAATCCTGCTTGATCTTCTCCCCGAACTTCGCCTGGAGCATGGTGTTGTCCACCGCTTCGTCCCCGCCCAGGCCCACGAAGAATGTCCCTCCGGGCCTGAATATCGCCTGAACGGCAGAAACTCTGACCCCGCTCCACCATAACATGGATTCAAATGGAGGCTTTACGTCAATGAGGACCCCCTCCGTCTCCTCGATTATTCTCTTGAGGGTCTTCACCTGGTAATCGAGATCGCCAGGAGAGTTCGCGGCGATCATGACATGGCATCCGTGCTGGGCCGCCTTCAGCGCGGTCTTGATCGCCGGCATATCCGTAATCTTTCTCATAAGATGCGGCGTAAACGCCCATATCATAGCGCCGATGGGATTCTTGGACATGATGTAGGCTATCTCCGCCTCGCCTATCCTGTAGTACGCGTCGGCCCAGCGCTCGTAATCAGGGAAGTAGCACAGGAAGACCTTGAAGTTGTCGGGCACTTCCGTCTTCGTATCGAAGAGCAGGCCCTCAACCTCCGGCTCCCGCGGCCCCGGCCAGTGGAATGTCTTGATGGCTACTCCGGTGAATACCCCGAGCCCACCGTCGTATCCGGCCCATCCCCTCATTATCCCCCTCAGGCTCGGCCCTGGCCCGTCGCCGCAGAACCACCCCGAGCCCGAGCCCAGGGACCCAAGCCGCAGCAGTTCGCCGTCGGGGAGGACCCATTCCACACCCAGCACGCTGCGGCCGCTGTATCCCATGGAAACGCCGGTGAAGCCCATGCCCATGTGCGAGGTGCAGGCGGCAAGGGGGGAGGTGCTCGACCCGGCGCCTATAATGTGGAGGTTCAAGCCCCGCTTCATCAGTTCCGCCTGTACCTGGGCACAGATGGCGTACGGCTCCACCACCACGTACATGTTCTCCTCGTCGATCTCCAGGATGCGGTCCATCCTGCGCAGGTCGATCTGGATTACCCCTTCCTTGCCGGGCCCACTGTGGGCGCCCCAGCCGGTGGAGTGTGCCTTGTAGCTCACCTTGTTTCTGTGACATATCTTCACTATCTGTTGGACTTCCCCCGTGCTGCCTGGAAGGACTACCGCCGCGGGCCTGTGGATCCAGGAGCCGGGTTCGGCCCTGTGAAAAGGCTGAAAGGCGTAGCTGTCGAGGATAGCCGGCTCCCTTGAGATATTCTCCTCACCGACAACGCTCTCCATTTCCCTGTATACGTCGTCAGTCATCATCTTACTCACCTCCTATACCCGCGGACATGGTTACAAGTTCGGTCAGGTCGTACACCGCCATCTCTTCTCCCATCTCCGAAATCGCGTCAATAAAGCTTCTCTCGCACCAGGGGCACGCGGTCACGATAGCCTCCGCGCCGGTGGCCCCGGCTTCCCTTATGCGTTCCGTAGCCGACCACAGGGCGAGGTCCGGATGCGCCTCCAGAACGCCGCCGCCCGCCCCGCAACACCAGGAGTACTCCCTTACACGCTCCATCTCGCTCAGCTTCAGCCCGGGGATTGCCTTGAGGATATCCCGGGGTTGATCGAATATCCCGTTGCGCCCGGCCCTCTTCCGGCTCAACGGGCGCAAGAGCTTGTCGCCTTCCCACTTGCCCAGGTAAGGCTCGCCTCGGCGCCCGAGATGGCAGGGGTCGTGGTAGGTCACGTGCAGCGGCACGTCGTGGGATAAGGCAATCCTGCGATCTTTCACCAGGCGGTCGATATACTCGGTTATGTGCAGGACTTCAACGCCCAGTTCATGACCGGCCCGTGGATAGAAGTACTTGAACGTCGAGTAGCAGTCGGAACACGGTGTAACCAACACGGTGGCTCCCGAGGCCTTTACCCTGGCCACCACGTCATCGGCGTAGTTGTCCATCTCCCCTCGGTAGCCAACCTCGTAAGCACGGCCGCCGCAGCAGCTCTCCTCCTTCCCCGCGATCCCGATGTCCGCGCCGGCGTCCAGGAGCAGCCTGACGGATCCCCTTACTTTGCCCCTGAGGTCCTCGTCGTAGGAGAACCTGCACCCGGCGTGGAAGAGCACATCGGCGCTCTCGGAGTTCACGTCTTTTAACCCGAGGCCTTCCGCCCAGTTACCCCTCTCAGACTTGGGCTCGCCGAACACGTTGTCCTCTTTCTTCATTGAATCGATCATGATCATGTGTTCCGGTATGAGAAGGCCCTCGGTTACGCAAAGCTCCCGTAGCTCTTCGATTACCTCGCAGAGCTCGATATCGTCACGATAGACCTTGCATGAAACGTCGCAGGCCCCGCACAGGGTGCACTTATAAGCGATGTCCGCGACTGTCTCGTCGAGCTCGATCCTCCCGTCGAGCAGGGAGAGGGCCACATTCATCTTGCCGCTCCCCGAATAAGCGTGGAAGTTGTATTTGGATATGGACGGGCACGACCTGGCGTATCTCCAGCTCTTGACCTGGTTCAGGGGCACCCACTTGCACATCGAGCATCGGGAACACCCCATCATGTCCAGGCGGTAGTCATCGAGTGTCATGTTCTCACCTCCTCGGTGAAGCAGAGCTTTCCACGGTTCATGACCCCACCCGGATCGACGATTCCCTTGACCTTCTTCAAGGCTTCGACGCTGTCGGGACACCGTGCGTAGGCCATCCGGGCCCATGGTCCGTAGGGGCGCGAGAAGAACGCGCCGGCTTCGAGTAACTCCTCGCTGGCCCGCAGGAGCAGGTTGTTCACCTTTTCCGTTTCATTGATATCATCCGGGTCGTAAGGGAGGTTGAACTCCAGGTGACAGGCGCGCCCGTGCTGTATTGGCTGTATATATATCCCCATTTCCTCCATAGGGTAGTCGGCGGTAACAAGGGACTTATTCATCACCTCGATGAAAGCAGCCACCCTGTCCAGGGTGGTCAGGAAGAAGATGTCACGGCAACCGCCACTGTATCGTGATTTCCAGTGAGTTCCCCCTGCGGTGTTGTCCAGCAGTCGCATCATTGTCTCGGCGCTCGCACCCGGTATCTCTTCTTTCATTTCCAGGCCAAACGCCCGCGTGATCTCCCTGATGTCGTTTTCCTGGAACGCGATCCTCTCTTGTGGGAAGTACTCGTAACCGGCCACGCAGAAAACCAGTGTCCAGGTGGATTGCTTCCTTGTCATGGCCCCGATGCGCTCCCTGTTTTCTCTCAGGATGGAAGCCAGGCTGAAGTTATTCAGAACGAGGAACTCGTCTCCCAAACGGAGCCGGAGCGCCTTGTAAATGAACCCTTGAAGCTCACCGAGGTCCTCCGCCTGGATGAAGAACAACCGTCTTGCCCGGGGCAGCAGTTCCAGCTTGACCGAGGCCCATGTAACGATACCCATCGTTCCCTGGCCGCCCTGGACGAGCTTGGCGAAATCGGTGTGGGCCGGGCCCATGGGGTTCTTCTGCGCGGCGCCGGATGCCCACTGCTCCTCGAGGGTTCCGGGTCCGGCCGCGCCCCCGGTGCGGAACATGTCTCCAGTGCCGAATATCACCTCGATGCAGAGAAGGGGGTCGGTCATGTCCCAGTGGTACTTGGGGATCGTGATGGGCTCCCGCTCGAGGTAACTCGCCAGGACCGACCCTGAGGCCCCGGGAATCAGCGGCATCAGCACCTTGAGGCCCTCGGCGGCGGCTGCGGCCTGGAGCTGGCCGAAGGTGACGCCCGGCTCGATCAATGCAACCTTGTTGCGGCGGTCAAGACGGATTATCTCCCTCATCTCGCTCAGGTCGACTATCACTCCTTCGCCCGAGGGGACGGCCCCCCCCAGCGCCCCGGGGATGCTCGAGGAACGGGGGACGAGGTTCAAACCGACGGCGTTGGCCAACTTGACGATGCGCTGGATATCTTCACTATCCCTTGGATAAACCACGCACACCGGTTCACCGTCCGGTACCAGGCCTCCTCCTCGCCCATACTTCAGTAGAAGCTCCCGGTCGGTGGAAACGCGATCTTTGCCCACGATACCGATTAACTCCTGTATCCCCACCGCGTTTGATTCTGAGGCCATGCTAGATCACCCCTGGCATCTCGATATCTTCCGCTTTTAGAACTTCAGCATGCTTGCAACGGCTATAGCCGAAGCCGCAAACAACTCGATGATAATGCCCGCTCCTGCGCCTGCCGCCACGCCGTTGATCCTTGGGGCTACCACAATTCCAAGGATACAGGCCATGAACATGATCGAAGCCGCGGCGCCGTAGACCCACCCCGGGCTTCTTATGAGCCGCAAAGTGGGGTTAATGAAACCACCGATCAGGATAACGACGGCAAACAAGAAGACGCAGGCCCCGATCACGAAGCAGGCAACCCCGGCCGGCGAGTTCAAGCCGGACTTCAGGCTCTCCTCGTGACCTTTGACCGGCGTGTACCACCTCAAGAAAGCCGCGAAGATAAAAGCGGCAAACCCGGCGACCATGGCGATAAAATCACCTATCGGCGGGGATGTGGCTGTTTCTCTGCTCCCGGTCCCACCGGCCATCCGCATCTGCTCCATTACATCTACTCCTTTCCTTGTGTGGCCGCAATGCCGCCGGCTTCCCTTCCGTCAGGCCCGCCCGTACTGTACCCGGGAGGGTCGTCGGCGGCCCGGCTGTCACCGTTCGGACGTCCTGGAAATCGCGCTTTCCATCTTCTTTCGCATGGACCTCGTGACACTCCGCCGCACGAAAGCCAGGTCCAGGAGACGGCTGATCGCGGACATCACCCATCCGCTGGCCAGAAGGCGTACCGGGACCCTGGATCTCATAAGCCGCTTCTCAACGCCGGAGGGGTCGGCGCTGTCCAGTAGCTCCATAAGGAATTCAGCATCCCATCCGGCCTCTCCCTCCGGGCCTTCCATTGCGGCACTCTGGATCTCTGAGAGCTTCTCCAGAACGCCTTTCTCATACGCCGTGCGCATGAGATTGAAGAAGTCTACTGTCTCCGGCTGCACGGTCATCGCCCCCTTAATGCTCGAGAAACGCTTTGTTGAATATTATATTGTGAATGTAGAATTTCTAGTACGCACTATAGCGTACACGACATAATTTGCTTTGTCAACGGGATATTCAATAATTATTATATATTGACATGAGGTATATAATACTATATAGTATGGGCTGTCAGCCTGCTTGGGTGAGAAATGAGTACACAGAGAAAGGGCAAGAGATGATGAAGATGGCTGAGCTTGTTGAGACAACAGGCATCCCCCGAACGACCATTCATTATTACCTGCGCGAGGGGTTGCTTCCGGAGCCCGAGAAGGCGGGGAAGACAGTTGCCTACTACGGCCGGGAGCACGTGGAACGCCTGCTGGAGATACAAAAGATGCAGGAGGTCGACCTGCTCCCACTGGGAGAGATAAAAAAACGGCTTGCTCCTGCCCGAGAAGGGGGGTCGAGGAGCTCTCGAGCGGCATCCGGGAGAGCCGCAATAACCCGAAAGCGCATATTGGACGCCGCGATTAAGGAGTTCTCCGAGAAAGGGTACCGAAAGACCAGGGTTACCGATATCATCTCATCGCTTGGTATCGCGACCATGACCTTCTACCGGTACTTCCCCAACAAGCGGCAGTTGTTCCTCGAGGTCGTGGATACGATTGTCGCCAATATGGTCGAGCACGTGGAAGCCGAGATATCCGGCGAGAGGGATTACGTAATACGCATGTTGAAAAGAGGCATGGCATTCTACCGGGTGTACTCCCAGAACCAGGACATACTCCAGGTCCTGCGCGGCGAGGCTGTTGGGGAGGACCGTGAGATGGGCGAGCTGGTGAAGCGAATCTATCGAAGGTTCACCTCCGTCCTGGTCAAGGATTTCGATGATTGGAAGAAAGAAGGCATGTTCCCCGAACTCGATACGGAAATCACCGCTTATGCCCTTCTCGGGGCCTCGGAATTCGCGATCTACCGAATGTCAATGGATGACCGCTACACTATCAAGGACTTCCTGACCCAGGGCCTGGACCTCCTCATGGCCATCCAGATGGTACCGCGGGTTGATCCAGCCCCACTCCATAGGAAATATGAAGACATCCTCGAGGAGCTCGTGAATGACGGAAGTGCAAGAAACTAACAGGTCTCTCAAATCGGCGTGGTGGATGAATCCACGCTTGATGCAGATGGACGAAATGAAGAGAGCCACCTGGGTATTGGCCCTGGCCATCGGCGCAGGCGTTTTCATGCTGTTCGCCTGCACCTTTCGCGTTTCGACAATCACTGCCCTTGTCATCCTGTTGAACTCCGTACTGCTTGGCATTTATTCTGTGATATCGGCCAGCAGGGGAAGATACCTGTTGTTGGTGATACTTACCGGGTTGCTTGCACTGGAGCTGGTTCTCCGCCGGGAGGGCAGCAGCCTTTTCATGCTCTCCGTGTTAATTCGTTTCCTTGCCGCAGGCCTATTGATAACGTTCTTCACCACCCTTCTTACCCAGTCGGTACAGAAGCTGTACCTGAACATGCACAGGCTTGCGCTTGAGAGAAAAGCAGCGCTAAGCCGCGTCAACGCCCTGGTAGGGGTCATCACCGCCATCAGCACCAAGAACCGCCTGCGCGAGATATTCACCGATGGCCTCGATGAAGCGATGAAGGTGTTTGGCGCGGACTCGGGCCTTGTGTACGGCGTGGACCCCGATACGGGCGGAGTGTCTATCATGAGTTCGTTCGGATACGACGGCGAGCTGCTTGAAACAATGGAGAGAAAAGGTGTCGGGAATATCCGCTCCTGCCAGGCTTGCTCCTTAATGAAACCCGTCGTAGTTGACGATCTCGCCACGGACGATAAGTGCCATTACCTTTCAGGGATAGACACCGGCTCTTCAATTTGCCTGCCCATTACCAGCGGGGAAGATCTCCGAGGTAACCAGCAGTTCACTGATACGCTGTCATATGTGTACATACTTGATAGTACATACACATGAAACTACAGAGCGTGCGAGGAAAAGCAGCGTGTCCCATAGGAGCGCCCTTCGCTGGTATCACCAAAGGGATCCTGCCGGCCCGAGCAGAACAGCTTGAGACCGTAACTATGCCGGTCCATGAAGACACCACCGGGTACTGCAAGGTTGAAAAGCATGTCACAGGGTGGTGGTATTGTATGGACAGTGATCAGGCGTTATTCGAAAACCAAGATTAACGCCGGCAGGTACAGGATACAGATAGCTCGCCGTGAGTTCCACGGAGAGGAAAAACGGACGTGGAGGCGATGTAAGACCTCTCGGTTCCGGGAGGCGGACGCCTGGGAAGCGTCAATCAGAGATGGCGCATTTGTCATCATTCTGAGGAACGGCACCAGGCACAGCGCCATCCCTGCGCTAATCGCTGCCGTAAAAACGCTCCTTTGTGTTACATCCGAGCAACTCATGATTTGACAGTATTCAGATTGTAATCCCTTGTGCCCAGCCCCAGGGACTCAGCGTGGTCGAGTTGCTTCCACCATTCGATCCCCGTCATGGCCATAATCTTGTCGGTAGAGCCCGCCACCTCGGGGCGGTCGGCCCGCGTCCCCGGCAGCGGTGTGGAAGCGTTCACCAGGTCCGCCGACGCCTGATCCGATGCCACTGTGTCCAGGGAGACGACGACTCCAAGGTCGGGAAACACAGGGCTGTCCGAGAAATCCTCGCAGTCGCAGTGCCAGGTGATGTCGGTGAGGAAGTTCACGAACACCACGCGACCCCGGGCGAACAGGGAAAGTACCCCGGCCGCGGCTTCGGACAGGGCGCGGGCGAACCAATCGTAGTCGTGTGAATAGCCAATCGCGCCCTGGGAGCATGAGCCGACGCATACACCGCAACGCACGCAGCGGTCGTTCAGGGAAGCCGATTCCTCACCCACCAGTATGGCCTTGCTCTTGCAGACGGCGGCGCACTTCCCGCAGGCGTTGCAGAGGTCCGGGTTGATAGTGATTGATGTGGACAGGTGAACATCGGCCTTGGTCTTGCGCCCCACGCAACCCATACCGAGTTGCTTGAGCGAGCCCGCCAGCCCTGCGGTCCAGGGATGCCCGGTCAGGTGGGTGAGAACGACCAGGGCATCGGCGCTCGCGACCTCAGCCGCGATGTGGACCTGGTCCAGGTACCTGCCGCGGACATCCACTACCACGTCGGTCCCCAGGTCGGCTACCACGAAAGGACATCCTAACGTCTCGGTGGTGAACCCGTTCCAGGCAGCGGTACTCACCAGCTCTTCCGCGGTGAAACGCTCCCGGCAGTACAACGTCGTGGTCTCTGTCACAAACGGGGAGGCGTCCCGGCGCAGGAGTTGGGCGACCACTGCCCGGACCAGAGATGGCCTCAGGTAGGTGATATTATTCTTCTCGCCGGGGTGTATCTTTACCGCGACCCTGTCGCCGGCGGAGAGCGCGTCAAAGAACCCGGTCCTGTGTATCATCATCGAGACCCGCCGGTGAAGGGCATCGGTCTTCCCGGTTGACTCAAACGGCGTGAACCAAACATCACCTGTCACTCTTATTACCTCCACCGAACTCTACAAGGACTTTCACCGTAGGTGTTTCCGGGTCGATGAGCATATTGTAGCCGTATTCGACATCGTCAAGCCCGACGGTTTGCGTAATGAAATCATCGGGTTCGATGACGCCACCGGCGATCAGGTCAAGCGCCCTCTTGAAGTCCTCACCTGTATACATGAGGGTGCCACACACGTTGAGCTCACCGTCCTGCACCAGTGAAATCTGGACTGGGACCGCCTGCGAGAAGACCCCCAAAACCACAACCGTCGAACCTCTCGGCGCAAGCCGGAGAGCTAGCTCCATGGTCTCAGGTTTACCAACACACTCGAAAACGGCCTGGAACCCGGCATCCGCCGGCATTTCACCGGTTTTTCCCGGAGGCTCCTCTCCGAAGAGGATGGCCTCATCCGCCCCGAACCCAAGCGCCCGCCCCACCCGCTCTCGAGTGTTCTCCACGACGGTGACCCGGCACCCCAACGCTTTGGCCGCCCTGGTTATCATCAGGCCGACGACTCCCCCTCCGATAACGAGTATCCCGCTGCCCGATCTTACGCCAGACCTCGCCAGCGCGTGTATCCCCACCGCCGCAGGTTCGGCAAGGGCCCCTCCCGGAAAATCGACGCCTTGGGGCAGAAGATGGATTCTATTACGTGGGACCGTAATCCTCTCGCACATGGCCCCGTCCGCCTGAAACCCCAGCACCCGCAGGTTCTCGCAGATGTTATAGCGACCGGACCGGCACTGGGGGCAATCACCGCAGGCAAGGGATGGCTCAACGCATACGCGTGAGCCAAGCAGCCCCGGCTCCACGTCGTCGCCAGCGGCCACAACCTCTCCCGAGAACTCGTGCCCGGGAGTCACAGGGTACTTCACAAACGGGTGTTTGCCGAGGTAAGCGTGCACGTCGCTCCCGCAGATACCACACGCCCGAACCTCAATCAGGACGTCGCCTGGACCCGGCACCTGCTCGCCGTAGTTCTCATAGGAGAGCCTGTGGGGCTTCTCCAGCACAACCCGCTTCACGTGACCCTCCCCCTACTCTGGAAAAAGCGGTGCATTCCGAAAAAGCGTTTGGCCTCCAATGTCATCTCCGTCGCGGCTCCTTCACTAAAGAAGCTGAGGGTTCCGCCGTCCGGGCAGCGCACTTCTTCTAGTCAACGAAAACGTCGAGGGGGTCGAAATCACTTCGCGCCAGCTTAGCGAAAAGGACGATCCCGCACATGTCCACCAGCGCCACCAGCCAGCACGGCGCACCGCGACCCTCCTCTTGATCAAAGTGATGGTACCAGGGGACCGGGACTGTTGCCGCAGGGTCTCTCTTCAGGACACCCCAGAACAACGCGGACGAAAGGTCCCAGGTGAAGCCTCCGACTCCCATGGTGGCCAGGTATCGCCGGTTGCGAAAGCAGAGGAACGAGCCTATCGCCACCATGGTTAGCGCCAGGTACCTAACACCTATCCGCCCCAGCAATACCCACTCCCTCCGGGTACCGTACTCTGCTGCCAGTAGCCCCGCCCCGAGGACGACTAACGACGAACCCAGCGCCGACAGGCGGTCCAGCCCCTTTCGGCGGATCCTGACCGCCGCGGGAATAAGGCCCAGTACGAGCATAAAGACCCCCACCAGGCCCATTTTGGAGACGGGTACCTCTCGCAAAGCCGGGAACAGATGAGCTACTTCACCGGTGGGCATTATTCGAAGGTACTGCTTGGCCTCGAGCGCGTCGCCGAGCTTTTCCAGTCGCCCCATGGCAGGCTCGATCAACGCGAACGACACCACCAGGTCGGCGGCGAAGAACGGCGCGAGCCTCCGGATTCTATCGAAATCGGAAACCAACGGCCCTCACCTTCCTCCTGTTAAGCAACAACAATAGCCACGAAGAATCCTGTCGATATCGTCGAGACCCCAGAGAATAACTCCCTCGGCCTTTGCCCTTTGAACGAGACTCTTCCTGAAACCGGACCTCGAGCACAACAGGTAGTAGTGAGCCCCTCTGTCAGCTAAGCCGGACGCTGCTACTTTGGCCTTCAGGTTATCCAGGACGGCCGGTCCCATTCTCTCGTTTCGCCACTGGCATTCGCCCCAGAGGTGGGAGCCCTTCTCCTGACCTATGCCGCATATGTCAATCTCGACGTTCTTGTCCCAGTACCTTCCGGTCCTCTTGAGCGGAACGGGAATGGCCTTCCGGGAGTTCTCCACCCGCACCGCATCCCTCACGACCTCCTCGAAAGTTTGGCTCACGAATCCCGGGAAGTCCGCCTTCACGATATCGAGCGCGGCATCTCTCTCCCCGCTCTCGACAAGATACTTATAGGGGAACAGGTAGCGGAGCCAGAACCGGACGAAGTTATCCTTGATGAAGTAGGAAACCCGTCGTGACTTCTCGGGGCTCTTCTCGGTCACCGGAAAGGCCCTTCCCACTATATCCATCTTCTCCAGCCTGTGAAGATAGGCGCTGACGGTGTCCGCCTTTATGCCCGTCTCGCTTCCGATCTTCGCGGGGCGCGTCAGTCCCCTCGAGATCGCCGCCAATATAGACATGTAGAGAGCCGGGTCGCGCAGTTCCTGGCCGAGGAGGTAAGGAACCTCCTCGTACAGGATCCTATTGGGGTTGAAGATGTCATTCTCGATCGTGTTCCAGATACTGCTGGACGCTGCTCCGATATCCAGGTACATCGGCATGCCGCCAAGCACCGCGTAGGACTCGATCCTCTGCCTGCTCCCCCTGCCCGGGAAGAAGAGCGAAGACTCGGAGAATGTAAAGGGCCTCAGGTGTATCCGCCCTTTGAACCTACCGAACAGGGGCTCCTTTCCCATCTCGAGTTCCCTCATCTCGCTGATCAGCGAGCCGGTGATAACCAGCATGGTTTTGGAGTCTTCCCCCAACCTGTCCCATAACGCCCTGAGAACGGATGGGACCGCTTTGTTCTGAGCGCAGATTTCCTGGAACTCGTCCAGAACCACGACACTCTTCTTGTTCCGCTCTCTCAACCGGACGAGCAGGAACTCCAGGGCCTCGGGCCAGCTCGTGAAGTGCCCGAAGGGTGCAGCGTCGGAGAAAAGGTCCGCCATGACGTCAGTAAGCGCCTTGACCTGGTCGACCTCGGCTTTCGCGTCTGCCGTGTAAAACAGGTGTGCCTTGCCTTTCACGAACTCCCGCATGAGACTCGTCTTACCCACGCGGCGACGCCCGAATACATTGACCATCTTGCCGCCAGGCCCTGCGTATAACCTCTTGAGCTCCTCTACCTGTTCTTCCCTGTCAACGAACTCCAAAGTACTTACTCCTGTGCAACTTACTTATGAGTAAGGATAGCATCCGAATCCCCTCGGGTCAACTTCTCCTTCCCCCGATGCGTCAATAGAATTCCTTCTGTTGCATCATTAACGTCAACCGGAAGCGTTCCTCTGTGGCAATCACGCCAGCCCTCCGGGAATCCCATGTGGATTAAATGTGGACCTAACCACCAACAACAACCAGAACCCAAGCGAACCCACGAGCAACCAGGGAGCACCGACCATCCCCATAACCAAGCGTAAGCACGAATGCCTACCGCGAACCAAGCAGCACCACCCCGAACCAGGATAAACATACCCGAATAGTATTCCCAGTGTCCCGTCTCATAAGTACGGTGACGCACCGAGAGCGTCGGTGCGCCGCTCCGGCAAGGCGCGTGACCGAGATGTACTTCTTTAGTACTTCGAGGGAGCGGAACGCAGCCGGTGTGGATGCAGCGG
>JAHIMR010000140.1 GCA_018896525.1 Actinomycetota bacterium
ACTTTTTTTGGCCGCACAATACCAATGCCACACATGCAGCTTCTTTACTGGCCGCACGATACAATTGCCCAGTCCTGCCGATCTACTGTATAAGAAAACCTGACGCAAACCTAACAGTTGTTGTGGAACCTCCACTAAAATTACATAAAACCGATGATGTTCGTGCCAACTTACAGACAAATACCCAGATTATGACGGACTCTGTTGAAAAAATAATAAGACTTTACCCTGAGCAATGGTTATGGTTTCATAAAAGATGTAAAAGATGGAAAAGGCACCATCCAAATCTTTATCCTGAAGATCTGGCCAGACGCCAGCGCCAAAGAGAAAAAAGGAGAGCTCGCGGCCCAAAAAAGCGATAATGATAGGGCGAAAAATTTTTACAAAGCCATCAAATTTGAGAAGATAATAAATGAAAGACCATATAAAACGCTGTATTTACCTAATTGATCAGTTTAATTATATTCGGCCGATTGCGGCGATATTAAGCCTGATAACTCTGTTCATCGCTGTCAACACTCAGAATCCCATAAACAAAGACGGAATTCTCTACATGCAAACTGCTGAGGCTTTTGCAAACAGTGGATGGCAAGAGGCGATAAAACATTATAACTGGCCGTTCTATTCAATATTGATCGCATGGCTGTCCAAACTAACCCATTTATCTTTCGAGAACTCAACTTATGTATTGAATGCAGTACTTCTTGTTATAATTGTAACTAGCTTCATCGGTCTTATCGAGGAATTAGGCGGTTCACGTTTCGTGCAATTTCTAGGTGCACTTATTATTCTTAGTCATCCGCAATTACATCACTTTCAGCAATATATTGTTCGGGGCTTTGGCTATTGGGCGTTCTCTTTATTAGCTCTCTTAAATTTTATTCGTTTTTTTAAATACTTAAAATGGCGATATGCATTAGGATGGGGAATATTTATAAGCATTGCAATATTGTTTAGGCCTGAGGGACTGATGATCTGCTGTTTTGGACCTCTGGTTCTCCTATTTCGATCGGAAACAACGCCCTGGAATAAATTAGTAAATACACTTAAAGCATATTGTTTCAATATCATTTCAATATCAATAATAATTGTCTGGTGGCTTAATATGCCGAATCAAGATATTGCCCAGCTTGGGAGGTTAAGCGAATTCTGGGATCAGCTGCAAAACGGCCTAATGCTGTTAAGTACCAATATCAATGAAAAAGCAGTAATTATGAGTCAAACAGTCCTTCACGAATATTCAAAGAAGTGGGATTTAACCATGGTCATATCAGGCCTATTCGGAATATATTTATACAAATTGGTAGAGACTCTCTGGCCGGTACATACATTGCTTTTCGGCCATGCTTTCTTGAAAAGACTTATGCCTGCTGAGAAAGGCATAAAAAGAGTGGTAATATATTTTACGATATTAAATCTGATTATACCGGCCATATTTCTGGGACAACAATTTTTTGTATCATATCGCTTTTTAATGCCTGCGAGCCTGCTTTTGCTGCTCTGGACTCCATTCAGCCTGCATTATATTATGCATAAATGGCTGGATAAAAATACAATTTTTAAAAATAACTTTCTATTCCCAATACTCGTACTTGCTTTCTTAATTATGTTTGTTTATGCATTTATACCTTCCAATCAATCCAAGGCATATATTGTCTCGGCCGGCACATGGCTTAAGTACAATATGCCGCAACAGTCAAAACTCTATACAAATAATTCTCAAGTTTCATATTATGCCGGAAAAAAAATTATCAAATGGGATATTTCTGAGATTAATAAATTGCCCCGCTGGAGATCTCGTGACTTTGTTGCATTAAAAACACATAAAAAACATTATGAAAAGTTAACAAATACATTATTAACGATAGAACTCAAACCTATCAAAATATTTGAGAATGAAGAAGGACACATGATTGCTGTTTTCGAATTCATCAAAGATAAAAACCATGAGGCATCAAAAGCGGAAAAAGGTGAAAAGCTAAGGGCAAAATGGAAACATTTCCCAAAGGTCTCTAAATAAATATCAAATATGATAACATCGGTTGACAGCCAATATCTTCGTTTATTAGGGCGTAATGTTGAAGTTCCTTTTCATCTTCTTCTGAAAACAAATGATTCTTCTTCTACAGAACTGGTTTGCACTCAAATACTGCGTATAATTCCGGAAAAGCGAATAGTGTGTTTAGGCGAATGGGCTGATAAACTGGTCGCTGTAAAAATATTCTTAGGTCCCAGAAGCGCCAGAAGGCACTGTGATCGTGAAATAAAGGGAATAAATGCCTTAAAAAATGCCGGAATAAAAACGCCGGCTCTTTTGCTTCAGGGCAATCTGCAGCAAGATGACACTCCGGTTCTGGTATTTCAAAGAGTTATGCCTGCCTTTAATCCCCAAGAAGTTTTTGATAGGGCTGAAACTGATGAAAAGCGAAATGAATTACTTAAACGCATAGCTGTTGTAATAGCAAGACAACATGAGGCTGGCATTAAACAGAATGATCTTCATCTGGGCAATCTGCTTATCAACAATAATGATATTTATACAATTGATGGCGATACAGTTGATACCGGACAAATGGGAACCCCCCTGGCAAAACTAATAAGTCTGAAAAACCTGGGTTTATACTTTGCCCAGTTTGCTTCTGAATTCGACCATTTGTTTTCTATAGCCTTTCAGGCATATACAGAAAAAAGATCATGGCCATCAGATAGCAGTCTGTTTAACCAGTTATTAAAAGAAGTTCAATATCACAGAAACTATGGAAAAAGAAATTATCTGCACAAAATTTTCCGCGAATGCACTGCTTTTGTATGCCATAAAGCCTGGAACAGCTATATGGTCTGCGACAGGAACTTTTATCACGGAGAAATGAAAAGATTACTTTCAGATCCCGACTCTGCAATTGGTTCAAGCAGATTGCTTAAGGACGGCAACAGCTCCACAGTTGCACTTGTTGAAATAAATAATAAGCTTCTGGTAGTTAAAAGACATAATATCAAAAATTTCATGCATGCTCTAAAGAGAAGTTCTCGTAATACCCGTG
>JAHIMR010000108.1 GCA_018896525.1 Actinomycetota bacterium
CCCGTAACTGCTCCATCAGCAACCTCACTTTTCTGTTGTTGACCATCCTGAAGAACCTCCTGTCGATGGGGTGTCTTCAGGTAGTTTACCGGGTTGAGGACCCCGCAATTCTAATTGTCGCCAACCCTCAGAACTCAGTGGCTGCTGATCAAGCAGCGCTGCTAATCTCTGGAGGAAGATAATTATTTTTGAACCTCGGGGGTAGCTAGCAAGAAGCTAAGAGCGGTACCAGATCCGTCAAGTTATGGGATTATTTTCACCCCCCGTATTGTTACCTTTCTGTCATCCCCGGACTATTGACTTCCGAAGCCCCCGTATTGTTACCTAAAGATAGAGAAAGGTAACAATGGAGTGATTATGGGCGATAACGGCACAATACGGTTCCTCGAGCCAGCGGAGGTCCAGGCGATCCTCGAGGCCCCCTCCCTACTTTCACTAACCGGCCTCCGCAACCGGTGCATCATGGGGATCATGTACGAGGCCGGCCTACGGATCTCCGAGGCCCTGGCCCTAAAGCCCAGGGACGTCTCCCTGGAGGACAAGCGGGTGGAGGTCCTCCGCGGCAAGGGGCACCGAGCCCGGACCGTTTACTACCGCTCCGACGACCTGGCCCTCCTGCTCGAGCGTTGGAAAGCCAGGAGGCCCGCCGGCGACTACCTGTTCCCGGTGGTGAAGGGAGCCAACAAGGGAGGCCACCTTTCACCCTGGGCGTTTCGGCGGACCTTCCGGGGATACGTCATCCGCGCCGGTCTGGACCCCGGGACCGTGACCCCCCACGTGCTCCGGCACACCTGCGCGACCGAGCTCCTGCGCCGCGGGGTCAACCTCCGGGTCATTCAGGAAGCCCTGGGCCACAAGAACATCTCCACCACCCAGATCTACACCCACGTCGTAAACGATGATGTCCGGCGTGCTATGTCATAGTCCCTGTTATCTGGCCGGGGCTCTCGGGCTTTTCGGTTGGAAGGCTTTTTCCGGCCCCCCCGAGGCCCCAGGAGCACTCCTGACACCAGGTAAGCATCCAGCGCAGGGCAAACCACCCGCCCCTCCCTTGCTTTTTGCCCGCCTGCGCCTGCCGGACTACCTGTAGCCTATGGAGCCGTCTAGCCGATCCCGATGGCTATATGACGTGCCCTTCTATGCTGTCGGGACAAGCCACAGTCGGTGGTGTGCCCGCTTCCAGCTCGTAATAATTGCCGTTCGTGGGACACTGGAGAGCGCTATTCAAGACCTGGTACGGTCCCGATGTCATGTCACTGATGTCGTCCGGATATACCTCCGCCTCCGCGTAGTAGGTGCTCATGGCCCCCTCGATCGTCCTCAGGTTCGACTGGCAAGTCCTCCCCTCGGCGTTGCGCTTGGCACTTTGGTGAACGGGAACCGCTAGTATCACGACGAAGATTGCGATGACAACAATAAGGACCGTCGCCCAGACAGGGAACTTTTTTCGTGGGTACCTCGGCATACCCGCCGGGATGGACACCTGCGCCGGACCCGGCGAACGGTTGCTGCTCCGGCCCGTACCGGAAGGCGGAGGCACCGCATGTTGGTAAGGTGCCTGTGCCACGGCAGGCGTTTTGAACACTACATACGTTTTTGCAATATGATCATGAAGTGCCCTCTTCTGCGAATCAAATCCCGCTATGATGAAACCGATTCCAAAACAGCAACCAGAAAGAAAGCATCTTGATAGTGCCCTTACGAGCGCGGTTCTGTCTGTCATGGGAGCTCCGTCTTGGCGGATAACCTTTAGACCTAGTGCCTTCTTTCCAAAGGTAGCACCATATCTTGCAACCATGAAAAAATGATACCCAACCAATGCAGCCCAGGCGATAAGCCCAACGACAATACCTACAGCCTCTGATGATCTAGCGAGAGAAGAGATCAGGGCTAACGGTATCAAAGCTGCTATCCAAATGAGTTCATCTATTAACTCGGCAACGAAACGTATCCAGAATCCAGCAAAGTTAATACCTGTCGGAAGTTGCTGATAACTCTGTATGTCCCCGGAAGCACTCGGAGGTGAGAAGACCTGAGGATATGAAGAGGACATCTGGGGCTCGGTGACATCATTGTCCGAAAGATAGAACTTCTTCCCTAGCAATCGAGATGTAACAACATACTTGTATTCGGGTCTAGAAACGTGGGGGGATATCGCTTCTAATCTTACTGTATCGCCCCGCCGAAATGCCAACGCACCGTCTACTACTATATCCCTGGTTATTTGAACATGCTCTGCCTTCCCAATACTTGAGACTTGTGAAGGATTGGAGTTTTTGCCAAAGCTAGATTCTACCCCTTGCTTAGGACTCGAATTCTTTCTCGACCTTGCTATGGCAAAGACAACTCCTAACACAATCAGTAAGACACCGAACACTACCAATGCTTCGTAAATACTGATTCCAAACATGCAAGACCTCCTAGCGGGTTGCTTGTTCTACGTACTTTCGCCGTTGATGTGTAGAAATGAACTGAGCGGTAAAAACCCGGCTCGTTCAGGCCGGCTCTGAACGCTGTAACTTGAGAATGCGTACACGTCTACTCCATTGATTACCACTCCAGTCTAGTATGCTGCATTGTCTATGGAACCAACCAGATCATTGACCGTCTTCGCATTTTCCAGCTTGGACTAGACGTTCTGCATGGGCCCGGCCAGATCCGAGATGTCAATCCCCATCCCTTGGACCTCTGCCAAGCTGGAGGAGTTCCTCCGGGCAACCAGGGGCTCTCTCTTCAAGGTCATCTCTGAAGTAACCCCATGCGACTCCTCTCCATTCCCCACCTTCCTTTTTGCAGATAATATGATAGCCGCACTCTGCATATCCCTCTGGCGCTACAACGGTTACACTCGCCCATTCCCCGATTATCTTTGCGTTGTGAAAACCCACCTCAGGATTCCACATTACACGGGACATTCCTTTGGCATATTCTTTCGCTGCCCTCCTAACCGCTTCTTCTTCGCCCACATCCGGGGGTTTCTTCTCCCCCCCTTTGTAGTTGAGGTAGTAGGGTTCGTCTCCCGGATAGGAAGTAGAGGTCTGAAATACGAGGTAGCCTTCTGTTGTCAACGTGGAATCCTTGATTGAGTTGTATGCATCCTGGGCGCTCACGTTGGGCTCTGTAGCTTTTGCG
>JAHIMR010000109.1 GCA_018896525.1 Actinomycetota bacterium
ATGTAACAACCCGTAGTATTGGTCTTTCAAGGTGCTTGCCTTGCTAATACATTATAACATACGAGAAGGACATCGGAAAATGGTCAAAACAGGACCAAAAATCAGCTACTCAATACCACAAAATGCTACAAAGTTCTATTGGACGGACGATGTTTCGACAATACCTTCAAATGGAGGGGCAGGCCGGTTGTTCAACGATGAAGTCAAACGGCAAGATAAAGCAGGGGATCCCGGCTACGATATCAGCGGTTCACTATTGCGCTCGTTCACCTCACGGTTCGGGACGATCCACTGTAAAGAGCTAATCGGCTTCGACCTCGGCGACCCGAAGGAGAGGGGCAAGGCGTTCGAGAGCGGCGTTTTCGCCGGGGAGTGTGCCGGCTTCGTCCGTTTCTGCGCCCAAGAGGTCAACGAGCATCTTCTGCTATAGTAACTCTTTCGTCCGCTGTAATAATCAGCAAGTCACCCGGCGATATCTCGCTTAACTCATCTCCGGCCTTGAATCCGTCTCCGGTCTTGATGCTGATTACCTCCATGTTGGGCCCGTACACCGCCTTGAGCCCGTCCATCACCTCGCCCGGTTCCTTTCCGGCCATCTCCTCATCTACGCGCACCATGTGGGTACGACGACCACTGCCACTCCTTCCTACGATCTCCGAGATAAGCTCGATCAGGCCGTGGCGAAGCGCCGAACGTGCGATGAGTCCGCCACCGATAATGCTGGAGTCCATGATCTCTCTCACGCCGGCCTTCCTTAGATGTTCCACGCTCTCGTGGGCCAGAACCTCCGCCGTTATCTGCGCACCCGGGTCTATCGATTTTATTGTCAGGGCCGCCAGCACCGTCCTGGCGTCTTTGTCGCTGTCGCTCCCCCCCCTGGACTCATCGGCGAGCAGTATTACGCCCCTTGCCTTATCGACGTTCACCCGCCTCAGGTCCACTTCACTGGCCGGATTCCCCCTGAGGAAGAAAACGTACTCATCATCGAACGGGTTCTCCTCCACGTCGCAAAGCAGGATTATCGGCGTCCGGTCATTTTCCACCTCCGACTTCAGCGTGGAAAGCGCGTATCTCCCGGTTGAGCTCCACCCGCAGACCACGAAGTGGTCCTTGAATTTCACTTTCCCTCTCCCTCCTCTTTTCTTCCTCATGTTCTCAGCCATCGAAGCGGCTTTCGTGGTGATAAAAGCGCTCAGAAGGCCGATGCCCATCACCATCGATACCACGGTGGCAACCCTTCCACCGGTCGTTATCGGGACGACGTCACCAAAACCGACAGTCGCCAGCGTCACAAGCATCATCCAGAGAGCGTCCCCGTAATTCTCTACCGTCGAATCCGCCCTTCTCTCGAAGACCAGCACAACCAATGAGCCCAGGAAGATTATCAACAGGAGGCCTACTATGAGAGAGAAGTACACGGCCTTCTTCTGAAACGTCAGGTGCAGTCTCTCCCACTTGAACCGCAGGCGCGCCACAATACTTGAATCACTCAACGATAACTCTCCCTGAAACACCGCCTCACGGGGCTCGTGTTCATGACGAGGGCGTGCTTACTTGAGATCGTCACGCCCGGTCATCTTCTCCGAGGAGGTGGTTACGCCCAGGACCCGGCACTGAAGATCCATCACCGGCACCGGGAGCACGACCTTCAGCAGCGCCGCCATGTGGACCGAGGCCGGGACGTATATCCTCGCCTTCCCCTTCTTGATTCCCTTGATTATCTTGGTGGTGACATCCTCCGGCTCCAGCATCCTGGTGCCCTTGACCGGTTTGTTCCCGGCGAACATCCCGGTCCCCACCGTGTTGGGGCAGACGTAGGTGAACTTGATGTTCCCCAGCCCCTGGAGTTTCATCTCCTGGCGGAGGGACTCGGTGAACCCGATCGCCCCGAACTTGGTCGCGCAGTAGTCGGATATGTAGGGGACCCCCAGTATCCCTCCGGCCGAGGCCATGTTCACGATGTGGCCGCTGCCCCTGGCGATCATGTCAGGCAGGAACGCCTTGGTTCCCCAGAACAGTGACATGAGGTTGACCGCTACCGTCTTCTCCAGAAGCTCGTCGGGCTTGTCCATGAATAGGCCGGCCTTCACGATCCCCGCGTTGTTCACCAGAAGGTCTATGGCCCCGAACTCCTGCTTCACCTTGCCGGCCATGTCATAGACCGCCTGCCTGTCCGAGATGTCGCACTGGTATGCGGCAACGTCCCCCAGTTTGTCGAACTCCTCCCTGGCGGCCTCGAGCGCTTCCTCCCTGATGTCAACCAGGGTCACCCGGGCGCCCTCGAGCAACAGCTGCCTGGAAAGGGACTTCCCCATTCCCATAGCGGCCCCTGTCACCAGCGTGTTCTTTCCTCTCAAATCCTTCACGCGACTCCCCCTCTCTTTCGGCGGCAATGCTTTACTTATTCCAATAGTATAGAATATTTCCGCACCGAGCTGTTAATGGAAGGGAAGCGGCTTTCTCGGCAGACCCTCTTTCGGAAAGCCGTCTTCCTCGGATATCGATCACAGGAGGAGATCAGATGAAGCGGCTTAAGACCCTGATGAAAGTGCTGATTGGTTTCACGATTCTTAACGCTGTGGCGTTTGTCGTCAACATCATCCAGGCGGGAAATCGCGAACCGGACGGGCAAAGCGTGAAGGAGATCCTGGGCACCGACCCCGAGAAGGCGACCTGGGAGCACCTGGAAACGCTGAACCGTGCGGAAACGATGCAGCTTTTCTACGCGGCGAGGGCGCCGGCGTTCGAGTCGATGAACGGCGAGTACGAGGCGAAGGTCTTGAGCGGCGGGGTTCTTGGAGAAACGACAGCCGGCTTCACCCACCACTTCTTCCCCACCGGCAAGCCGACAATGAGCACCCATTGGGAGGGCAAGGCGTTCAAGCCCGAGGGCGAGAACTCCGGGTGGGGCTATAACCTTTTCAGCGGGAAAAGCGGCAGTGAGATCTTTCGGGCCAGGAAGATGAGGACCTACGTAGGGCCCACCACCATCTGCAAGGACGGAAGCGACTCGTTTCACCTTGATTACAGCGCCTTCAACACCGACCTGATAAAGACCATGCACGACGAGGTGCGCCAGGTCAACGACAACCTCTACATCTGCGCGGGCTACATGGTACCGTTCGGTGGCCCCTGGAATCCGGGGCCTTTCGTTCTCATCGGCCCGCCAAAGGATCTCCCCGTTGATGATAACGGCAATATTCCCGGGATCGAGGGATAGGCACGCATTCACCGGAGGACTGCTATGAGTGATTGCAAAGAATGCGGTTTTCCCCGCCGGATGTCCCGGTTCCTGGAGTGGCACAGCGATGGCACGGTGATAGGGAGCGTGAGGCCCAGGATATCGGTGATGTTCCTCCAGGTTGATGAATGGGACACGATCTTCGGCGACCTTGCCGACGCCATAGGGATGCCGGTGGACCATGTCGTAATCGAGGCCCAGAAAAACATCGGGAAGGACCTCTACGGGATGGTGAGGACCATCTATCGCAACATAAACATGAAGCGGATCCCCAACAACCGCTTCTTCCGCCCGCAGTGGCTGGCGAAGCTGCTTGTCTGGGTCATGAGGAAAGACCTCGCCAGGTTGGGCGCCGGCAAACCCCGGGTCATCAGGTACCGGGCCGGCGAGACGCTGGTGCTGGGGTTCTCCAACCCGTGCATGACCCCAATGATGGTAGGGAACTGCCTGGGGATTTACGAATCAATCGAGAAGATGCCCGGCTCGAGAGCTGATTACGGGCTGGAGAATAGCGACCTTGTCATCCGCATGAGCCACGCCGATGAGAGGCCGGAGTCCGAGGGGCGATTGTACCTGGAGGAGGTTGAGGCGGGAACCGGCCCCCTCACCTATGACCGCTGCTCCCGCTGCGGGGTCCCGCTCCTAGTCGCCCGGGCGATGGAGTGGGACATCGACCGGGGCATTGTTGGAAACCGGATCAACGGGCAACGGGAGGGCATGATCTCCGTCCAATCGGTCAACGCCATCCTCAGGGAACTGGAAAAGGAGTTGGGGACGGAGGTCGTCCAGATACTCTACGAGGCCCAGAAGAGGTACTCGGGAAAAGACCTGCGCGACAGGACGTTCGAGGACGCCGGGGAGTTCTGGGACAGATACCTCGCCAACATGGCGCTGCGCGGTCTTGGCTACCCGGAGCAATTCGAGAGAACCGGCGATTCCGTTTCGGTGGATATCAAGACCGCCTATAACCAGGACCTCTACGCGGCCAGGCTGGCCGCCGGGGTGGAGAAGATGACCGGCCGGGAGTCCCGGATAGAGTGGAAGTCCAGGGAGTCCCACCACGGCAGGTACGCGATCACGGCAGGGCCGTAAGGTCCCGAGAAGCGAGCCACGGATCCGGGATGCTAAATGGACACTCCAGAAACTGAAAACAGCAACAACGGCGAGTCCGTGGAAAGACCCGGCTTCTTCTACAGGATACACGGTAACTGGATAGAGGTCGTCGCCGCGGTGCTGCTCGCCCTGGCGGTCATAGCGTCGGCCTGGAGCGCCTACCAGTCATCACGTTGGGGGGGCGTCGAGGCTCGCAACTTCTGCTATGCGAACGCCGATAGGATCCTTGCCGCCGAGGAAGCCGACATCGCGGAACAGGAGTTCGCGATAGACGTCGAGATGTTCGTGGAGTTCACTGAACTCACGCTCCACAACGATCAAGAGGCCATAGAGTACTTCGAGAACATCCTGTTTCGGGACGAGATGAAGGTCGCGATCGATGCGTGGCTGGCCACCGACCCCTGGAACACCCCGGGCGCACCCGATACTCCTTTCGATATGCCCCAGTACAAGAACGAGAACAGGGAGGAGAGCAAGGTACTGCAGAAAAGCGCCGATGATAAACAGGAGATGGCCACCCAGGCAATCGAGCAGTCGGACCGCTACGTCCTGTTCACGGTTCTGTTCGCCTCGGTCCTCTTCTTTGCCGGCATCTCCACCAAGTTCAAGGCGCCACATGTCAGGATATTAGTGCTGGTTATGGGCGGGGTGTTGTTCACGACGTCGTTCGTTTTCCTCTGCTTTCAGAATATCCATTAGCCGGGGCTCCATTAGGTTCGATGTCCGCCAAAGTGATATAGTAATCATGGTAATCAAGTCGGAGGTCGGTATGCTGGTTGGCGATGCCTACAATCCAAACACCATGAAGATCTCCATGTACGCGAGCCTCAGCGACATAACCGAGCTCCTCTCCAGGACAGGGGCCAGTGACATAATGGTCGTTGACAAAGAGGGCTACCTGGTCGGGGTCGCCTCGGAAGGAGACCTGATACGCGCCGTGATCCCCGAACCCGACGAGATCGTCAAGAGTGACCTGCCCCTGCTCACCGGTTTCGAGATTATGGAGGAGAAGGGCAGGGAGATCCGCGAACTCATGGTAAAAGACATAATGGTCCCAACGCCGATAACCGTCACCGAGGAGGACGCCCTGATAAGTGCCGCGCAGATAATGCTCACCAGGATGATTCGGCGGTTGCCGGTGGTCAAGAACGGCAAGCTCATAGGGAGTCTCAGCCGCGCCGACGTCTGCAAGGCGGTGTTGGGCGAGAACCTTGAAGAGCTCTAGGCAGCGGGTAACCCGTTCTCTCCCGAGTAGCTTTCCTCTTAGACAACCATCCCCGCAGGGAACGACTCTTCGCCCGGCGCGGGTATTCCATGCACCGGTCAATCTATTCGAGGGAGAACCCGTCATCATATGTAAGACAGCGGACGCTACAGGTGCTGTCGCTCAAGGTGATGTCGCTAATGGCTGAACCGGAAGCGCGAAACGTTCATAAGCGGGGGAACAATCGGGTCGTCTCCGGGTGCCTGGCGGCGGCACTTATAGTACTCCTTGTCTCGGTTATCCCCACCGCCACATCTTGCGGCAAGAACTCCCGTGTGTCGGCCTCGCCCGCAGCGGTGGTTGTCTCCTCCACCGGCGACTTCGAGATACGCAGGGCGGGTACCGATAGCTGGCTTTCCGGGTCCCGGGGAATTGTCCTTTCCGAGGGCGACATGGTGCGGACCGGCCAATCATCCAAGCTTGTCCTGTCCTTCTCCGGGGGGCAGGAGATCCAGGTCAACGGGAACACCTACCTTCAAATCACCGCACTCACCGGCGACGCCCCCAGGATGAATGTATCACAGGGGGAAATATGGCTCGAGGAGAGCGGGAACGATAAAGGCCTGGAACTTGATACCCCGGCGGCGGTCGCCACCGTGGAAGGGACCGAGCTGAACCTCGAGGTAGAGCCCGGAGGCACCTCGGTCCTCACCGTAGCCACAGGAAAGGTCGCGTTTTCTAACGAGCAGGGACGGGTCCTTGTGAAGGAATCGGAGCAATCGACCGCCGTCCCGGGCAAGGCCCCTACCAGGCCTGTGGTTGTTGAGCTCTCAAACATCAACTCCTGGGTGCTGGGACACCAATTCTACGTTGAAATGCAGCTTGATCCCTACTACTCCGACAAGGAGTCTCGAGAGAAAGCGGAAGCAGATGCCAGGGCCGATCTCGAGCAAGACCCCGGGGACGTGGCGGCCCTGGTCAATTTGGGAAGAGCGTTGCTGGATTCCGGCGGGAGGGACGAGGCAAAGGCCGAGTTCGCCGCCGCGCTGGAGGACGAGCCGGGGCTGTGCTCGGCCCTCTCCGGGCTGGGCAAGGTCGAACTTGTAGACGGGCGGTGGGTGCGGGCCGAGGAGTACTACGGGGAAGCCCACGACTCCGACCCTGGGTCTTTCGAGGCGGCCTACGGCCTGGGACAATCGCTGCTGGGCCAAGGCGATGAAGGGGAGGCGAAGCA
Source organism: Actinomycetota bacterium (assembly GCA_018896525.1). Classification (GTDB taxonomy): domain Bacteria; phylum Actinomycetota; class Geothermincolia; order Fen-727; family Anoxymicrobiaceae; genus JAHIPE01. The sequence continues at coordinate 6,793 of JAHIMR010000109.1, forward strand.
CTGGTTCGAGGAGGCCGGGAAGCTCGACCCGCGGGACGCCAGGCCCCTGGTTGCCCTGGGATTCTTGAAGTTCATCGATGAGGACCTGGACGGCTCGATAGAGGAGTTCAAGGAAGCGACGTCCGTCGACCCCTCACTGGTGCGCGCATACCAGGCACTGGGCATCAGCTACTCGCTCCGGGGAGACGCCGAACGCGCGGAGGAGTCCCTGAAAAAGGCGCTGGAGCTTGATTCCGCCGACTACTCCAGCTGGAACGCGCTTGGCACTCTCTATATGGACCAGGGCAAACTCGAGGAGTCGATGAGTTGCTTTAAGCAACTGGAGGGCTCGGATGATAACAATCTGAAGTCGATAGGGTACCAGAACCTGGGCATGGTTCAGATGGCGCAGGGGGAACTCGCCGAGGCGTTGGCCGGCTTCAACAGGTCCCTGGAGCTGAAAGGCGACAACGTGGCGGTGCTGGAGAACCTGGGCTGGGTCTTCCTTCTCTCCGACAAGCCACGGGAGGCGGTGTCCGCCTTCTCCAGGGCGGTTGAGCTGGAGCCGGACAACTGGCTGGCCCACGAGGAGCTGGCCCACGCCTACTGGATGATGGCCGACATGGAAAACGCCAGGGCCTCGGCACAACGTGCGGTGGAGCTTAACCCCAACGACTGGTTCTCTCACCTGGTCCTGGGGCTTACGCTCCTGGCCGGCGGTGATGCGGCCGGCTCCCTGGAGGAGCTGCGGCTGGCCCGCGAGCTCGCCCCCGAGAAGAACCTGTCGGCCCCCGAGCACTTCTTCCTCGGTTACTCCTACGAGCTCGAGGGCAACCTCCAGGCCGCCCTGGATGAGTACCGTAAAGCGGCGAAGGCGGCGCCTTACGACGGCAGCTATCACAGCAGCATAGCGTCGGTGCTGGTGGCGCTGGGCCGCGAGGAGGAAGCGTTGAATGAGTATCGGGAGGCACTGGAGCTGAACCCGGGCGATGTCCTGGCCATGACCAGCCTCGCGGTCCTCTACCACGAAGAGGGCAGGCTGGAGCAGGCGCTCGCGGAGCTGGAGAAGGCGGTGGAGGTGAGCCCGGACGACCCGTTCGTCCGGTGGTTCCTGGCAGAGTACCTGGTCGAGGCCGGTAACCCGCAGGCCGCCCTCGACCACGTCGAGCACGCCCTGGCTATCCCGGGCACCGACCCCGATGTGATCGTCTCCCTGCTCATTACCAAAGGTAAGGTGCTCGACGCCCTCGGGGACCTGCAATCTGCCGTGGCATCCTACCGCGATGCGCTCTCGATTGACGGAAACCAGTTGGATGCCTGGTACCACCTCGCGGTCGACCTAGAGAAATTCGGAGATGTAAGGGGTGCGGTTGAAGCGTACCGGAAGTTGCGAGACCTGGCCGGCGATAGCGCCGAGTGGGCGGAGTACCGCAACACCGCGGAGGAAAAGCTCGATCAGCTCGAGGGCCCTAACACGCCTTGAGGGGACCAGGTTCTCAACCTGCCCCGCGGCTCAACCCCCCGGTATCGAATCTTCCTTCATCCCGGTCAGGCCGTAAACCTCTATCGGTTCCTCCTTGCCCTTGACCCGTACCGCTCCCAGGGGCCTGGCATCGATGGCCTCCCCGGCCAACCGGTAAGTATCGGCACCGATTATTATGTCCGAGTCCATCTCCCTGGTAAGCCCCTCCAGGCGACTGGCGATGTTGACAGTATCACCCACCGCGGTGTAATCCATGCGCTTCTCGCTGCCGATGCTCCCCACCACAACCTGACCCGAGTTCACCCCGATACCGGCCCTTAGCAGCGTGTCCGGCCCGCATTCAAGCTTTCCCAGGGCGGCCTGGATGTCCAGGGCGGCCCTGCAGGCACACAGCGCGTGGTCCCGACTGCTGATAGGGGCGCCGAAGATGGCCATCACCTCGTCCCCCACGAACTTGTCCACGGTCCCACCGTGCTCGAATATCACATGGGATACCGCTGATAGAAACCGGTTGAGCAACTCTACGACCTCCCGGGGCTCACGTGAGCCGGAAAGAGTGGTGAAGCCGTACATATCACAGAAGAGAATCGAGGCCTCGAGTTGCCGCCCCCGCTGCGAAGCGCTTTCCGGTTCCTCGAGTAACTCCCCCAGTACGTCCGGGCTGACGTATCTGCCGAACACCTCCTTGAGCTGCCTCTCCTTGCGCACCTCTGCGAAGTACCGGTATGAGAGGCCGCCTCCCACCGATAGTAAACCGGCGAGGATCGGCGTCATTAGCGGCAACCACAACCCCTGCGTCCTGAATGCGAGGCCCTCGGCAAGCACCAGCAGAACCATCCCGGCCAGCGCCAGCGCCACCGCTACCGACATGCGGCGGCCCAGAAAAAGCAGGAGGACCAGCGGCCCGACCAGCACGACCATGACCTTCCCCGCCCACGGTGGAGTGGCTGAGATAAACGCCTCGCTCTCTATCGTCGCCGCGGCCCTCGCCTGGATAACCACCCCGGGGGTTAACGATTCCTTCCCGGATATCGGCGTTGGAAAGGCGTCGAGCTTCGCCCCTCCGGTCACCCCCACGAAGACCGCCTTCTGCCGGAAGGCGTCGGGGTTGAACCTCCCTTCCAGGACATCAAGAGATGAGTAAGCCGGGGTCGCCTCGTTGAAGTCAGGCGAGAAGTTCACGAACATCTCGCCGTCACCGGTGACCGGTACGTGCGTGGCGATCTCCCCGACCGACCAGTAACTATTGCCGGTGGCGACCGACAGGGCGGCGAAACTCGGATAATCGTGACCCCCCAGAGTCTCAGTCAGAATGACGCGGCGGTTTACCCCGTCGGAGTCGGTAGGTATGTTGGTAAACCCGATTCCTGCGGCTGCCTCACCGAAGATCTCCAGGGGCAGGTTGACCTTGACCGCCTCGTATCCCCCCGTGCTCCAACCCGAGAATGAACTGGCGATAACGACGTTGCCGGCCCGCTCCATTGAGCCGGCCAGGGCCTGGTCCCCGGCCTCGCTCCCGGCCGATGAGAACAGGATGTCGATCGCTATCACCCTGGCCCCCGCCTGGTGGAGTTTGTCGACCATCCGCGCCTGCAGTGACCTGTCCCACGGCCAGGGGCCCAACTGCTCGATCGACTCCTGGTCAATGGCCACTATGGCCACCGGCCCCTCGCCCTCTCCCGCCCCCGCCATCGGCCGGGGGAAGTGGGCCATCATCCAGTCGTAACCTTTCAGCTCGAGGGATTTCAACCAGTCGCCGCTCTTCAGCGGGCCGACGTTTATCGACGAAACCAGTAACACCACCAGCCCGATGGCAATACCCAGTCCGGCGACCGTCAGCATCCGTCTTCTCTGCTGTTGGTGACTCACTGATTTGACTTTCGGTTCGGCCATGGTTCCGCCAGGTCCGTTACTTCCTCCCCTTGAGCAAGTATATACGGGATACGACCGGTTTAACCGGAAACTATGACCGGAGGTCTCTCTGGTGTCACATGCGATGCGAATAATAAGAAGGCCTGACGTCGCTCCTTGCGCGTGTTATCATTTTGCTGCGAGGCGCGACGAATCGGGGTGGATTGCGGATGGCACAGACTACACTCCTCAGGGAAGGCGATAACGCCTTCGAGCGCACCATCGAAATGCTTGACATGATCTACGAGTTCCCCGACGACTTCAGCGACGAGGAGCTGGAGGGCCTTGCCGGCTACCTGAACCCCGACATCAGGAACACGGTGATGGGGCTGTTCGACATCAAGTCCGCGAGGAGCGTCGAGGTCTTCTTCATCAAGAAGGTGATAGACATCCTCCGGGAGGCCCGTGACGCCAGGAACGAGGGCAGGAAGAAACTGGTCTTCATACCTTTCACGTTCCCCCCGGAGTTGATCTTCGCGTTCGACAACCTCTTCCCGGTTTGCACCGAGATCATCGCCGGCCTGGCGGTGAACGTCTGCGCCGGCCAGGGTGAGCGGTTCTGGGACTTCGCCATGGGCATGGGGCTCCCCGACTCCTTGTGCTCCGCCAACACCATGACCATCGGTTCGTTCCTCATGGGGCCGGGAATAAGGCCGGACGCCATAGTCTCCAACTCCCCCGGCAGCTGCAACCCCAACGCCAAGATCCACGCCTTCGCCGCCGACTACCTGGGGGTACCCCAGTTCATCCTGGAGAAGCCGAACGACGACTCGGAGAGGGGCCGCGAGCTCTACTACGAGTACCTGTGCAGGCTCATCGGGGACCTCGAGGAGTTCGCGGGCGAGGAGCTTTCCGCGCAGAAGCTCCGCACCGTCATGGAGCGGATAGACAAGCTCGCCGAGCTTTACAATGAGTACTGGGAGCTGAGGAAAGCCAGGCCGTGCCCGGCGCATAATATATTCAACGCCAACCTGTTCATGCTCAGAAGCCTGATGTGGGGCAGGCAGGAGGCGGTCGACTTGTTCCAGAGGATGATCGACCTCTCCAGGGAAAGGCTGCGCACCGGCGAGTACACCGCCCCGGAGGAGGTAGCCAGGGCCTACATCACGTTCATCCCCGCACTCTTTGACCTCAACGGATTCTATCCCTGGATGGAGAAGAGGGGAATCACCATCCTGGGTGACATCCTTGGGGTCCAGTTCTTCCCGCCGGTGGACCTGTCGTCCAGGGAGAGCATGCTACGCTGCATCTCGGAGATCGGCTTCAACTTCCCCATGATAAGGCAGATGGGAGGGGAATCGATGTCGCTCAGGTGGTTGGAGGACCTCAGTTACGTGGTGAAGGACCTTGGGGCCGACTGCTGCATCTACTGCGGGCACCACGCCTGCAAGCACACCGCCGGGTCCCTTGCCTTCGTGCGCCGTGAACTGATGAAGCAGACCGGGGTCCCGACGCTGGTCATGATGGGTGACTCGTTCGACAAGAGAAACTACCCGATGAGCATGATCCAGCAAGAGATCGGGGCTTTCGTCGACAACGTCGTTTCCAAGCGCAAGAGCGGTAAAAGAAGGCGAAAGAGGAAAACGGCCGCCGATTGACGGCCCGGGGCCTGACCAGGGAGGGCCGAATTCTTGCGTTTTGCACGTTTGGGGCCTGGCCCCCTGGGTGCGTTTTGCACGTTTGGGGCCTGGCCCCCTGGGTGCGTTTCTGTAGCGGGCAGGTTGCCAGCGCTACTAAGTACCCCGTCAAGGGTCACTGCCGGGCCTTCGGCTCCCTTTTCGCGACCTTCTTCCAGTCCCTGGGGAGCAACTCGAACACCTTCTCGCGGAGGAACCTGTTGTCTTTCACCTCGGCAAGGCGGCTTATCACGTCGAAGCTTATATCCTTGCGGGAGACGGCGTCGGTAACGATCTTGACCATGCCGGCGATCATCTTCATGCCTTTACTGTCCTTGGGGACAGTGACGCTCCACTTCTTCAGTGTGTCTATCTGCTGGCTGACCTGGTCCTGCGCTTTCCTTTCCGCCTTCCGCAGAAACCTCAGCCGGAACTTCCTGTCCGGCATGAAGAACGGCTTCCCGATTCTCACCTGGACGCCACCGTCCTCCTTCCGGTTGTAGACCACCGCGGGCAGTATGGGGACGGGGGTCGCCCGTGCCAGGTTGGCGGCACCGTGCCTGAACGGCCCCAGCTCACCGTTGGGGTATCGGGTTCCCTCAGGGAAGACGCAGACTATCTTCCCCCGCCTGAGGAGGTTGAGGCTCTTCGCGATCGCCCCCTTGGTTTCGCTCTCCTCGCGGTCTATCGGTATCGCCCCCAGGAACCTCCACAGTATCCACCCCAGGATACCCTCCATGCCCCTGCCTATCTCCACCTTGGCCCAGGGGACCAGCCTGCTGCGGGCCAGCGTGTCTCCTATCGCCAGGCCGATCGCGAACGCGTCCACCTTTGTCTGGTGGTTGGCCACAAGAATGAACGGCCCACGGACCGGCGCGTTCTCGCTGCCGGTATGCTTGAGGTCGTACTTCTTCATGCCGGCGATCATGTCACCGATCGGACGTATGACCCGAAACCTCACCCACATCGCTTCTTCTCCCTTCTGCTCACAATCTCCATCGTAGGCAGCTTACTCCCGGTCAAGCTCTCTCGAGGATATCACGTTCACCCCGGTGTCGAGGATGTCAGTGTAGATCACCTGCCCCTCCTCCACCGGTGCGTCTACCTCCACCCGGTCAAGCGCCCTGACCGCGTCCACCACCAGTCTCTTCGGTATCGCGCCGGTTGTCCTCACCGGCAGTAGCGGGAGCGTTCCCCCCTTCACCCTTACCGTTGTTGTCACAACCCGGCGGGGGTCCCTGAACTCCTCCGCGGCGTACCTCTCGCCTATCTTGCAGTCGCCGCCGGTAACCTCCAGCACACGGTCGTCCTCCTCGATGAGCTCCAGCGAGCAGCTAAGGGGGCAGTTAATACAGATGAAGTCGTGCTTATTCTTCAGTCGAAACCACCTCCACCGTGATCGGGCCGGCCTTTCCCCGGTCCCCGAGGTCCCCGGGTGAGATGTCCGCCTTTATCATCTCCGGGGGCCGGACCATCTTCGCCTTGCGCCGGGATATTACCTCGCCGCCGGCAAGCACCTGGGTCGCGACCGACCGCTGGGGACGTTCCACCCTGAAGTAAAGGCTCATGTCCCCGCCGGTGTCGCGGACCAGTTGCGGGACCACGTACTTCACGTTCTCCCCCGGGAGTACCCGGACCGGCTTCTTCCTCCTGACCGGCTTGCGCACGTGCTCCGCGGCACCCCTTCCAGCGTCTTGGGCGGTTCGCGAGACGTAATCCACCAGGTCGAAGACGTTCACCACGTTGCCGGCCGAGAATATTCCGGGAACGGAGGTCCCCATCCGTTCGTCAACCACCGGCCCGCCGGTCACCGGGTCCAGTTCCACGCCCGCCTTCTTGGATATCTCGTTCTCCGGTATGAGGCCCACCGATAGCAGGAGCGTGTCGCATCCTACGAAGCGCTCGGTGTCCATTTTCGGCTTGAACTCGCCGTCCACCTCGGCCACTGAGACCCCCTCCACCCTCTTCTTGCCGTGGATGAACGTGACGGTATGCGAGAGGTGGAGCGGGATATCGAAGTCGTTCAGGCACTGGACCACGTTCCTGGTGAGCCCCCCGGGATGGTCCATCAGCTCGAACACCCCCGCCACCTCCGCTCCCTCCAGCGTGACCCTCCTGGCCATGATGAGGCCTATGTCGCCCGACCCCAGGATAACCATCTTCCTGCCCGGCATCAGCCCCTCGATATTGATATAGCGCTGGGCCAGCCCGGCGTTTACAACCCCCGCCGGGCGGTAGCCGGGGAGAAGTATCTGGTGGCGGGTGCGCTCCCTGCATCCCATGGCCAGCACGATCGCCTTTGGCTGTATGTCGATTATCCCCTCACGGGCGTTCACCGCGGTGACGCGCCGTTTGGGGCTAATCTCCAGCACCAGCGTGTTCAGCTTCACCTCGATATCGGTCCGGCTCAACTTGTCGATGTACCGCTGGGCGTACTGGGGGCCGGTGAGCGCCTCCCCAAACACGATGGAGCCAAAGCCGTCGTGGATGCACTGGGGCAGTATCCCGCCCAGTTCCATGTCCCGCTCGATCAGCATGACGTCTCGAGTTCCGGCCTCGCGGGCGGCCAGGGCCGCGGCAAGCCCCGCGGGGCCCGCCCCGATGACCGCGATGTCCGGCCTCCTTATCTTCTTCATCTAGCCGCTATCCTCCAGCATTCTCCTGGTCTCCCTCCACCGACCCTGGTGCCGGCAAGTTGCCGGCGCTACGAGGGACTCCCATCCAGCGTTCTCCTGGTCTCCCTCGCCGGTCCAGTTGCCGGCAAGATGCCGGCGCTACGAGGGACTCCCTTTTCGTATTCTCTTGGTCTCCCCGGCGAACAGGCGGGACTCCCCACCGTCCTTGGTCACCGCCGTCACCGGTATCCCCAGCTCGCGGGCGATGATCGCCGCCACCCGGTTTCCACAGAACCCTCCGTGGCACCTGCCCATGCCCGCCCGGGTCCTGCGCTTCACCGCGTCCATGTTGGTTGCGGGCACTATCCCGTGGATGGCGTTCACCACGTCCGCCTCGGTCACCTGCTCGCAGCGGCAGACCACGTGCCCGTGGCGGCTGTCTTCCTCTATGAGTCGCTCACGCCCTTTCCGGTCCAGGTCTGCGAAGAGGGCCGGGGTAGGCCTCTCGGGGTCGAAGCCGGGCCTGTGCTCCGACGGGACCCCGAGGTCCCGCAGTATCTCCATCACCATCTCCGCCACCGCCGGGGCGGACGCCAGGCCTGGTGACTGCATCCCGGCCACGTTCACAAACCCGTTGGCGGCCTCGGATGGGCCGATAATGAAGTCCTCGTCGGTGGTTGGCGCGCGCACGCCGCTGAACGCCGCTATCACCGACCTCCGGGGGAAGTCGGGCAGCAGGTAATGGAACCTCTCGAATATCTCCTCTATCTCCCCGGCGGAGATGGAGGTGTCGTTCTTGTCGTCCACCTCGATGGCGGTGGGGCCCAGTTGCAGGTTGCCTTCGATGGTGGGCATCCCGCCCCCACCCTTGCTCTTCTTCTTCGCGAACAGCTTGGCCTCCGCCACGCTGCCGCGCACGTACTCGGTGGTGGTGTCCTTGTCGAATATCAGGGTGGCCCCTTTGCGGGGGTGTATCTTGAATCCGCCGGCGCCGGCCATGTCGGCGACCTCGTCGGCGAAGACGCCGGCGGCGTTGACCACGATGGGGGCGCTTATCTCTCCCCGGTCGGTGACGACCCCCTTCACCCGCCCGCCTTCCACGTTCACGCCTGTCACCTCGGTGTCGAGGAACACCTTCGCCCCGTTTATTATCGCGTGCTCCGCCAGGGCGATGGTCAACTTGTACGGTGACACCAGCCCGTAGGTGGGATCGTGGACGCCCACTATCGCCTCCCGGGTGACGTTGGGCTCCATTCGGAAGATCTCCTCGCGCTCCACGATGCGCTGCCCCGGTATCCCCTTCCTCTTTCCACTGAGCAGGATCAGCCGGGGCACCAACTCCTTGAGCAGGCGTTTCCTGATGATGGGTAGCCGCCCCGTAATCCTGTCCGGGAGAGAGCGGGGGGTAATCACGATGAGGAGGCCCTGCCGCTTGAAGTCAACTCCGAGGCCCTCCACGAACTCCTCGTACATCCGGTTCCCCCGGACGTTCAGCTTCTGCTTCAGCGTGCCGTGTTTTTCCCCGATGCCGCTGTGGACCTCGGCGTTGTTGGCCTTGCTGGTGCCGTCGGCGACGTCGGCCTCTTTCTCCAGGACAACCACGTCAGGCGTGTACCTGGTGACCTCCCTGGCGATGGAGCAACCGATGACCCCGCCGCCTATCACCACGACACCGGCCTCACGTGGCAACGCCGCCCGGCCGGTCACGGTACAACCTTCAGGGCCGGCAATGCCAGGTATGCGGAAACCACAGGATACATACCAAGAATACTAATGGAATCCGGCCGCGAACACTATCCCGGGGCCGCGGACCTGTCCGGCGCGTCGCCGTCGCCGGTGCGCTTCCCCTTACGCCACCGGTAGGCGAGGTTGTGTGCAAAAGGGGCCAGGCCCCTTTTTAACATTGTTTAGTGGGTAAAACAGTTGTCTGGCCGCCGCTTGTCTGACGCAAGGGTCCAGGTCTTGATATCCGCGTCTTCCGGTTCAGCCCGGTTAGCCACTCCCTACTGTTCATATCCGCGCCTCCCGGTCGTATAAAGTACAGTAAAGCCGGTTGGCGGGCTGTCGTCATCCCTGCCGTCCCGCCCGCCGGAAACGTCCGGGCGAGTGTGTCAACGACCATGGGAGGTTCGTCTTGAGAACAACAGCCGCGAAGTCAGTCTGCGTTTTCTGCGGGGTTATCCTGCTCCTGTCATGCCTGCTTCCTATGCCGGCGGCCGGCGCCGACGTCTCGTACGCCTGGGTCAAGCAGGACACCGGCTCCAACCGGCAGTTGAGCGGCGTCTCGTGCGCCGACGCATCCCACCTGTGGGCCTCGGCAGATTCGGGCAAGTCCCTGTTCTATAACGGAGCCTCCTGGTCAGAGGAGGAAACGGGGGGCGTCGGGACCTTCGCGGGCATATCGGCCGCCGACCAGAACAACGTGTGGATGGTGGGAAACAACGGGAGGGTTGTCTTTTTCGACGGGACATCATGGAGCAACCAGGCGAGCGGAACCGGCAGTTACCTCGTCGGCGTCTCCGCGCTGGACGCCGGCAACGTCTGGGCGGTGGGGTGGAGCGGTACCATCGTCTACTACGACGGAACAAACTGGGTCACCCAGGAAACCGGCTATATATACGACCTGCGCGGCGTCGATGCCCTGGACGCGAGCCACGTCTGGGCGGTCGGTACCGGCGGTCACATCCGCTTCTATGACGGCGCCGCCTGGAACGACCAACCGAGCGGCATTGCTGACATCCTGTGGGACGTCGATGCCCTGGACGCGAGCCACGTCTGGGCGGTCGGCTGGGACGGGACCATCGTGTTCTACGACGGGACCTCCTGGAGCCGGCAGGCGAGCGGGGTTACCGACGAGCTATGCGGCGTCTACGCGCTCGACGGGCAACACGTGTGGGCGGTAGGGTCCAGCGGCACCATACTCTTCTTCGACGGGACCTCCTGGAGCGAGCAGGAGAGCGGCACCGTTCTGGGCCTCTCGGGAGTATCCGGGCTCGACTCGGAACATGTCTGGGCGGTCGGTGACAACGGCACGGTGCTCCTCGGCCAGACGATATCCATAGAGTCGTGCTCTCCCGCCACGGCAAGGATAGGAGAGACCGCCCGGGTCGAGATCGTCGGGAGTAACACCCACTTCGAGGACGGCAAGAGCGCCGCCGATTTCGGGCAGGGCGTATCGGTCATCTCCACCACTGTGACCGACGAGACACACGCGACCGCGACAATAACCATCTCCAAGGACGCCGACGCCGGGCCCAGGGAGGTCAACATCGTAACAGAAGACGAGAGGCCCGTCCCGCTGTCCGGAGGCCTGACGGTGGAACACAGCTCCTTCTACTTCGCGGAAGGGACCTGCCGGCCCGGGTTCGACCCTTACCTCTGCATACAGAACCCGGGGGCGGGTGACGCCGAGGTGAAGGTGACCTACATGCTGGGTGACGGCACCACCCGCGAGGAGACCTTGACGGTGGCGGC
>JAHIMR010000110.1 GCA_018896525.1 Actinomycetota bacterium
ACAGAACCCCGGTGATACCGAAGCCCAGGTGGTTATCACCTACATGAAGGGAGACGGCACCACCGACACGGACCAGGTCACGGTTGCCCCCGGCTCCCGCTCGACGGTCTCGCCCAGGGCTAAGCTCGGCACCGGCGACGACCCCGCCCACGACTTCTCGTGCATGGTGGAATGCACCAACGGCCAGCAGATAATAGCCGAGCGCCCCGTTTACTTCGACTACAACGGTCTCACGGGCGGGCACGACGCCATGGGGGCGACATCAGCAAGCGAGTGGCGCCTGGCAGTCCCTCCGGCCGGCAGCATGTATCACGGTGTATTCCCCGGAGGGGTTACCGGCGAGGAGGACGACATAACCACCTCGGACGTCTCGTCGTACGAAAAGGCTGTGGGCAAGCGGGTCGCCTGGGTGTACTTCTCGAATAACTGGTACAGGAATCGCACCTTCCCGCTTGAGACTGCATCCTGGATCAGGGCACGCGGTAGCATCCCGTTCATCCGCTTGATGTTAATGAGTAGCGCAGATTGGCCCACGCCCGAGCCAACGTTTACTCTTGACAGAATAATCCGTGGCGACTTCGACCCCGACCTAAGGGCTTGGGCCGAATCCGCCAGGGACTTCGGAACCCCAATGCTGGTAGAGTACGGAACCGAGGTCAACGGGGAGTGGTTCCCCTGGAACGGAAAGTGGAACGGGGGCGGTGCCACGACAGGATACGGTGACCCCAATGAGCCTGACGGCCCGGAACGATTCCGCGACGCCTACCGCCATATCATCGAGCTAATGAAGTCCGCCGGAGCAAGCAACATCACCTGGGTCTTCCACGCCAACGGAGATGACCAGCCAGAGGAATCCTGGAACAGGCTCGAGAATTACTACCCCGGTAATCAGTGGATCGACTGGATCGGGGTCAGCGCCTACGGGCCTCAAGCACCAATGGATGACTATAGCGACTCCTTTCGGAGCATAATGGACAGCGCCTATCCCAGGGTCGCCTCCCTCTCACCCTTCAAGCCCATCTTCGTGTTCGAGTTCGGTGCAACATCGGGGAATCCGCATGCGGACCAGGCTCAGTGGGCCGAATCAGCGCTTCGGGACCTGACTGATCTGAGGTGGCCCAGGGTCGCCGGGTTCTCTTGGTGGAACGAGAAATGGGAAAATGATAATGACCCTGCTCATGATACGGACATGCGGGTGCAGGACAATCCCGAACTCGCCGATGCATTCGACAGGCTCATTGGCGCAAAGGAAACTATTCTTGGCAGACCGATTCTCGTAGGTATCAGCAATCGGTTGGTCTATTCGGACCCAACCGCAGTCAGTGCTCAGAATCCGGCCTTCTCCCCCGATGGCAAGACGTTACTATTCACGCTGTTCCACAAGGGTTACAACGAGGGGCCGGCGGGTCTCTTCACATTGTCCTTTGGTAGCAGTAACTTGACCGAGCTAATCGACAATGAGGACCATGATTGCGTGAACCTTCCTGGTTCTTCCTGGAATGGAGCCACAAAGCGAATCGCGTTTGCCTCAGATATGAACGGCAGGGAAGACATATGGACGATAGGCCAGGTTGGCAACGACCTCGATCAGGTTACGAAACACAATGACAGGACATATTACATCGAGCCCAGTTTCTCTCCCGACGGGCAGTGGCTGGCATTCGAGATGGACACCGGAAACACGGAGGAGGCCCAGCAGGGGAGCATCTGGAAGGTCCGCGCGGATGGTACCGGGCTTTCGAGGCTCACCGCTGGCGCCGATGACCGGCAGCCCAACTGGGCTCCGACTGGCGACCGCATCCTGTTCCAGCGCAGGAAGGCAGGAAGCGATAACTGGGACATCTACACAACAGCGCCGGACGGTAACGACCTAAGAAAAGTCACCGCTTCTCAGTCATCCGATACGGACGCCAGCTGGTCACCGGACGGGAAATGGATCGTGTACTCCAGCGATTATGGCGGCATACAGATGCCGAACATATTAATAATACCCGCCAGCGGTGGTGAGCCCATAAGGGTCACATGGAACGAGACCCACGAGAACAGCGCACCCAGCTGGTCACCTGACGGGAACGTTATTGTATTCGAATCGCACGAGGGTAAAGAAGAGACAGCCCCTGCAAGCATATAGAAGATCGCGGTACCGCCACATTAGATTAGATTGACATTCCGTAGCGCTTGTGATGGCCGTCGGAGGGGGGACTCGAACCCCGCCTATGCCATTTAATACCATCTACTAGTACCGTTCTGTGCGGGATTTAGATAGAGTCGACCACTTCTCATGCCATTCTATACCATCCAATACCCTTCAGTATGTTGGCAAAATGTTGGCAAAACCTACATGAGAGATCAGTCTTTAGAACACGCCGTTAACACCTCAAATGTTCACCCCGTCAGGATTCAGGATGTTAAAAAGAGACCACCGGCTATGCTTTAGTGAGACAGCCGGCAGCGCTTGCTTAAGCCTCGCCGGCTGTCTTATTTTCCCGTCTTCCTGTCTTCAGGCCGGACCGCACCCTCGCCTCTCAGCAGCCCGTCACCGGGCTGCGAACCTTGACGTGCCCCTGACCTGTCACGGTTTAGAAAAGACCCGATTCGCTCCTCGAGGCTGCTTCCCTGTTCGAAGAGGTCGCCCCGGGTCAACATCGTCTCTTCCTTTCCGCCACCGACACCCCCGGAGAAGCTGGAGAGTAGCCCCATGTTCCCGAAACACTTCAAGGCGTTCTCGAAAACGATTCGCGAAAGTGACTCTACTCGCTGTATTGAACCTTCTTCGAGCATCCGCGCGCCTTCCGTAAAACAGCGCATGACCATCTTATCCGTGCCCACGTGTGCTCCGGAAGAGATCGTGCCTATGGCACTGCAGGCGACGAGATATCCTTCCAGGAAAGAGTCCAGAAAAGACGTGAGCACTTCCGAGCCTGAACACCCTACGGACAACCGTGCCTGGCTGGAAAACCCCGGACCGTAGACGAACTCCTCGGCGAAGAGGCGCTTGAGAAAGAAGAGCGCTTCACCTGCCCGCACTTCACTTTGTTCGGCGAGGGCCGCGAGTGAAGGCCCGAGCAGGTGCGCGAGCAATATGTTCTTGTTGTATTCGAGGAATCGCCGCCGGTCGCCCTCGACGAGGAAACACTCAACACCCGCCTCGCTCTTTTCGACGACGACGCGACCTTCATCGGCAAGCCGGTCGACAGCCGCCCGTATGCCTGTCGGGTCGGCATCGGGGGCGAGAGGTAACCCCAGCTGCCGGCACACTCCCAGTATCTCATCCGCCGCCCTCTCGTACTCATCCACCGAGACCATATGCCGGCCGGACGACAGCAGCGCGCACGAGGCCAGGGACCTCGCGGTGACGACGGTGATGCAATCTATCCTCTCGCATATCAGGTCGGCCGCGGCGTCCAGGCCGTGTTCGCTTACGATGGTTGTGAAATCCATTGGTGTACCGAACTCGACGTAGGCTCGGCCAATCTTGTTCGTGATCGATTTGTACAACCGCTTGAACAGCCCCATCGTCTCTGTGATCTTATGCCCGCCGGCCATCTCCCTGACGTGCGCACCCTCCTCCGGCACCCTGTCGTAGCCGAGATAGACGGGCACCACCGTAATTCCGTCACAGGCCCCGAACTGCATGGCCTCGTCGAGTATCTTCATGAAACCCGTCTTCGGCTTCCGCATCTTGCCATCCCTGCTCCTGGTTCCCTCTATGTAGAACGCGGTGATGTAGTTGTCGGCCAGCAGCCGCCTTGCGTAGGCATTGAACGCTTCCCTGTATACGGGCTGGTCCACGAACGAACGGCGCAGGTAGAAGCCCCCGCATCTCCTGAGCACCCAGCCCAGCGGCCAGATGTTGAGGTTGATGCCCGCGGCCTGTTGTGGAGCCGTGAGGCCGGAACGGAGGATACCGTATGCCAGGATCAACGGGTCCATGTAGCTCCTGTGGCAGCAGACGAGCACCAGGCGTGACCGGCTGTCGCATTCGCAGATGAACCGTATGCCTTCCCGGTCGACATCGAAGCCTGTAAGAAGCCGGTCGAATCCGACGTTCAATAATATGCCGGCATAGCGGAAGACCCCTACCCTGATCTTTGATGCTATCTCGCGGATATGGGCGCGCGCTTCCCTGGAGACCTTCCTCGAGCTTATGTCCTCCCGAGCCGCATGCTCCCTCATAAACTCAACGAGGATAGGGTCGCGGAGAACGGATTTCCTGACCTGCCATGGCTGTGGAATCGGAGGTCCGGCGCAAGCACGATACTCGGACTCGATGCGGCCGATTACCTCGTTGTGCAGGGCGGTGGCCTGTGAGAACGGGCCTGTTTGCGGATTACGATCGAGCCAGTCCGCGAGGTCTATGGGCCTGCAGTTCCTGAGTCTTGCGGTATGGACCGTCCTGACAAGGCTCGAAGCCCGCCTTATGACGTGCATCGGTGTGAACATGTAGAGCCTTGTGAAGAACGTTGTGGCGGGAGCTTCAGGGTGATGCTGGTGGAAGGCGCGGGTGACCGGCACGATGATGGTGTTTTCCCTACTCGCGCGCTGGATGGTGACGAGCGACTCCAGCCTGAGGCTCCCTAACCTCCTACCCTGATCCGCGTATTCTGTAGGCCTTACGTCCGCCGCCGGGTCCTGGATGATGTTGATGGGACCGGTGGCCCTGAGCCTTGCGGCCAGAAACAGTCTTTGCCAGCGGCCTTCGGGAATGAAGAATACGGTAAGCGGCGTGTTGACTACCGGGTACGATCGGTGCGGCTCCCCGTCAAGAGCCCTACCCCTGTACGTGCCGCATTCGAGCGGGTCCAGCAAGAGGGAGAGTGTCCTCACGAGCAGTGAGGAGAACAGGCCATGTTTCCATGCGAAACGGCTCTGCAGTGCGTCAGCTGTTTCATGGCGGGAAAGCTCTCGCCCGGGCTGCTCCCGGTGCCCCGCCGTGCCTGCCCTCATCTTGAAAATCCTCCATCTTCCATCCGGGTGGACCATGCACCTGATTCAGCCTGTCGCGACCAATGTGTCCCTGTGAATCGTATTCCAGGTATTATCGCCCATTCTACGCCTGTCGAGCCTGCGTTGCCGGAATCGTGTCTCGGGATTGCCTTTCTCGGTGCGCGTTTCAGACAGAAAGGCCGGTGCGCTACTTGTTGTCAGCCGGGCAGTCGCCCTCACCACACAGATCCGCAATCGATCCGCGGACCTCCTCGAGAAGCAGGTCTTTTTGTTCAACGGTAAAGCGGGAAGCATCTATCGGGGAGCCGATATCGATCCTGACGTCCTGATCGAAGCAGAACTCCGTGGTCTTGGGGCGCAGCACGTTTTCGGTTCCCTGTATCCCAACCGGAATGATCGTGGCGCCGGACTCGATTGCCATGATCAACCCGCCTTTCTTGAAAGGCCCGAGCCGCCCACTCCGCGAACGGGTCCCCTCCGGCGAGATCCAGAGCACGACGCCGCTCTCCATCTTCTCTCTAGCAGCGGCGAGGTCTTTCTTGGCCTTTTCTAAGTCGGAGCGGTCGATTGATATGAATTCGCCGGCCTTCAGCCCCCTGCCCCATAGGGGAACCCTGAAGAACTCCTTCTTCGTAAGCATGCGGATGCTGCCCGGCAGGCTGAGTACCACGAGGGGGATATCGTAATGGCTGCGATGGTTGGACATGATGATATAGCGTTTTCCCGGTTCGATCTCCAGCCCGTGGGGATCGTGCACCACGTACTTGATCCTGACGGCACCCACGAGCTTGCCCGCCCACCACTTCAGCCATTTGTCGCCGTACTCGCGCGGGTAGCCGCCCCGGAGATTGACGCGATACAGGACGATAATCGTGATGCGCAAAGTGGCATATGCGGTCACCAGCATGACCCGCAGTCTCTGCATTATCGTGGCGCGCATGCTTGAATCCTTGTTTATCAACTTCGTTTTTCAGAAGGTATTGTATCAGTAGTTTCCCGATGTATTCGTCGCAACCGGCAGTCTGCAGCCGTCCTTGTGCGTTTCGAGTGATTTGGCCAAACCCTGTCTCTGCTTTGACACTTCGTGAGCTGCGCCACGCCTGGTGTCGGAGGCTGACTTGAGCCTGAGCGAGCGCCCCCAAGTGCTCCAGTCGGACGCGTGAACTACCCCTCCCTTACGGAAGGGGCTTCCCTACTTTGAAGAAGGGAACTTTTCCTGCTTCAACGACCCGGTCACCCCGACCAATCGCTCAGTCAGGTCACCCGAATCTCCACAGGCGTGACTTCGGACCGTCCCG
>JAHIMR010000111.1 GCA_018896525.1 Actinomycetota bacterium
AAGGACCGGGTACACCGTTGTCCACGGTGCGGTCTCACGGCGGACAGGGACGTGGCGTCGGCGATGGTCATAGGTTCAAGAGGGGACCACCCGGCTTGCCCGTGGAGGGGATGGTGACCCGACTGGGGTCGGGGTGACATCCTCTGAGAAGCGGGAAGCCCCTTCCTTCGGGGAACGGTAGTTCACCTCGCCTCATTCACAGTCCTCGGTCACTCCGGCAGATCCTCGAATAGTCGCAAGTAGCGCAGTGTTCCCCCGGCCTGGGGTCGAACCGCTGCTCCAGTATCCCCTCGATGCAGCGCTCGGCTGTCGCCACCGCCCCGCGCAGGCGGCGGGGAGAGAGTGTGATCTCCTCAAGTCTTGACTCGTTCAGGTAGGCTATGGTGGCCCTGTCGACCGGTCTGCCGGTCAGCCCGAGTCCGCTCGCGTACAGACAGACCTGGAAAGACATATCGCTCAGGGTCGCCACCGTGTCCGTCGTCTTGTAGTCCCGGACTTCCCTGTAATCGTCACCGCGGATTATTACGTCGACCCTGCCTGTGATGTTCGCCCTCCTCACGGGGAACTCGAGCCTCGTCTCGACCTCTTCGATCCGTCCCATGTCATCCGCGTGCTCCTCGGCGAAGCGGAGCAGGACCAGTTCCGCCTCAGCCCTCATCGTCTCGAGCTGTTTGCGACCCGCGAACGGCATGTGGAATCGCTCTTCTATCGCGACGGCGATCGCGTCCTTCACTTCAATCCCTTCGCGGACGAGCTCAGACGCGTAGCGGAGGCAGTAATGCAGGCTCTTTCCGTAACCCATCCGGGTCGCCAGCCCCGGCCGGTAGTTCCATATCTCCCGGATCCGGTACAGGTGGGGACACCTCAGGTACGTCAATACCTCGCTTGCTTGAAAGGTGCGGATCTCGTCTTCCCGCGAACTCCCTATCTCGACGGGGGGCAATCCCTCCGCGGGTTCGAGGCGACGCAACCCCGCCCCCAGGTCGCCGACGAACGCACTCTCGCCGCAGGGGTTGCTGATACGGCGAAACCTGGATATGCACAGGATGTCCTTCGAGCGCGTCATCGCGACGTAGAACAACCTGCGCTCGTCGTCGACGCTACCCTCGTAGCGGTCAACGGCGAACATCGGGCGGGGCAACTGCCATTCCTGTCTCCTGCCGACCATCTTCGACGGGAACCTCGAGGAAGTCATGGCGGGGATGAACACCACTGGCCACTCGAGGCCTTTCGCCTGGTGTACGGTCATCAACGCCACGGCGTCCAGGCCGCCCAATCCCTCGGCCGGCGCCTGCTCATAGGCCCCGGTCGCGTAGGTGTTCAGATACCAGCAGAGGTTCTTCGCCACCGACTCCCATCCGGGCTTCCGGCCGCCCAGCCGCATCGGGGTCTCGAAGTCGGTCAGAAGGTTGCTCATGGCGCCCAGGTTCGCCGCGGCGGCGGCATGCCCCGCCTCGGAGAAGTCGAGGTCGAGAAACCCGAGAGTGTCGAGCAGTTCCTGGTAGGCCTCCGTCAGGTTCCCGAACCCGCCGGTGTGGACGCTGCCCCTCCACCGGGCCAGTCTCTCTTTCGAGACCTCCAGGCCCGTGGCGTCCCTCCACAGGGCGATCCCCGTCTCCAGGAGCCCGTCACCAGTGGTCCTGCCGTACCAGTTCCAGGGGTCCTCCACCCAGAAACCGTCGTCCGAGAGCCAGGCGAGCAACCGGCCCACAGCCTGCGCCTCGTCCCGCTGGAACAGCCCCACCTTCCCCCCCGCGACGTAGGGCATGCCCCGCCTTCTGAGGGCCTCGATAAAAGGCGGTCCGGACGTCGTCACGCTCCTTAACAGTACGGCGCAGTCGCCGTTGCGGCACGATCCGCCGCTCACGAGCCTATCGATCTCGCCGACAACCCACTCGGCCTCGTCGCCTGGCGTCTCGAACTCGACCAGGAACGCGTGACCCCTACCCGTTCTCGTCGGTACGAGATGCTTGTACCGCCGCCTCTCGAAAGTGTCCGCGAAGGAGTTCGCGAGCTCGACGATCCTCTGGACGCTTCGGCGGTTCTCGCTTATCGGCAAGGTCCTGACGTGCTCGAAATGCCTCGTGAAATCGTCAAAGCAGGCCTCGTCAGAGCCCCGCCACTGGTAGATGCTCTGGCGCGGGTCACCGACCGCGAAAACGGCCGCACCCTCCCCTATTGATCTTATCAGGCACTCTTGTGCACGGTTGATGTCCTGGTATTCGTCGACCAGTAGGTGCTCTATGAAGTCGACGGCGCCGGGGTTCTCGCGGAGCGACGCGACTGCCCTCGAAATCAAGCCTCCGAACGTGATGTAACGATGCCGCTCGAGCAGGTCCTCGTATTGCCTCATCCTCCCGCCGAACCGCGGTGAGAGTCTGACCAGTTCGCCCCTGTCCAGAAGCTCGTCGTTGACGACGTTCACCGAACGCAGGAACGCCTGGCAGTTCCTGTCGTATCTTCCTCCCTTGCCCAAGCCCAAGCCCAGGCTCCAGCCATTCCTGGTCAGGAACGCGAACTCCTGGTTTTCGTCCAGCACGTCATGGTCCCCGTAGCGGAAGTGCTCCTCCAACAGCCGCAAGCAGAACCCGTGAATAGTGCCAATGTACATACTGCCGAGTCTCGCGCACCCCTCCTCGTTCCCGAGCCGCTTCAGCCGGTCGTATACACGGTTTCTCATGCTCACCGCCGCCTTCTCGGTGAACGTGAAGGCGACGATCTTTCCCGGCTCGACCCCATCGTATAGGAGAAGATAGACTGTCCGCCTGATGATCGTTTCCGTCTTTCCGGTCCCCGCTCCGGCGATCACCCGCACGTAACGACTTCCTGATGTGACGGCGCTCCGCTGCTCGGCTGACAGGGGAACAGGCTCCTCCGTGATCCGCGAGAGTGCTCGGATATCGCCCATCCCGACCTCCTGTCTCGTGAGAAGTTGGTTCTATGGCTCAAGCATCACGAGGGATATTGCTTGCTTTGCTATTATATTAGCACACGGGATGGACTCTAGTGCACCGTCCCATAGATAACCTGGCATTCGATCGCCGATGCATCCACTCCAGCTGCGTTCCGCTCCCTCGCCGTACTGCAGGAGTACGCCTCGGTCGCGCGCCTTGCTGGCGCGGCGCCTAGGCGCTCTCGGTGCGTAAGGCTACCTATGGGACGGTGCACTGGGTAATCCCGACAGCCGGTGCCGCCGGGATGGTCATGGGAAATGCCAGGGTGGGCTACGGGGCAGTAGAGGTACCAGATCGATCACATGCTGGGGAAGATACGAGATGTTTCCCAAGGTGATGTGCTCCTGAAGAACGGTGCCTCATTCGGCCAAGTTGCTATCGAGCCACTGAAGGTACCCTTCGCTCCCGTCGATGATGGGTATTGACAGGAACTCGGGCACCTCGTATGAATGATTCGCCTCGATGAGTTCCTTCGTTTCTTCGAACAGATCTTCTCTAGTCTTGATTAGGCAGACCCACTCTTCAGTCTGTTCGATCTCGCCTTCCCACCGATACACGCTCTTGACCGGTCCGACTACTTGAACACACGCGGCCAGCCGCTGTTCAACAAGGAGTCTCGCGAGATTCAGGGCTTCTTCCTCGTTGTCGGTTGTGGTCGATAGTTGAGAGAAAGAGCTCATGATCCTCCTTTCTTGAATCGCCGTGTCGCCAGTCGATTCATCATTGGCTAGTATACATCAGGCCTTGGTACACAGGGCATCACCTTTCAACGTTTGGGCCGGACCGGAAACAGGACGGGTCCCGAGGGGGGGTCCACTCAACTCCGGAATGCGAAGCACCCCATTGTTATGACTGGGTAATCCCCGCGAGCTTCGCGGGACCGCCCACGTAGTCGAGATGGATCGTCCGGGGCGCGGGGGAGGCCGGAGGTGACGTCCACCTCCACCCCTACGGTGTGGGAGTCCATGCCCAGAAGGGTGGACCCGAGAATCGTCGACAGCATGAAGCCTCCGTTGAGTTAAGCAGTAACTACATCTTTTCCAGAGACCCGGGGCAGTCATGTCAAACGGCGACCTTGATCTCGGTGATCTCAATAGTCTTTCCGAGTGGAGTCGGGAGTCCCTCTTCCCTCGCGGCCTCTACATACCCGATTATCGCCTCTTTAGTGTTCTCTACTGCTTCTTCCCTGGTCTTTCCCCAGGTGGATATGTTGTCGAGTGCGGGGACGTAGGTCACCCAGCAACTCTCGTCCGGGTCGTATTCAAGAACGACTTTGAAATCCATCCGTGCCTCCACAAGTCACCATCCAATCCTTGATTCATTTTAACACCTTTTACAACTTCACAAGCGCTTCGAACTGATAGTCGGAACTTCTATGGTATTTTGTTCCCACAGAGTTCTTTGGACTTGGCAATGCCCCGTGGCACGCCGGCCCCAGCCGGACTATAGCGGCGTCCTTTATCAACCGTATTATTGGGCCAACAAGGGTATCGTTCAACGTTTGCCGAGAACTGGTCTTGCAAAGCGTTGAAGATGACTTCACGACTGACGTAAGGGTTCGCCAGAGAAGTAGAACTTCTGCTCCTGATTACGCGAGCC
>JAHIMR010000112.1 GCA_018896525.1 Actinomycetota bacterium
ATGGAAAGGCGAAGATCGCAACACCACCTACTCATCGCCCACCCAACTTAAAGCATCGATAACAGCAGAGGACATAGCTTCTCCAGGGGTGGCAAGCGTGACTGTGTTGAACCGCGGTGGAGAGACATCAAACGCCCAGACCTTTACGATCGAAGAGTCGGCCAGTTCAACCTGGTACCTATCAGAAGGCACCTCCGACTACGGCTTCGAAACCTACGTAACCATAGAGAACCCCAACGCGACCCCTGTAACCGTCATGGTCACCTATATGACCAAGGACGGACCGAGAACGAGAGCAGCCCTGGCCCTTCCCGCCATGTCCCAGACCACAATAAACCCACTCAATGACCTGGGTTCCACCGACTTCTCCACCAAGGTGGAGTGCAAGGAGGGCAAGACCATAGCGGTGGACAGGAGGATGATCTGGACGGGCCCGGGAGCCCCATCACCAGAGGGACACTCATCAATCGGGGTCACCGCACCGGCAAAGACCTGGTACCTGGCCGAGGGCTCATCAAAGTGGGGGTTCGAGACCTGGCTCCTGGTGCAGAACCCCAATGACCAGGATGCTTCCTGCACCATCACCTACATGATAGAGGGGGAGGCCTCCCAGGTCTTCGAGAAGACAGTGACGGCCAACTCCCGCGCCTCATTCAACATGGAGACTGACATAGGGCAGAAAGACGCCTCCATCAAGGTGGAGTCCGACATACCGGTAATCCCCGAGAGGGCCATGTACAGGAACAACAGGAGAGAGGGACACGACTCCATAGGCACCACCACCCCGGCAAATGATTTCTACCTGGCAGAGGGCACCACCGACTGGGGATTTACCACCTACGTGCTGGTACAGAACCCGAGCGATGAGCCTGCGGACGTCACCGTCACCTACCTGACACCGGAAGGGCCACAGGAGCAACCCGCCTTCCAGATGGACCCCAACTCTCGAAAGACTATATGCGTTAGCGACGTGCTACCGGGTACTGATCTCTCCACCCACGTGCACGGCTCGGTCCCCATAATCGCGGAGAGGGCCATGTACTGGGGTGCTGATACCCCATTGGGCGAGGCCTGCCACGCTTCGGTAGGCATGGACTCTCCCCACACCACCTTCTATCTGCCTGACGGGGAGACCTATGGCGACTACGAGACCTGGACACTTGTCATGAACCCCAACGAAACGGACGTCACGGTGGAGATAAGCTACCTTACCCCCACCGGAGAGGGCAACGTGACCTTCACCGACACCGTTCCCGCGAACTCGCGCAAGACCTACAGCATGGGGGATGCGCTACCTCAGGGGCGGGCGGCTATCGTGGTCACCAGCAAGACCTCCGGCAAGAAGATAATGGTGGAGCGAGCTATGTACTGGAACAGCCGCGGCGCGGGCACGGACACTATCGGGGGGTACTCTGACTGAAGGCTCCCCTCACCCTGTCCCTTGGAGAGAGAGGGGATGGAAGGGCAAGAATGGGGTCTTCTTTTCAGTCAGTGCCATTTAGCCGTGACTCTCAGTCCCGGCTCTCTCACAACTGACCCGAGTGGCGTAGCCTTCCAGGCTGAATCTACATAACTACTCGAAACCATAAGGGTTTGGAAATCGCAGGGGTCACTAGCAATTAACTAATATATAGCATTATGTTGCATATAATGATATGCTATACTAATGAAACTATCAGAATGGGCAAAACAGCAGGGAATAGCGGTGGGTGGCCGTTGTTGCGCTTGGTTATGGGAAGCGAGAGTGCTTATTGGTTACTGATGGTTGCTCGTGGGTTCGCTTGGGTTCTGGTCGTTATCGATAGTTCCATCCACATTTAATCCACATGAGAAATCCGGGTTTAGTCAACTCCTCGGATCATGACGCCAGGCACTTTCGATAAAGATGAGGATCGATACGACTCGAGCCGCGTTGTCTTTGCCTGAGCGGTTGCTGTATAGTTTTTATCGCAGGTTTCGTAAGGGGGTATAAACATGGCGATAATTCTCCTGGTCGATGACGAGGAATCGATAGTCGAATTCGTTTCGTACAATCTCCGCAAGTACGGTCACGAGGTAGAAGTCGCGCGCAGTGGCGGCGAGGCGCACGCGGCCATGGCCAGGCAGTCATTCGAGCTTGTCATCCTCGACATCATGCTTCCCGATGTCGACGGCTTCGATGTGCTCAAAGACCTGCGCGCAAAAGGCAACACGCCCGTTCTAATGCTGTCCGCCCTCGATGATGCGACAGACAAGATCCTCGGACTCGAACTGGGGGCCGACGACTACCTGACAAAGCCCTTCGACGTCCGCGAGCTCACCTCGAGAATCAAGGCGATACTTCGCCGGTCATCGGGCGAGCCACGCAACCGTGTGCTGACTGTACACGAAATACGAATCGACCGCGACAGGAGGGTCTGCAGTGTAAACGGGCAGGAGGTGGACCTGACGACGATGGAGTTCGATCTCCTCCAGTGCCTCATAATCAACGCGGGCCTGGTCCTGTCACGGCAGACGCTCATTGAGAAGGTCTGGAAACATGCGCCGAGCGGAGAGCGGACGGTCGACAGTCATGTTAAGAGCTTGCGAAAGAAACTCGGCAGAGCGGGTGCCCGCGAATCGATAGAGACGATCAGGGGCATCGGCTACCGCCTGAGAGAGCGGATATGAAACAATTCCGTATCTGGGGATTCACATCGAAACTGCTGCTCGCCTTTCTCCTGGTGATCGGTCTGACAGTCCTGCTCATGGGCCTGCTGCTCAGCGGGCTCGAGAAATACCTGTTGAGCGACATGGAGAACTCAATGGCGAGCCAGCTCCACTCGGCGCGGGTGGCGGTAGAGATGACGGTCTCGAAGAGCAAGGTCAAGGATCTCAATCGCCTGAACCCCGAGAACATGGCGTCCCTCCAA
The DNA here is from genome assembly GCA_018896525.1 of Actinomycetota bacterium. Classification (GTDB taxonomy): domain Bacteria; phylum Actinomycetota; class Geothermincolia; order Fen-727; family Anoxymicrobiaceae; genus JAHIPE01. The sequence goes on from JAHIMR010000112.1 coordinate 2,892, forward strand.
GCACTGACCACCGAGCTCGGCGAACAGTCTGGCTGCCGCCTGATGGTGACCAACAGGGAAGGCGTCAAGCTGGTCGACTCCGAGATCGGGCAGGCGATAGGGGCCAATCTCGCGGGCAACAAGGAGATCCAGGATGCGATGACGATCGGGTTCGGGTTGGACAGGCGAAACGATCCCGACTCCTCCAAGTCCACTATGTACGTCGCCTACCCTGTGATGTCCGGCTCGAACGTCCTCGGGGCGATCAGGATTTCCCAGCCGACAAAAAGGGTCGACCGGGTACTCAAGTCGATCTCCCGCAGACTGCGGGACTCGGCATTGATCACGGCAGGCGCCGCCGTCCTGCTCAGCATCGGACTGGCATTGGTGCTCTCTCACCCGATCAGAAAGATCAGCAAGACGGCGACCGCTTTCGGGTCGGGAGACCTCGAGGCGCGCGCGAACGTGGGTGGCAGAAGCGAGATCGCCGACCTCTCGCGTTCCTTCGACTCGATGGCGGACAGGATCGAGAACATGGTCCAGGAGCTTCGTGAGCTCGACTCGATGAAGAGCGACTTCGTCGCGAACGTCTCGCACGAGCTCAAGACGCCGCTCACGGCGATAGCAGGCCTGTCGCAGACGCTGCGGGACGGAGCAATCGAAGACGACGAGGTGAAGCAGCAGTTCCTTTCCAGCATCATCGTCGAGTCGCAGAGACTGCTGCTCATGGTCAGCAACCTCCTCAACCTTGCTACAGCCGAGCGAGGCGCACTTCAGGCCGACCGCGAGCCACTAGACGTCGAGACCTGCGTGAGCGAGATCGTCAGCAGGTTTGCTCCCCTCTGTGAGAAGCGAAACATCTTGATCGAGGTAAGACCCGACGATCACCCGGCTACCGCGCTCGGGGACAGAGAGATGTTCGGCCTCGCGCTGAGCAACGTCGTCGATAACGCCATCAAGTTCTCGCCGGCTGCCGGGACGGTCACGATCGCCTGGCGGCAGCGCGGCGACTCAATCGTTCTCGAGGTCGCCGACCAGGGGCCGGGAATCCCCGAGGAGAGCCGGGAGAAGGCGTTCGAGAGGTTCGAGAGGGGGAACGGCCGCAGCCAGGTACGCGGCACCGGACTGGGCCTTTCTATCGCCCGAATGAACCTGGAGGCGCAGGGCGGCTCGATCGAGATCGGCACGACCGGCGACAAGGGAACGATCATGGTTATCCGCATCCCGCACGCCGGCTGAACCAACTTTTTCATTTTTCACACGCCCTCCATAGTCCTTTCATGCCACCTCCACGCTCACGTCCGATAATTGCTGTCGAGACGGGAGGTTGTGATGAAAGGACGGCAACAGCATCCGCTTTCTCGACAGAACCTGACAGTCCTGTTCTTCTGCGTACTGGGCGCCGGCCTTCGGCTGGCTTTCCTCTTCGGGCCGATGTGCCACGACGAGGCGGAGACTTTTGTGAATTTCGCCTCAAAGCCCCTGGGCACAGTGATCTCCTACTACCCGTACCCCAACAACCAGATATTCCACACCATCCTGGTCCATTTCAGTACCCGGCTGTTCGGCGCTGAGCCCTGGGCCGTGCGCCTTCCTGCATTTATCGCCGGCATCGCGCTGATTCCGCTGACCTACGTCACGATCAGGAAGTTTTTCTCGGACAAGCCCGCGTTGCTCGCCACGGGCCTCACGGCCGTTACCTGGCCGCTCATCAGTTTCTCGGGCAACGCCAGGGGCTATACGATTCTCACCCTGCTGTTCCTGCTCATGATGCTCAGCGGGCATAGGGCGCTCATGAAGAACGACGCTCTCTCCTGGGTCGCGGTGGTGGTCCTCGCGACGATCGGGTTCTTTACGGCCCCGACCATGCTCTACTTCTTTGGTGGCCTGGTCGTGTGGCTGTTCCTGTCGGCCGTCCACGGAGATACCACCGCTCGGCCTTCCAAGATCGTCTACCGTCTGGCGATATCCTGCCTGCTGGTGATCATCCTCGTCCTTCTTCTTTACGCGCCCGCACTGATAAAGACCGGCCTGACCAAGCAGGTACTCGATCCCGTCACTTATTCCCTTCCTTCGAACTCGGTCGTCGTCCAGTTCATGATCCGGGCGTGGGCGGTAGTTGGCTTCTTCGCTTTTTCGGTATTGTTCACCACCGGCCTGCCATTGCCAGTCGCATGCGCCTTGATCGTCATCGTCGTCGCAGCGACGGTCCTGCTCTTGTACGGGTTCGTGCTCGCCTGCATAAAGAACAGGAGGCTCTTCGCTCACCGGGTCAACCTGGCCCTCGTTATCATCGCCTGGTCGGCGCTGGTCGTTCTCCTCCAGGGATATTACCCGCCGGAGCGCGTCTTCATCCCGTTCATTCCGCTCGGCCTCGGCTACGCGTCGGCGGGTCTTTGCCATGAATGGTCTAGACAGCGGTCGAGAAAGCCCGCACCGGTCGAGAGGTACGCACTCGGACGGACGGCAGTCCTCGCCGCGGTCGTCGCTCTCGCGGTCGTCGTGATCGTCGCGCAATTCCCCTGGCAGCCGCGCGACAGGGCGACCATGACGGACGCGGAACAGATGTCCGTCGAACTTGAAGGCATTCTCCAGCCGGGCGACGTGGTCTACATAGACCCCGTCGTGGGTAAGAGCCTCGAGTACTACTGCATGATCAGGGGAATCCCGCTCTCCTGTATCTATGGGACGCGCGAATACCTTGCGTTGAAGGCCAAGCCGTCCGGCAGGCGTTTTGTCATCGACGACCGCCTGGACGGAGCCGGCATCGATAAGACGCTCCACTGGGGGAAGCTACCGATACGGAAAAGGCTCAACTTGCGGCTGGTCGCGGTGTGCGAGCATTCGACGTTGTTCGAGATCATGCCGGACGACGGCCTCGCCGACCTGAAGGGGGAATAGACGCCGATGACGGTTACATGGCTGAAAATGTCGAGGTCCAGGCTTGTGGCCTGGGCGGCGCTGAGCCTCGCGGCACTGCTCGCGATCTGCGCGCTTGTTGGTCTGGCGCCGGATGCGTCCGCTCGAGAGACCAAGGAGCCGACCTCCGGCAGCAGCACTGGCACCGATGCTGCGGTTCGGAAGGTGCTCTTCGTTGTGATGGACAGGGTCGGCATCGATGATTGGGCGAACGAGATCGCGGACCTGCCCAACCTTCGCAACCTGGTCTCCAGGGGGGCGGTAGGGTTGATGAACGCTAAGGCATGGTTCGGCCAGTACGGGCTTGGTAACTATCTCATCATCGGGGCAGGCGGGCGGGTGAAGGGAGCCGAAAATGCCGGCCTGGCGTTCAACGGCACCGAACGGATCGGCGCGGTCGAGGGAGACGGCCTGGCGGCAAGCGCCTGGTTCGTGGATATCACGGGCATCGTCCCTCCCGATGGCTCTGTCGTTAACGTGGCGATCGAACATATCAAGACAGCCTCGAGCGGAATCGAATCGACCAGCTCGGCGGGCCGACTGGGTCAGAGTCTGAAAGAAGCTGGCGTGAAGACGTACGTCTGCGGCAACTCAGACTACGAACAGCCGTTTCCGGGCTCCAACACGAACGACACGAGCGGAAGCCTTGCCGGGGAGACCGCTTCCCGAGAGCCAGGGCGGGTTTTCCAGAGACAGGTTTCCTGCATAGCCATGGACGAGAGCGGCATGACCCTTGGAGACGTCTCGGCCTGGGACCCTTCGCCGGTGGCTTATAACAGCAGCGTCAGGGCGTATCTGGCGGAAGTGGTCGGGGCGGCGTCGGACGGCCTCGCTCGCTCGGATTTCGTCGTCGTTGACATGGGAGAGACCTCCCGGGTGGAGCAACTCGCGGACTGGCTGCCGAAAGACAGGCTCGAAGAGTGCAGGCGAGCGGCGCTAAAGAGCTGCGACGAGGCGCTGGGTGGGTTGCTGACCGGCGTCGACCTCGAGAAAGATCTCTTGGTCGTGTGCGCTCCAACGCCCACCGAGGAGATGGTCGAGAGAGGCGAGCTCTTTACCCCTCTACTGGTCGCCGGCCCGGGCTTCGCGCCCGGCAGCCTCCTCTATTCCCCCACGACGCGGAGGAGGGGACTCGTCTCCAACTTCGACCTCGCCCCCACGATCCTTGCCTCTTTTAACACAGGGATACCGGCAAGGATCGAAGGCGCAACGATGTTCGCCGTGGGGGGCGATGAGATAAACGACATGCGGATCTCATCATTGAAGGCGCTAAAGGACAAAACTCTCTTCTACTCGTCGGTCCGGCACTATTTCCTGAATGTATTCGTGTACCTGCTCATCGCGGTCCTCGTAACAGCGACGATCCTTCTCGTGGTCAGCCCATCGTGGATCGCGGGCCACGTCTTCTTCTGGCTATCCTGCCTTTTCTGCTTCTTGTGGGCACCGGTCGTCTTTCTTGTGATCACGATAACGGGGATCCATACCATGGCGCCTGCGGCCTTGTTCACGATCGGCCTTGACCTCTTGCTTGGCTGCGGCACCGTCCTCACGGTGAAATCCTCGGGCGGCCGTAGGAAAGCGGGTGTGACTGGGCAAGATGGGATAGCTGACCATTGGAAACACGTTCCCGCGGCAATCGCCGTCGTATTGCTCTCAACCATAGTCGCGGTCGGACTCGACCCGCTGCTCGGATCCCCGATGATATCGTTCTCGCCTTTCGGTTCGACATTGGCCGGAGCGGGCAGGTACTACGGGATCGGGAACGTGTACAGCGGCATAGTGGTAGGCGCGGCGATTGTTCTTGCGTGCCTGCTGCCGGATGTTTTTCCATCCAGGCTGAACTCTCCGGGCAAGGTAGCCGCCGCCGCGGCGGGCATACTGTTTACCGCGATCATCATCGTCGGCTCCTCAAAGATGGGAGCGAACGTGGGGGGCCTTCTCGCTGGACTCGCCGGGGCCTTCTTAACCCTCTACTGGCCGCTCAAAGACAACAAGAGAGGGAAGAAGCTTGCCTACGTAGGCGCCGTCATGACCGCCTTCCTGGTCGTCATTTTCCTGATGGAACTGCTGCTTCCGGGCCCCGCCTCACATGCCGCCCGGCTGGCTTCGAGGGTCGAGGCCAACGGGCTCTACGAATTCTGGTCAGTAGCGGTCAGGAAGCTTCAACTGAACTGGAAGCTGCTCTGGACGTCTGTCTGGCGGCTGCTTTTCTTCTCGTCAATCGCTTTAGGTCTCGCCTGGTCGTGGAAGCCACCGGTAATCAAGACCATTACCAGAAAACACCGGTTCATGAGCGCGGCTTTCACAGGACTCATCGTGACAATGATCGCGGGAATAGCTTTCAACGATACTGGCATCGAGACAGCCGGCGCTGTTTCAGTCTATTTTCTCCTGCCGGGAATGCTGATCTATCTAACCCAGGAAAGGATGGGATTGATATGTCGTCAAAGAAAGAAGTCGCAACAGACCTTCTAGGGAAATATAAGTACTATCCACGCATGACAGGCGTTGTCCTGTCTTCGGTAGCCCGTCGCGCCCGTGCGCTCTCTAAGCCAGTGAGGGCACAAATCGAGAATACTACTGCATGCAACCTGAAATGTCGCATGTGCCCCCTTCGCGAGATGAGCAGGAAAAGGGGAAGCTTGCCTGTAGAGAACTTCAGGAGAGCGTACGATGCTATCAGACCCGGCTTCCTGAACCTGACCGGCCGCGGAGAGTCCCTGATGAACGAAGGCATCTTCGAAATGGTCTCCTACGCTAAACAGAAGGGCTCCTTTGTTAAGTTCGACTCCAATGGAACATTGTTCACCAGCAAGAACATCGAGCGAATAATCGGCTCAGGCCTGGACCTGATTTCAGTGTCTCTCGATGGCGCCAGAAAGGAGACCAACGAGAGCATCCGAGTCGGATGTGACCACGATGCGATCGTGACAGGACTCAGGGACCTGGTCTACCAGAGGGACTCAGAAGGAATCAAGCTACAGATACATATAGGGACGGTGCTGCAAGCGGGGAACGTCCTGGAGTTCATGGAGCTGGTAGAACTCGGGGAAGGGCTGGGCGTAGACAAGATCAACCCTAAGCCAGTCGAGGAATACGACCTTGCGGACAACAAGCCATTTACCCTTGAAAACTACCGTGAGGAACTGGACCAGTCCGTCAGTCAGTATCTCGAGTCCAGGGACAGGTTATCGGTTGAGGTTGACGTAAAGCCCTTACTGTCGTTCCTGCAGAAGAACGAAACCGCTGGAGGGAGGTCTCGCAAGGACAGAATCTGCATGATTCCCTGGTACTCGACCTACATATCCTGGGAAGGAGACGTCTTTCCCTGCTGCTACTACTACGATGGGCAAGTAAACTTCGGCAATATCTTTGATACTCCTTTCAACGAAATCTGGAACAACCCTAAGTACCGGGAATTCAGGACCAGGTTGAGAGATGACCGCGACTCGTTACCTATATGCAAGGCATGTACCAAGGAGGAAAGGCTCCTTGAATTCTAGATCCAGACTCGACTACCGCCTGGAGTCGGGCAGCAGGAGTATTCGAAATCGGCCTCGCCCGGTTCTCGGGCAACTTCACCGGCTCCACCGCATGAGACGAATAGCAGTACTGATTAACTTCACTGAAATCATAGTATATCATTGTATTGCATAGTATAATATACACATGAAACTATCAGCCTACGCCAGGATACTGGGAGTTCAGTACAGGACGGCCTGGAACATGTATAAGTGGGGAGAGATCCCCGGGGCATATCAGTTACCGAGCGGCACCATCATTGTGCCCCAAGAGACAGCAGTCGAGCTCCCCGATAAGGTAGCAATATACACTCGGGTGTCATCAAGTGAAAACAAAGACAATCTGGACCGCCAAGCCAAGAGATTGGAGGAGTACTCCATTGCCAGGGGCTATCAAATATCGAAGATCGCCTGAGGAAGTAGGCAGCGGAATAAACGACAACCGGAGGAAGCTCGAAAAGCTTGTCACTGACAAGAGCTACAATCGTCTTGTAGTGGAGCACAAGGACCGCTTGACCAGGTTCGGGTTCAATTACCTGAAACTGCTATTCGACGAGCAGGGAAGGACAATCGAGATTGTCAACGAGGCGGACAGCGACACTGACGACCTGATGGAGGACTTCATCGCTATAATAACCTCGCTGGGCGCCCGTCTCTACGGGCCTGGAAGATCGAAGAGAAAGACGGAGAAGATAGTGGCGGAGCTCAAGGACAACAATGGTTAAGACAATCAAGCGAAGCGTTCCGTTCACCCTGTGCTTCTCAAACACCGGGAAGCTTGACGTGGTTGATA
>JAHIMR010000113.1 GCA_018896525.1 Actinomycetota bacterium
CGGCTGCGTTCCGCTCCCTCGACGTACTACAGGAGTACGTCTAGGTCGCGCGCCTTGCCGGAGCGGCGCTTCGACGCTCTCGGTGCTTAACCGTATCCATGGAACGAGGCACTGAGTCGCGCGCCTTGCCGGAGCGGCGCGGAGGCGCTCTCGGTGCATCACCGTACCCATGAGACGGGACACGTACCTATATCATACTGATTACTTTCCTCGCGGGGAAAACCTCCTGTTTATCGGTGGGAGGAGGCGCGCCGGAAACGATAACGGCCGACGCCCGACAGAACTCAAAGCAGGTCATGCAACCGAAGCAACTCTCCGGGTTCTCCACCTTGATCTCGCCGGTGTCGCCGTCCGAGATGAATACCGGGTAGCTCACGCTGTCACCGCTCTGGGGACACAGTTCGATGCAATCCCCGCAGCGTACACACCGCTCCCTTAATACCTTTATATCCGATACGCAGGCCACTCCCACCTCCTGATGTTTTACGCTAGACTCAATGTGTACCGCACGGCACACAGGGGTTAAAAGCCCTTACCGCAAATTGCAGCCTCTGTGCCACGGCATCCGTAATCTCTATCCCGGTCACGACCTTTCGTGCGATACCCGAGAGATGCCGGTTCATCATTGGGCAGTTGAACTGAAGCGGGCTTACCACCTTATACGCTTCTACGATTCCACTCCCGTCCACCGAAACCGAATGGAGAATAACACCACGGGGGGAATCCACCACCGACACGCCGCTCGCGGCCGAAAACTCCGGCGCCGCGCACGCCACACCACCTGCCGGTGACCACTCCTCCAGCAACAGCCGTGATTTTTCCCACGCGCGGATGACCTCGAGCATTAGCGCCATGTAAGCCAGGAACTCCCGGTCCAGGGGGCGACCCCACTGCTCCACGCACTTGTTACATTCCAGGTCAGCCCACTTGGTATCGGGGCCGTATCCCATGTTCATCCTGGAGAGCGGTCCGGTCAACAGGTGATCAGCCCCTTTCAGAGAAACAGGCACCAGGTACGACCACTGAACCGGTGCCTCAACCATGCCGTCAAGAAGTTGCCGGTGGCTCAACACCACCGGTTCTCCCTCGCCAAACGGCTTGACCGTTACTTCATCACCAAGCGGGAAGGGAACCCCCTCAACCGTGGCCGCCATGTAGTGCCCCTCCAGTGTCGTCCCGGTGAAGGTCATCTGCGCGTCGCGCTTTATCAGCATCTCGAGGAGTCTCAGGGTTTCCCTCAGGTCATCCTCGCACCCCTCGAGGAGTTCCGCGGTGTGAGAAAGAGTCCTTACGTCAGGGATGGAAGAAACCCCCCCGGGCACAACCATCGCGGGATGCACCAGCGTGCCGGCAACTGTGCCCAGCGCCTCCGCGAAGGCGGCCTGGATACGGAAAAGCCTGGACACCGCTTCCTGCTCGACCATGTAGATACCGGTGATGTTCCTCACCGCCATGTCGGACATCGGCAGTGCAAGATCCGGCAATACGGTATAGATGATACTCAACAGGTGACTGTGTGCCAGCCAGAGCCAGCAGAGCAACTCGCGAACCGTCCCCGCCGCGGCGGGCAACACGGCGCCCGTCGCGTTCTCCAGGGCCATGCAGGACGCCAGCTGGTGGAACGGGCCGCAAGACCCGCATATCCTGGAGAGTACCTGGGGGACCCTCAACGCCGGCATCCCCACCGCCAGGCGGTCCAAACCCCGCACCTCCAGCGCTCGAAAGCGCGCCTCGCTGACCTCATGGTAAGGCGTGAATATGATTTCGATGTCGGCGCGGCCCTGTATCCTGGTCACCGGATAGAGGCGCACCTTTTGCCCACCTAACTCCTCGGAACCCTCCAGATTACTCACGTCGTTACTCACCGGGCACCCTCTCCTTTACCTTTGCCCGGATGACAGGATCGCGGCGGGTGAAAAGGTATATGGTTTCAAGAACCGCCGACAGCTTCTTTTCCACCTTTTCCCTCCTCGAGGCGGTCGACAGTGTGACGTACTTGACCATGTCCGAGTACATCGAATGCAACTGGGAAGAAAGCACCATGTCTGATGGTCCCCGGCACCCTATGCAGATCGATCCCTCCAGGGGACAGGCGGCAAGGCAACCTCCCCTGGTAACCGGGCCCAGGCAGAGCAGGCCATGATTGAGAAGGCAACTACCCTCCGGCACGCCGCAACCCGGGTGCAGGCTCCAGGACTTCACCGGTTTCACCTCGACGGTGCGGGGACACTCGGAGCAAACGGTGCCATCAAAGTGAGGCGGCTCATACCGGCCCTCTAGAGACTTGAGCGACTCCAGAATAAGACCCGGGGGAGGCGGACAACCGGGCAAGTACAACTCGACCCCCACGATGGAATCCAGCGGCATCACGTTCTCGAGCATCTCGGGAAGCCCGGCGCCTTCACTTACAGCCGGTGGCTCTTCCCGGTCTCTCGCCCCCGGCAACCCACCGTATACGGCACAAGAACCAACAGCGATGACCTTCCTGCTGGTGCGCTCTATCTCGCGGGCTATCTCCAGCTCCTCATGGTTTCGGATGCCGCCGGTGGCCAGGACCACGTCCGACGGGGATATCGTCCGCCTATCAAACAGGTAGCTGGAAAACGAGATGGTGTGTTCGCTGAGCAGAGAAACAAACGGTTCACCTGCCGCCAGCAGGGAGTTATGACATCCGCCGCAGGCGCAGAGAGCCACAGTAGCAATGTACATCAGTCGCTCATCTCCAGTAGAACCTTGCAGGCACCAGGGCCGCAATGACCCACCCGCATCTCAACCCGGCACCCCATGACACTCTCCATCGACCCGGCCGTGTAGCCGTGCAAGGCCTGGCACAGCAGTCCCCCCAGGTTCGAGCCGGCCCGCTTGGAAAGCTCCAGGAGCGGGCACAAGCGGAATATCAACCACGTTGATCTGACGTTGCCATCATTCATCCAGAAGTCGTCCCGACCCGGCTCCTTCCACCGCTCCACCCGCCATACATCGTTTCCCCCGGAAAGCACCATGGATAATGCCTCCTCGATGTCGATGGTCCGGCCGGCGGTCACGCCCTGGATGATCCCCTCGTCGCGACCGGCCTGGTACATCATCGCCGGAGCTCCTTTGCCCAGAACGCCCTCCCCGGCCGCGTCCAGGATGTAGAGAAGGTGCATCAGCGACCCCAGTTGCGCCTGCCGTCTTGCTGTTTCGCTCTCAGTCAGCATCCGACCCTCCGCTGGTCAAGGCCCGCCGGCCTGTTCTTCTTTCCATCGCACGAACTGATCATAATGCTCCCTGTCCGTGATGAGCACTGGCACACCCGGACAGAAGATGCGGACTAAAGCCTGGTTGCTTAACCGATTATAGTACTTCCGGCCCTGCCCCACACCTATTGAGGGGCGCCCTCAGTCCGCATCCCCCCGGACCGGGTTCTCGAACCGCTATACGAAGGCCGTAGAGTCGGCAACTTGCCGGCATTAGTCGTGGCGAATGCCGCCTGGAAGGCGGCGCTACAAGGGGAAAGCGCTCCAAACACCGCTTGAGGGCGACACTAATGTCGCCCTCCGGGGAGACTTTAGGGCCTCCCCTCAAGGCGGTTCAGGGATATGTCAAGGTATATGTCAAGGCCCGCCGGACTGTTCCTCTTTCCAGCGCTTGAACTGCTCGTAGTCACCGGTGAAACTATGCCGCCCATCCGGTGACGTCAAGAGGTAGTAGAGATAATCCGTTTCCTCCGGACAGAGCGCGGCGCGTATGGACTCGAAACCGGGGTTGCAGATAGGCCCGGGGGGGGGACCGCTCACTTTGTAGGTGTTGTACGGCGAGTCAACCTCGAGATCGTCATAGGTCAACTCGGGCTTCCACGTACCCAGCGCGTACTGCACCGTCGCGTCTATCTGAAGTCGCATTCCCGCCCCCAGCCGGTTATAGATGACCGACGCTATGATCGGCCTCTCCTCGGGAACCTTCGCCTCCTTCTCCACCATGGACGCGATTATCAGGACATCGTACCTGGTCAGGTTGTAGGCCTGCGCCCTCGCCCAGTCGAGCGTGCCCGTCTCCTTGCCGAACTGATCGAGCATCCGTGCGACGACATCCCGCCCTGTTTCCTCGTCGGTCATCTCGTACGTCTTGGGAAAAAGAAAACCCTCCAGGTTCCCGCCGCTTCCCTCGAGGAAATCGTACTCGTAGCCGCCCGCCTTCGCCGCCGCCTCGAACTCCGCCGCGCCTACCGCCCCCCCGGTCTGCCCCGCCACTTTCTCTGCGGTCTGTTTGATGGTAAGTCCCTCCGGAACTGTTACCTTGAATACCTCCGGCTCCGGCAGCTTTTCCGGCACGAGACGCCGGTAGATGAAGTACCCCCCCACGCCAACACAGATAGCCACCGTTACGCACAGGGCCGTTGCGATCGCCGCGTTACGTCTCCTGCGGGCACGACCACTCGCTTCCGCCCGCCGGCGTTCAACCCTGGTCTTATGCTTGAAAGGGTCAGGCAAAGGTCATTCCTCCGGAAGGCCATCCATGTAGGCGCGCAGTATGAGAGCAGCCGCAACCCTGTCGGTCGCGCCCTTCTCCCGGCGTGGCTTAAACCCACCTGCCTCCAGTATGTTCCGGGCCTCCCGCGAGGTCAGCCGCTCGTCGAGCAGTACCACCGATACATCCAATGACTCCTCGAGGTCCCTGGTGAACCGCCGGACCTTTCTTGCCTGCTCTCCCTCCCGGCCGTCCATCAACAACGGCAGACCCACCACCATCCGTTCGGCGCCGGTGTCGCGGACCAGGACAGCAAGGCGCTCCATCAGGCCACCGTCCCTTTCCAGCGTCTCCAGTGGCTGAGCGGTCTTGCCCAGGGGATCACTTATCGCCACCCCAACGCGCCTGTCCCCCACATCCAACCCAATCACTCTCAACCGTCATCCTCCAGGACTGCCGCGGCGGCGCTCCCGACGGCATCCAGGGCCTCGTCTACACCTTCGATCCGGCCCCCGCCGGCTATTGCCATGTCCGGCCGGCCTCCTCCTCCGCCGCCTATCAGTGCCCCCGCCCTGGTCACCAGTTCCCTGGCGTCCAACCCGGCCTCAACCAGCCGCCTATCGACCTTCACGACGATCTGCGCCTTGTCGGCGGCCGCGCCCCCGAGTGCCAACAACCCGCATTCATTCTCGTTCATTATGATGTCGGCAAAGTCACGAAGCGCCTTCTGGCCCTCCCCGTCGACCCTGGCCAGCATCACCGGCCCCGAAACCCGGGCCATCCGGGCAATCTCCCGCGCCCTTTGGGCGGTGTCCCTGGACTCCTCGCGCGTCTTGCCCCTCTCGAGTTCCCTCAGCCGGGAGATAACCTCCGAAAGCTTCTCCGGTATCCGGCCGCCGTCCACCTTCAGGAGGCCTCCGGCCTCACTCACGAGACCCTCCAGGTACTTGTAATGCCGTAATGTCTCGTGGCCGCTGGTGGCTTCAATCCTTCTCAGTCCCGCTCCGATTCCGCTTTCGGACACCACCCTTATCGGCCCGATGCGCCCGGTACGGTCAACGTGTATCCCGCCGCACAGCTCACTGGAGAACTCCCCCATCTTAACCACCCTGACATCGTCCGCGTACTTCTCCCCGAAGAGGGCCGTCGCCCCGGAGTCTATCGCCTCCTGCCGGGTGGTCTCTACCGTGACCACCTCCACGTCGGCAAGCACATTGTTGTTGGCAAGCCTCTCTATCTCCTCCAGTTCCTCCGGAGATACCGGCTTGAAGTGGGTGAAGTCAAATCGGAGCCTCTCCGGGGTGACGAAGGAGCCGGACTGCTTGGCGTGTGTGCCCAGCACTTCCCTGAGTGCCCAGTGCAGGATATGTGTCGCGCTATGGTTCCGGGAGATGTCCATCCTCCTCCCCATATCGACCGCCGCCTCGACCTCGTCCCCCAACTCCAGCGAGCCGGAGAGAACGCCCCGGTGGACCGCCATCCCGGGAGCACCGTAGACGGTATCCTCGACCTCCACGGTACCGCGCGGCCCCTTGATGGTGCCGGTATCGCCGACCTGCCCGCCCGACTCCGCGTAGAACGGGGTGCGGTCCAGGACGATATCCAACCGTTCACCGTCGCTCGCGGCCTCGACCATCCGACCCTCCGACACCAGCGCCACCACTCTCCCGGCGGCGTTGCCGTGCTGATAACCCCCGAAGGAGGTACGCCCCTTCTGGCGACAGAGCTCCACAAAGACATCTCTTTCGTCATCCACCTCGGTCTCGCGGGAGTGCCGCCCGCGCTCTTTCTGCTCCTCCATCAGGACATTGAATTCCTCTCGGTCAACGCCTATGCCCCGGTCCAGGGCTATCTCTTCGGTAAGCTCGAGAGGGAACCCGAGCGTATCGTGGAGGTGAAAGACGGTCTTTCCGTCAATGGTGTCCTCACCGCTTCCCTCGAGGTCGTCGATAACCCCTCCCAGCAGGTCTATCCCCTGCTGGAGGGTCTGGCCGAAACGTTCCTCTTCCGCCTCTATGACCCCACTGACTAGTCTGTGGTGCTCTTTCAGGCCGGGATAGACATCGCCCAGCAACTCGACGACCACGTCGGCCAGGCCGTTCATGAATAACCCCCCGATGCCCAGCAACTTGCCGTGCCGGACCGCCCTGCGGAGGAGCCGGCGTAATATGTAGCCCCTTCCCTCATTAGAGGGAACCACTCCGTCGGAGATAAGGAAAGTGGCCGCTCGGGCATGGTCCGCCACCACCTTTATGGACATGTCAGTGTCCGAGGAGTCCCCCAGTTCCACCCCTGAGAGTCCGGCTATAGAAGCCACCACCGGCATTATCAGGTCGGTCTCGAAGATGTTGTCCACGCCCTGCTTGATAACCGCCAACCTTTCCAGCCCCATCCCGGTGTCGATGCTCTTCATCGGCAACCCGACAAGAGAGCCGTCCACCTGGCGGTCGTACTGCATGAACACCAGGTTCCACAGCTCGAGGAAACGGTCGCATTCACATCCAGCCCGGCAGTCGGGGCCGCAGGCGAACCGCTCTCCCCGGTCGTAATAAATCTCCGAGCACGGACCGCAGGGACCGGTCGCGCCCATTTTCCAGAAGTTGTCCTCCTCACCCAGCCGGAAAATGCGCTCTCCATTGACGCCCGGCGTGTCCTTCCAGATGCGCGCCGCCTCGTCATCGTCGGTATAGACAGATATCCATAGGGTCGCCGGGTCGATGCCCAGGTCCCCTGTTATCAACTCCCAGGCCCACGGTATGGCACTCTCCTTGTAGTAGTCGCCGAAGGAGAAGTTTCCCAGCATCTCAAAGAAGGTGTTATGTCTTGCGGTTATGCCCACCGACTCGACATCGGTGGTGCGCAGGCATTTCTGAACGGAGATGGCCCGCCGGTAAGGTGGCTTTTCCTCGCCCTGGAAGTACGGCTTGAACTGCACCATGCCCGCGTTGGTAAGGAGCAGGGTCGGGTCGTTGGGCACCAGCGATGAGCTGGAGACCAGGTGGTGCTCCCGTTGCTCGAAAAATCGTATGAAGATGTCCCGTATCTCTTTACCGGTCAAGGAATCCGCTCCTCAAGCGTTTAATGACGCACTGGTGCCTGTCACCAGTGCGTCATTCTCGCCCCATTTGGGTGGGGTTCTGTCTACTTCTTTCTCCACTTGCCGAAAGCCCTGCCGGCTCCGGCGCCTATGCCGATGGCCTTCACTACCGGTGAGGTGACGACTTCCTGCACCATCTTGGTGGCGTTGTTCGCCTTCTCCGACATGGACTCCACGGCGGTGAGTATCCCGTCCACCCGGTCCAGTTCGGTGTTGACGTGGTCCATCATGGTCTGGAGCCTGGTCATCAACGGAACCGTCTCGACCCTGACATCGTCGAGAAACCGGTTGAGTATGCCCATCGTCATCACCAACTGGTACAGCAACCAGACCGTGAATACCGACATCAAGGCGAAGGCGATGGCGGCGATAAGTCCTGAAACCTCACCGGCGGACATAGGACACTCCTCTCCTCTGGGCGTACCGGCCAAACGACAGTAAACCAATCTGTCCCGGCTAAACTTTGCTGCTAAATATATCACAGCGCTCTCGGTACCACCAACGAACGGGATGGACAGGGACCTGTTCCTCAACCGGCCCACCAGGGACGTGAGATTGCTTCGAGCGGGTTGGGCCGGAGTGCCCACAGTCGCTTTTCTCTTGAACAATTCACCCCAGTTGACTACTGTTAGGGGGGCTGATGAAGAGACGAGGTGACGACAATCGTTGTTCCGAGGGAACGCCGGAAAACAGCGACCGGAGGCAGGCGCGGGTCCCCGCTATCCGACACGATACTCCCGGTTGCGCTTACGGTCATACTGCTCACGGGCATCGTCCTGATGGTCGGAGGCGCGGTGGACTCCCGGGACACCGGTATGGAGAGGGATGTCGCGCGTGAAGGGGAACGCCTGCTGGACAGCCTGGAGGTCATGATCAGAGGCGCCCGGTGGATAGACGTTGAAGAGAAGCCGGAGGGTGTCCTTCTCACCGGCGGAAGGTGCGCGACACTCGACCTGCTGGAGGACCTGGACGACGACCGTTCCACCGGGTGTTTCGAGGCGGACGGTTCAACCGGGTTGGAGCGCGTCTTCATCTTCCGCCCCGGGGAGGAAAGCCGAAGGTTGCTAGCCCGGGTCTACTCCTCGCCCGACCTGCCACCGCGGGAGGTGGAACTCACAGATCTCCTCGACGGGAGCGACCCTGTCGCTTTCAACGTCGAGTACCTGTCCGACGCCCGGCGGGGAACAGTCGTTACCGGAGAAGTAGCCGTTTCCACGGAAGCACCAGGCATCACGGCCGATGGGCTCCGGGTATCGGTGACAATTCGTGAGAAAGACGTATTCAGCACTTCTACGCGAACTATCGGATTCCAGTAACGGCGGCCACCCGCGCGGCCGGTCTGCTCGCGGGTCATTCGAAAGCTTGCTTGAGTCCCAGTTCCCTTATCTGGGCCGGGTCTACCTCGTCGGGGGCCCCGGTCAGCAGGCAGGACGCCGACTGCGTCTTGGGAAACGCTATAGTGTCCCTTATGGTGTCGTGTCCGGTAAGCAACATCACCAGCCGGTCAAGGCCCATGGCGATGCCCCCGTGGGGCGGAGCCCCGTACTGAAGCGCCTCCAGCAGGAAGCCAAACCGGGACCGGTACTCCTCGGGCGTTATGCCCAGCAGTTCGAACATCCTCTCCTGGACATCGCGGCGGTGTATCCTCACCGACCCCCCGCCGATCTCCACCCCGTTCATGACGATGTCGTAAGCCCTTGCCTTCGCGGCAAGCGGTTCTTCATCCAGGAGCGCCAGCGACTCCTCGGTGGGGCTGGTGAAAGGGTGGTGCAGCGACCTGTACCTGCCCCCCTCCGGGTCGTGCTCCAGGAGTGGAAAATCGACTATCCAGGTCAATTTGAACTCGCCTTCTTCGGCGAGGCCCAGCTTCTGGGCGACCTCGCCTCGCAACTGGTAGAGCACCTCGTCACACATCCCGCGGTCTCCCGCCACCAGGAAAGCCGCGTCTCCCGGCCGGAGACGAAGGGCTGACGTAAGCCCGTCCTTCTCATCTTCGGTGAGGAACTTTACGATGGGGGACCTCAACTCGCCTTCCTCCAGGACGAACCACACCAGGCCGGCCGCGCCTAACTCCCGGGCCCTGCCGGTCCATCCGTCAAGCTCCGAGCGGGTCATCCCACCCCCTCCCTCGACCCTCATTCCCCTGATCGAGCCGCCGGAGTTGAGGGTACCCGCGAACACCTTGAACCCGGTCCCCTCGAACACGCCGTCAAGGGTGGCCATGTTCAAGCCGTACCTGAGGTCAGGGCGGTCGGTGCCGTAGAGCTCCATCGCGCGGCTGTACGGCATGCGCCCGATGGGGACCTCGAGACTCCTGCCCACCGCGCCGAATACCACCGCCATGAGGCCGTCCACCACATCCATGACATCTTCCTCGTCCACGAACGCCATCTCGATGTCCACCTGGGTGAACTCCGGCTGGCGGTCCGCCCTGAGGTCCTCGTCCCGAAAGCACCGCGCGATCTGGTAGTACCGCTCGAAACCGGATATCATCAACGTCTGCTTGAACAGTTGCGGGGACTGCGGGAGCGCGAAGAAACGCCCGGGCTGGACCCGGCTCGGAACCAGGTAGTCACGGGCGCCCTCGGGGGTGCTCTTGGTCAGTTGCGGGGTCTCTATATCGGTGAACCCCTCGGAGTCCAGGTAATCCCGTGTGGCCTTTACTATCCGGTGACGGACCTTGAGCACCTGGTGAATGTCTTCGCGGCGAAGGTCCAGGTACCGGTACTTCAAGCGTATCTTCTCTTCCACGTTTATCCCCGGCTTTATCTCGAACGGAGGGGTGATGGATGGGTTGATCACCTCCACGTCACCGGCAAGGACCTCGACCATCCCGGTGGCCATCTCGGGGTTCTCGGTTCCGTCGGGGCGATGGCGTACCTCTCCCCTGACCCCCAGGACGTACTCCGGCCTTACGGTTTCAGCCACGGCGTGCGACTCCTTCGATGCCCTTGGGTCGAACACCACCTGGACCACGCCTGATTCATCTCGCAGGTCCACGAATATGAGCCCGCCGTGGTCACGCCTCTTGGCTACCCATCCGTTCAGCGTAACCTCGCGGCCACAGCAGGAATCGTCAAGTTCCCCACATAACTCGTCTCGCTTCAACCTGAACGAAACGTTTAGCCTTCTCTCGCTTTTTTCCATTACCTTGCTTCGCCTTTCATTTCCTGTTCGTCAAAGCCGCAGGTCAAGCGCTTGAGATACATTGAAACGGTGGTCATCGGCCTCCCAGGAAATCTAAAGCCCTGGCGGGCACCTCTGTCAGGGGGACCTCCCACTGCCTGGACTCCTCCAGGTCGCGGAAGACCGCCTCGCCTCGCTCCATCTCGTCCGGGCCCAGGAGTACCACCAGCCTCGCGTCGAGCCGGTTCGCCTGCTTCAACTGCGCCTTCAGGCCCCTGTCCATATAGTCGGTATCGGCGCTTACCCCTTCGGAGCGAACTCTCGACAACAACTCGAGCAATCGCCCGCGGTCCACTCCGGGAGCCCCGGCTATGAACACGTCCAGTCTTCGACGCCCAAACGGGTCGAGCCCCTGGGCATCCATCGCCATCACCAGTCGCTCTACGCCCATGCTGAATCCAACCGCGGGCGTGTCCGGGCCGCCCAGTTCCTCCACCAGGTAATCGTAACGGCCGCCCGCTGATACCGTGTCCTGGGCACCGATATCTCGGAACTTGAACTCGAATGTCGTCCTTGTGTAGTAGTCGAGCCCGCGTACCAGGTGTTTATCGACTGAGAAAGGCACGCCGAGGCGCTCGAGCCCCGAGATGACCTCCTCGAAGTGCCTCCCGCACCCCGAGCATACCGCGTCCAGTATGACCGGAGCGTTCTTGAGCGTCTCCCGGCAACGCTCCTCCTTGCAGTCAAACACCCGTAGCGGGTTCTTCTTTGCGCGCTCCCGGCACCTGTCACACAGCCGTCCGGACACGTCACCGAGAAAGGTTGTGAGGTCCTCCAGGTACGCGGGCCTGCACGCCCGGCAGCCTACGGTGTTGAGGAGGAGTGTGTACCGCTGGAGGCCGAGGTCGTCAAATATCGCCACTGACAGCGAGATCATCTCCACGTCCAGCAACGGGTCCTCACTGCCGATAGCCTCGGCGCCCACCTGGCTGAACTGCCTGAACCTCCCCGCCTGGGGCCTCTCCCGGCGGAACATGGGGCCGGCGTAGTAAAGCTTCTGGGGAAGACCCTCTGACCTCAAGCCCGCCTCCAGGTAGGCCCTCACCACCGGGGCGGTCCCCTCCGGCCGGAGGGTGAGCGACTCGCCGCCGGAGTCCTCGAACGTGTACATCTCCTTGGTCACAATGTCGGTTTCCTCGCCGATGCTACGGCGAAAGAGCCCGGTGCTCTCCAGGACAGGCGTGCTGACTCTCCGGTACCCGTACAGGGCACAGGCCTCACAGGCGATCTCCACCAGTCGCTCCACCTTCTCCGACTCCGGAAACACCAGGTCGGAAGTCCCTCTTGGCGCGTGGTACTTTAATGCCATCAGTTGCTCCCCAGGCTCCGCAGGTAAGGGTTTGTCGCCTTCTCGTCGGCGACGCATGTCTCCGGGCCGTGACCGGGAAGTATCCTGGTTTCGGGTGGGAGCACCCAGACCTCCTTCTTTACCGCTTCCAGCAACTGCTTCATCGAGCCGCCCTTGAGGTCGGTGCGTCCCACGGAACCCTGGAATATGAAGTCGCCGCAGAAGAGGTACTCCCCGCAAAGGAAGCTGAGCGAACCCCTGGTGTGTCCCGGTGTGCGCAGGACCTTTATGGTGTTCTCCCCCAGTCGCAACGTGTCACCCTCCTTGATAAGCTCAACCCCACCAGGTCTCGAAACCACCAGGGAGCCCAACCTGCCTTCGAGTCCTCGGCCGGTCCCCTCCAGGATTCCCGAGTCCTCGTCAGAAACATAAACCGGGGCGCCGGTGGCCTCCGCCACCTTTCCAACCGCGCCCACGTGGTCCATGTGGCCGTGGGTACACAGGATTCCAAGGCATTTAAGCCCCTCCTCACGAGCGGCGTTGAGGATACCCCGGTAATTGCCGCCGGGGTCGATGATGTATCCCTCTCCTGTCTCCCGGTCCATGACGATATAGCAGTTGGTTTGATACATCCCGACGACAACTCTTCTTACGTGGAGTTCTCCCACCAGTTCACACTCACTTCCGACGCGCGGCAAAGATACTAAATGATAACACTCTCCGACGTCTATGCGTTTTGCACGCATGGTGCCTGGCACCGTTGTTGCGTTTTGCACGCATGGTGCCTGGCACCATTGTTGCGTTTTGTTGAAATTGTGGTTGGAGCGTTCTATTGTTACTCTTTGGGGGGAGTATCCACGATAAATGTAACGGGGCCCCAGTTGTCCAGTCTTACATTCATCATGGCCCCGAAGACGCCTGTTCGCACGGTGAGGCCCGAGTCGGAAACCCGCCCGACGAACACCCGGTACAACTCCTCGGCCTTTTCGGGAGGCGCAGCCGCCACGAAAGAAGGCCTCCTGCCCTTGCTGCAGTTCGCCAGAAGGGTGAACTGGCTGACCACCATGATGCCCGCCCGGACATCAAGGGCGGAGAGGTTCATCCTGCCATCGCCGTCGGGAAATATCCTCACCTTGAGTATCTTGTCGGCAAGATAGTCGGTCTGATCGTTTCCGTCGTCCGGCTCAACGCCCAGCAGCACCAGGAGGCCTTCCCCGATTTCGGAGTAGACCTCACCCTCAACGGCGACCGAGCATCGTTTCACCCGCTGGAGTACCGCCCTCAACTTAGTACCTCGCTCCATAAATACGCTGGCATTCGAACGCCGCTGCATCCACACCGGCTACGTTCCGCTCCCCAAGCGTACTACAGGAGTACGCATGAGTCGCGCGCCTTGCCGGAGCGGCGCCTCGACGCTCTCGGTGCTTAACCGTATCTATCCAGCGAAGCACTTAGCCCCCGTTCTCCAAGTTCTAGTCGGTGCCCATCTCTTCGGTTGAACCGACCTCGACAACGTCGTACACCGAGTCGATCTTTCTGAGCTCCTTGATTATCTCCTCGAGGTGAACGTTCCCGGCTATCTCGAAGAGGTACTTACTGCTTGCCATGTGCTGGGAATCGATTGAGAAGGAGGCCGACAGGATGTTGATCTGCTGGTCCCCCAGCACGGTGGTTATATCCCGCACCAGCTTGGGACGGTCCATCGCCTTGACGCGTATCTCCGCCACCCTTAACTCCGGCGTTGCCTCCTCCCACGTCACATCGATCATGCGGTCCACCTCGTGGGATAACTCCCGCACGTTGGTGCACTCCCGGAGATGCACCGAAACTCCGCGCCCGCGGGTCACGAAACCGACGATATCATCGCCCGGCTGCGGGGAGCAACAACGGGCAACTGTTACCAGTGCGTTGTCCACGCCGTGGACCCTTATCTTCTGCCGGATGTGGTCGTCCACCACCCTGACCCCCGGCGGCGGGGTCTCCGCCTCGGTCTCGGGGACGATGACGCTCTTCTTTTCGAGCCCGAGGTACTGGGCGATCTTGTTGACGACATGGCCCGGCGATATATGGCGCGCGCCAATCATTCGGTAGAGATCCTCCACCCGGGCATAGTGGTAGTCCTCCCCGACCTGCGCCAGCACCCTTTCCACCTCTTTGCCCTTGATGGGTAGATCGCGCTTCCGCATCTCCCTGTCCAGGACCTCCTTGCCCTCCTGCCTCTCGTCCTCGCGCCTCTCCCGGCTGAACCACTGGCGGATCTTGTTGCGGGCGCGCGATGTTTCAACGATGTTCAGCCAATCACGGCTCGGGCCCTTGGATGTCTTGGACGTCATTATGTTCACGATGTCGCCGGTCTGGATCTGGTAGGTGAGGGGAACCATCTTCCCGTTGACCTTGGCACCAACGCAGTTATGCCCGACCTCGGTGTGAACGGCGTAGGCGAAGTCGATCGGGGTAGCCCCCCTGGACAGCGAGATCAGCTTCCCCCCGGGGGTGAAAACGAATACCTCGTCCTGGAACAGGTCGATCTTGAGCGTCTTCATGAACTCGGTAGGATCTTTCAGTTCGCGCTGCCAGTCCATTACCTGCTTCAGCCAGGCGCGTCCGCCGTGATCCTTGCGCTTGGACTCCTTATACAGCCAGTGAGCGGCGATGCCGAACTCCGATGTCCGGTGCATCTCACGGGTCCTTATCTGGATCTCCAGCGGTCGTCCTTCCAGACTCATGACAACGGTGTGAAGCGAACGATACATATTCAGCTTGGGCATCGCGATGTAATCCTTGAACCGCCCGGGTACCGGCTTCCAGGTGGAGTGAATGACCCCCAGCGCCCCGTAGCAGTCTTTTACCGACTCCACCATAACCCTGACCGCCGACAGGTCCATTATCTCGTCGAACTCGATGCCCCTGTTTACCATCTTCTCGTAGATGCTGTAGAAATGCTTGACCCGACCGGACACCTCCGCCTTTATCCTGTGCTTCTTCAACTGCTCGGAGATCTGCTCGGTGACCTGCTTCATGTACGTCTCTCGCTCCATCCTCCGCTCGGACACCATCTTCTGTATCTGCCGGTAGCGCTTTGGGTACAGGACCTCGAACGCGAAATCCTCCAGTTTCCACTCTATCTGCGATATGCCGAATCGGTGGGCCAGCGGCGCGTATATCTCAAGGGTTTCAGCTGAGATCTCCCGCTGCCTCTCCGGCCTCAGGGCCGAGATGGTTTCCATGTTGTGGAGCCGGTCGGCCAGCTTGATGAGGATCACCCTGACGTCCCCGGCCATCGATATCAGCATCTTGCGCATGTTCTCCGCCTGCTGTTCCTCGCGGGAAGAGAACTCGAAACGGTCGAGCTTGGTTACACCGTCGATGATCTCCGCGATCTGCTCACCGAATTGGAGGCGGATATCGTTCAAGGAAAAGGGGGTATCTTCAACCACGTCGTGAAGCAGTGCGGCACCCACCGTATCGGGATCTAGTTCCAGCTCGGCCAGGGTTGTCGCCACCGCGATCGGATGCTCGGCATAACTTTCCCCGGATTTCCGGCACTGGCCCCGGTGCGCCTCACGAGCAAACCGGTAAGCCTTCTCCACCTGGCGCTGGCCGCCCTTGGACATGTATCGCCGGGTGAGCGTCAGGAACTTCTCCGATCCCGGGGAATCTTCTGTCATCGTTTCTTCTTTTTCTTCTTCCTTTTCTTCCCGCTACCGGGACCCTTGGTCCTCGATTTCGCAGAGCCCCCCGGCTTCTTCGCCGCCGGCTTCTTCGCCGCCGGCTTTGGCCTGGCCTCTGGTTCGGGCTTCACCCCTGGAGCCGCACGGTCCACCGGCGCCTTCTTCTTCGCCGCCGGCTCGCCGTCCGCGGGCTGGGATTTCACGGTCTGGGCCGCACGGGACTTGCGGGCCTCTTTCCGCTGGACCCTCTCCCGGTACGCGCGGTACTTCGGATCGGTTTCCTTCCACATCGCGAGCAGGGGGCCGGCGATGAAGATACTGGAGCAAGTGCCGGCAATGACCCCGATGAAAAGCGCGAACGCGAACGCCTTGAGTGTTTCGCCACCGAAAAGCATGATAGCGAGAATCGGTATCAACGTGGTCAGCGAGGTATTAATGGAGCGGGCCATGACCTGGTTCAAGGCGTCGTTCACCGTCTCTGAGTAGGTCTTCCTGCTCTGGCGGGTCAGCAGGTCGGTGTTCTCCTTCACCCGGTCGAAGATGACTATGGTGTCGTACAGGGAATAACCCATGATGGTCAGCACCGCGATGACCGTCGCCGGGGTCACCTCCCGCCCAACCAGCGCGTATACCCCCACCGTTGCCGCCACGTCGTTAAAGAGCGCGACAATGGCGCATATCGCCATCTTGAACTCGAAGCGAAGACTGATGTAGATAAGGATCGCCAGCAGGAACACCAGTAGCGCGATCAGCGCCTGGCGGCTGACCTGGGCGCCCCACCCGGGGCCTACATCGTACTCCTCCTCCAGCTTCTCCATTCCGGCGCCCTTCTTGAGCGCCTCCTCCATCTGGGCGACCTGCTCCTTCTCGAGCCGCGGAGTCCTTATCGTGAACTGGTTGTCCCCGACCTCCTGTATCTTGGCGTCGGCGTAGCCGAACTCCCCCATCACGCCCCGAATGTCTCCGGTTGAGGTCCCGTCCTCGCACTTGATTGTGAGCTGGGTGCCTCCGGTGAAGTCGATCCCGAAGTTAAGTCCCTTGGTGAACAACGCCACTATGGCGATAAGGACGATTACCACTGAAACCGATAACCAGACGTACTTCCTGCCTACGATGTCGATATCGCGGCGGCGCGGGAGTATCCTCAAGACGACCCACCCCCACCCTTCGGCTCCTCCAGGTGCCTTATGCCCATGGCCGCGGGTGTGCCGAACGTCTTCCACTGCGCCATCAACGCGGTCACCGGCCTTACGAAGACATACGAAATGAATACGTCGAAGAGGGTGGCCATCCCCAGCGTGAAGGCGAAGCCCTTGACCGAGCCCACCGCGAAAATATACAGGATGGCGGCGGCGGTGAAGGAGACGGTGTCCGCGGCCAGTATGGTACGGAACGCGGACTTGTAGGCGCTGTCCACCGAGCTGCGGAGTGTCCTCCCGTCCCTTACCTCCTCCTTGAGGCGCTCGAAATAGACGATGCTGGAATCGGCCGCGATCCCGATGGCCACAATGATACCGGCTATGCCGGCGATGGACAGGCTCCAGAACTCCCCCAGCACGCAGATGAACCCGTACATGAGGCCGCCGAAGACCAGCAGGCCCATGCAGGTAATGACACCCATCGCCCGGTAGTAGAGGAGCATGAACAGCGCCACTATCGCCAGGCCCACGAGCCCCGCAACCAGCCCCTTCTTCAGGGAGTCGCTCCCCAGGGTGGCGGAAACCTCCTGCTCGTGGATAAGCTCCAGTTCCACCGGCAGCGCGCCGGTGTTGAGGACGATCACCAGGTCGTTGGCCTCATCCGTGGTGAAGTCCCCGGTTATCTCGCCGTGGCCGTCGGTAATCGGATCCTTGATGTTGGGGGCCGACTCCACCTCGTAGTCGAGCACGATAGCCAACCGCTTCTCTACATTCTCGGTTGTGATATCGCCGAACGTGCCTTTGCCCTCGCCGCCCAGCTCGAAGTTGATCTTGGCCTCCCCCTGGTCACCGTATCCGAGCTGCGCTTTTTTTATCGCGTCCCCGGTAAGGAGCGTCGGCCCGAGCTTGAGCAAGGTGACGGACTTGTCCTCCTCGTAGGGAAGGATTATCACCGCTTCCGGCTGCAGGGCCTCCTCGCCTTCCGATACCTTCCAGCTCTCGTCGTCCTTTGCCTCGGACTCATCCTTGCTATCCTCAACTATCCTGAACTGCAACTGGGCGGTGGTTCCCACCAGTTCCTTCGCCCTTTCCGGATCGCTGATGCCCGGTAGCTGGACCACCACGTTCTCCGCGCCCTGCCGGGTTATCTCCGGCTCGGCCACCCCGAGCTTGTCTACCCTGTCCCTGATCTTGTCCACCGTCTTGTCCAGCACCCCGGTGTCGAGCTTGGTCCCCTTGGCGGGCTTGGCCTTGAACACCAGCCCGATGCCGCCCTGGAGGTCCAGCCCGAGACGGGGCTCCAGGTCGAATCCCAGTATCGCCCCGAACAGACAGGCCAGGATTAGAAGAACAATTCCTATGGAAATAGCATCTTTGCTGTTTCTGTTCATGACTTACCCGAAAAAAAGCAGCCGCGCCCGGCCGGCCGGCACGCGACCCGCCTACTCTTCGCTTTCATCATCGGCTTCTTCCTCGTACTCCTCCTCCTCCTCCTCGTACTCCTCTTCTTCGTACTCCTCCTCTTCCAACTCCTCTTCCTCGTGCTCGGTAATGCTCTTGGATATCGCGGAACGGGACAGTGTCATCCTGACGCCCTTGTCCACCTCGACCACCACGATGTCGTCGGAAATCCTCTTCAGGATGCCGTGGATGCCTCCGATGGTCACCACCTCGTCCCCCTTGCGAAGCTCGGACACCATCGATTCGTGATCCTTGGCCCGCTTGCGCTGCGGCCGAATCAACAGGAAGTAGAACACCGCAACCATGATAGCTATCAGCGCGTACATTCCCCAGGCGCCGACCCCTGAGGTCTTGGCCGCCTCCTCCGTGCCGTTTTGCAGCAGCATCTGGTGGGTCACCAGCAACCCTAAAACGTATTCCATCGTCCACCATCCCTTACTGTTTCCTGTTTCGCCACCTGACCGATTCACCTATCATAAAGGAAGAGTATATCTTTGTCATTCACAACGGTTTGCCCGCAACCGCCCGAGCAGGTCTCCCAGGCACCCGGCGGCTATCGCTTCTCTCAATTCCGCCATGAGCCGTGACAACTGGTGGAGGTTGTGGATGGTCAGGAGGTGAAACCCCAGTATCTCCCTGGACATCACCAGGTGCCGAACGTAGGCGCGGGTGAAGCCGCTACAGGCGTAGCACTCACAGGAATCGTCCAAGGACGCGTAGTCGTTGGAAAAACGGGAGTTCCGCAGGTTTATCCGCCCCCCTGTGATTATCGCGGTGCCGTTTCTCGCGATGCGGGTCGGAAACGCGGAGTCGAACATGTCCACCCCCAGGGCCACCGACTCGGCCACCCCCACCGGGTCCCCCACTCCCATCAGGTATCGCGGCGCGCCTCCCGGCAGAAAAGAGAGAGTGAGCTCGACCAGTTCGAGCGTGAACTCACGAGGCTCCCCGACACTGAAACCTCCAAGGCCGTACCCATCAAAGCCGATCCGGGAAATCGCCCGGGCGCTTTCCTCCCGCAGGTCGCCGTACATTCCTCCCTGGACTATGCCGAACAGCGCCTGGTCGGCGCGCCGGTGGGCATCGCGGCACCTGGCGGCCCAGTCGTGGCAGAGCTCGAGGGACTCGCCGACCCTCTCGCGGCCCACCGGGTACTCCAGGCACTCGTCCAGCGTCATCACGATGTCGGCACCCAGCCGCTCCTGGATCTCCATGGACAGTTCAGGGCTCAAGAAAACCCGTTCCCCGTCATGATGAGAGCGGAAGGAGGCACCCTCGCGGGTTATCTTCACGTCGCCGCCCAGGCTCATGACCTGGTACCCGCCCGAGTCTGTGAGCACCGGCCCATCCCAACCCATGAACCGATGCAGGCCTCCCGCCCCCTCGACAACCTCCACCCCCGGCCTCAGCCAGAGGTGGTAGGCGTTTGCGAGGACCATCTCGAATCCCAATCGACGTACCTCCTCCGGTCTTACCGCCTTCACCGAAGCGAGGGTCGCCACCGGCATGAATAAAGGTGTTTGGACGTCGCCACTGCGGGTGGTGAGCACGCCGCACCGCGCCGCGGTCGATTGGTCGCGCGCGGTTACCCGGAAAGCGAATTCGGCACGGTTTGAACTCATCGGAGCACCAGCATCGCGTCGCCGAACGAGTAGAAACGGTAGCGCTCCCCGACCGCCGCCCTGTAGGCGTCCATCACCAGAGGGCGGCCCCCGAAAGCGCACACCAGCATAAGCAACGTCGTACGGGGAAAGTGAAAGTTGGTTACCAGCGCGTCCACGGCGCGAAACCGGTAGCCGGGCGTTATGAAGAGGCCGGTGCGCCCCGAGCCCGGTAATACCCGTCCGCCCGGTTCGGCCACCGTTTCCAGCGCCCGCACCACGGTGGTCCCCACCGCCACCACGCGCCCGCCGCGCGCCCGGACGTCCTGAAGCGTGCCCGCGCAACGCTCATCCACCGAGAACCATTCCCGGTGAATTCCATGGTCCTCGATGTCCTCCTCCCTCACCGGCAGGAACGTGTCAAGCCCAACCGCCAGTTCCAACCGGGCCACGATGACACCCGCGTCCTTCAGTTCCTCCAGCAGGCGTGGGGTGAAGTGAAGGCCCGCGGTGGGAGCGGCCGCCGATATCTCCCTGTTGGAGTAGACCGTCTGGTACCTCTCCATGTCCGCCGGCCCCTCCTTGATGTAAGGGGGGAGCGGCACCGTACCGCAGTCGAATATCATCTCGTCGATCGCCTTCGCCTCTCCCTTCAGGGCTTCGAACCTGACTGTGGCCTTTCCCTCCACGGGCCCCTCCACCACCTCCGCCGATATCGGGCTCCGGGAGAACGACAACCTGACACCAGGCCTGAGACGCGCCCCTCCCACCAGGACGGCCCAGGTGCCGTCAGCCACCCTCTCCAGAAGTAACAGTTCGACTGATCCCCCCGTTTCTTTCCTGGCGTGAAGGCGCCCGGGAAAAACCCTGGAGCTGTTCACCACCAGGCAATCACCCGGGGACAGCAATCGCGTCAGGTCGCTGAACCGCCGGTGGGCGATATCTCCTGAGCCGCGCTCCACCACCATGAGGCGGCTGGAATCACGCTCAGGCAGGGGTTCCTGGGCGATCAGTGAACCGGGGAGCGGGTAATCGAAAAGTTCAGTCTTCATATCTCCCCCGGCGGATCGCTCTTCTGAAATCTCTCCTTCTCACTGTAGACGCAACCACAGTACTTCTGCCTGTACATGCCGGCTTCCCTGGAGATCCGCACCGATTCCCGGTACCCCGAACTCATGTCCTCAAAGATGAACTCGACGCCGTGTTGGGCGGCGGCCGCCCGCCCGGCCCGGCCTATCTTCTCCTGGTCCTGGTACGGGCTCACCAGGAGCGTGGTAGTGAACCGCGCGATGCCAAGGGCCCGCGCCTCGGCGGCGGAGCGCCCGAGCCTCATCCGGTAGCAGACCTCGCACCTCTCACCGGCAGGCGAGGGGGCCTCGGCAAGAAACCGCTCCATCTCGTACGGTCCGGCCCGCAGTTTGATCCCTTTCTCTGAAGCGTAGTCGAGGGCGGCGAAGTAACGCTCGCGGTACTCCCGGAACGGGTGGATGTTCGGATTGTAGAAGTACGGCACCACCTCGTACCCCCGACCGGTGAAGAGGTCGTACGGATGTATGAGGCACGGGGCACAGCAGGCGTGTATAAGTATCTTCACCGCCATTCCCTTCCGTGCCCCTTCTCCCCCCTTCTGCCCCTTCCCCCCTATCTCTTCCTTCCCCCCGCTGGGGGGAAGGCCAGGATGGGGGGTCTCGGGGGGGAAGGCCAGGATGGGGGGTCTCGGGGGGTTCCTTAAAACAAGCTCCCCCCGCCGCCCTCGATGTCCCGCCCAAGGTGCTTGAACGCGCGGGGGGTCGCCACGCGCCCCCGGGGCGTGCGCTTCAGGAAACCCAGCTGCATGAGAAATGGTTCATAGACTTCCTCCAGCGTGTCGGGCTCCTCCCCCACCGCGGCCGCCAACGTCTTAAGGCCCACCGGTCCCCCCGCAAACTTATCTATCACCGTGGCCAGCAGCGCCTGGTCCAACATGTCCAGGCCCATCGGGTCTATCTGGAGCATCTCCATCGCCTTTCTGGCCACATCTCCGGTAACGACCCCGTCGGCTTCCACCTCTGCGTAGTCGCGGACCCTTCTGAGCAGCCGGTTGGCGATTCGGGGAGTTCCCCTGGCTCTCCTGGCTACCTCGGCGGCTCCCTCGTCGTCCACCTTGATATCCAGTATCCCCGCGGCCCGCTTCACTATCTTGTCCACCTCTTCGGTGGGGTAATAGTTGAGTCTCATGGAGACCCCGAATCGAGTTAGCAGCGGTCCTGTCATCAGGCCCACCCTGGTGGTCGCGCCTATCAGGGTATAGGGGGGCAACTCCAGTCTCACCGAACGGGCACCGGGCCCCTTCCCTATCACGATATCTATCTTGAAGTCCTCCAGCGCCGGGTAGAGTATCTCCTCAACGACCCGGGGGAGACGGTGTATCTCGTCTATGAACAGGACCTCGCCGGGCTCCAGGTTGGTGAGTATGGCCGCCAGGTCCCCCTGCCTCTCCAGCGCCGGCCCGCTGGTGTGCCTTATATTTACCTGCAACTCGCCCGCGATAATCGTGGCGAGCGTCGTCTTGCCCAGGCCGGGCGGCCCGGAGATCAGGATATGGTCGAGGACGTCTCCCCGCCCCCGAGCGGCCTTGATGAATATTCGCAACTGCTCCTTGTTGGCTTCCTGGCCGATAAAATCCTTCAGGAGCCGGGGCCGCAGGGTAATGTCCAGCGCCTGTTCCTCTTGCGACACCGCCTTTGAGGCCAGTTCCCTGTCTTCATCCGGCATGCGTTGCTCCCAGGTTAACGGTTTATGTTTTTCAGGGCGAACTGGAGCATCTTCTCGACCCCCGCTTCCCCATTGTCGGCCGGGTATTTCTTCAAGGCGTCGTGGGCCTCGCCCCGTGAGTAACCGAGTTGCACCAGCGCCTCCAGCGCCTCCTTGAGCGACGTCCGCCGGCCCCCGGACATCCCGACATCATCGAAGACCGGCTCTATCTTATCTCTCATCTCCAGGAGCAGTCGCTGCGCGCTCTTCTTGCCCACCCCGGGGATCATGGTGAGAGCGTCCACGTCTCCCCGCGCCACGATCTCCCCGAAACCGTCGGGAGAGAAGATCGACAGCACCGACAGCGCCTTCGCCGCACCAAACCCTGAAACCGACATCAGCTTGATGAACAGTTCACGGGCCCGCGCCGAGGAGAAACCGTAGAGCTGCAACACGTCCTGCCTGACGTGCAGGTAGGTGAACAGGGACACCTCACCTCCCACCGCCGGTGCTTTCTCTATCGTGCCCGCGGGGGCTCTCACCTCGAGGCCCAGACCGCCTACGAGGACCACCAGGTAGTCGACGTCCTTCTCTATGATTCTGCCTTCAAGGTAAGATATCATGCTAATTTCAACTCCCGGTCAGCTCCCGTAGCCTCCTGGACTGCAGGTGGCAGATCGCCATCGCCAGCGCGTCACTGGCATGCAGCGGTGATGGGGGGCTCTTCATCCCCAACAAGGCACCCACCATGTACCGCACCTGCTCCTTGCCGGCGTTTCCGTTACCCACCACGGCCTTCTTCACCTGGAGAGGCGTGTACTCGGCCCAGTCGACCTCGGCGTGCCTGCAGGCGAGCAGTATCACCCCCCTGGCCTGGCCCACCGATACCGCCGTCTTGAGGTTGGTGTTAAAGAACAGTTGCTCAATCACCGCGACGTCCGGTTCGAGTTCACGGATTACCCGCATTACCTCCCTGTAAAGGGTATCAAGGCGGTCCGACATGTCCCCACCGGAACGTGTCTTTATCGAACCGAAATCACCGGCGCTCATACGCCCCGACTCCTCCACCACCATCCCGAACCCGGTGTTGGTGATTCCTGGATCTATCCCCAGGGCCTTCACCGATCAACCTCCCCGCGGAAACTGTCCGCGGCGTGCGGGGGGCGCGGCGTGCGGGGGGCGCTCATGAAAGCGACGCCTCCTCCTGGAGTATATCGTCGGGAATGTCGAAGTTCGCATAGACATCGTGGACGTCATCCAGTTCCTCCAGCGCCTCTATCAGGCGGAGCATGCTCCTGGCGTCCCTCTTACCCAGCGGCACTGTGTTCTTGGGTAACATGGTGAGTTCTGAGCTCTCCGGCTCGATGCCTGCCTCGGCGAGTTTCTCCCGGACGTTCCTGAACTGTTCCACTTCACACACTATCTCCCAGTAGTCACCCTCGCCCTTGAGGTCGTCCGCCCCCGCCTCGAGCGCTATGTTCAGCAGTTCGTCCTCGTTGTGCTCGGGGCTCTTCTCTATCAGGAATATACCCTTCTTCTCAAAGACCCACGCTACCGAACCGGCCTCGCCCAGGTGCCCCCCCGCCTTGTTGAAAACGTAGCGGACCTCCGAGGAAGCCCGGTTCCTGTTGTCGGTTACGACCTCCACCAGCACCGCGACACCTCCCGCCCCGTACCCCTCGAAGCTCATCTGATCCAGCTGACCCCCCGCCAGCTCACCGGTGCCTTTCTTGATGGCCCGCTTTATGTTGTCCATCGGCATGCTGTAGCCACGGGCGGTCTCTATCGCGCTCGCAAGGGCAGTATTGGAATCCGGGTTGCCACCGCCTTCACGCGCCGCGACCATTATCTTCTGGGAGAGCTTTCCGAAGAGCTTGCCTCTCCTGGCGTCCTCTTTTCCCTTCTTGTGCTTGATGGAATGCCACTTCGAATGCCCTGACATCTCTCAAACCTCCGAATCACGCTTTATGGACCGCCGGGTCCCTATCCCGCCTATCGACTCTCTCACCATCCGCAGGAAGTAATCGTGTATGCGCCCGTCACCGGTTAGCTCAGGATGAAACGCGCTCAGCAGGTAGTTGTCCTCACGTGCCATAACCACCCCTTCCCCGAACCTTGCCATTACCTCGACACCGGCGCCGGCCTCCTCTATCACCGGGGCCCTGATGAACACCGCGCGAAACGGGCGGCCCTCGTCCTCGATTCCCCTGACGACGATATCCTCCTCGAACGAGTCCACCTGGCGCCCGAACGCGTTGCGCCTGACGCCTACGTCGGCCAACCTCAGCCCCGGCCCGTGCCTGCCCTCCACCCGGGCCGCCATCACGATAAGCCCGGCGCAGGTGCCAAACACGGGCACCCCGGACGCCCCCAGTTCCAGCAGGGCGCTCTCAAACTTGTACTCATCAATTAGTTTACCAATAGTGGTGCTTTCTCCTCCGGGGATTATCAGCCCGTGAACGCCGTCGAGCCCGGATGGGCGTTTTACTTCTACCCCCCGGGCCCCGCACTCCTCGATCATCGCCAGGTGCTCGCTCACCGCTCCCTGGAGGGCGAGGACCCCGATGGTAAATTCTTTACCAGCCACGGAACTGAATCAGGTTCTCCTTGGAGATCTCGCTTATCTCCAGTCCTCTCATCGCCTCACCCAGGCCGCTCGAGACCTCCGCTATCAGCTCCGGGTCCTCGAAGTGGGTGGTTGCCCGCACGATGGCCCGGGCCCTCACCGCGGGCTCCTCCGACTTGAATATCCCCGACCCAACGAAAACGCCGTCGGCGCCAAGCTGCATCATCAGCGCCGCGTCGGCCGGGGTCGCGATACCCCCGGCGGAGAAGTTGACCACTGGAAGCTTCCCGGCTCTCGCCACCTCGACGACTTCCTCGTAAGGTGCCCGGAGCTCCTTGGCGGCCGACATCAGTTCCTCGTCCGGCAACGTGGCCAGCCGGCGTACCTCGCCGGTGATCGCACGCATGTGGCGCACGGCTTCCACCACGTTCCCTGTGCCCGCCTCGCCCTTGGTTCGGAGCATCGCCGCGCCTTCTCCCAGGCGACGGAGCGCCTCGCCAAGGTTAATGGCGCCACACACGAACGGCACCCTGAACCGGTGCTTGTCCACATGGTAACTCTCGTCGGCGGGGGTCAGGACCTCGCTCTCGTCGATGTAGTCGACACCCATCGCCTCCAGGACCTGCGCTTCCACGAAATGCCCTATCCGGCACTTGGCCATCACCGGGATGGTCACCGCCTCCATAATGCCCTCTATTACCGCGGGGTCCGCCATGCGGGCGACCCCCCCGGAAGCCCTTATGTCCGCGGGCACCCTCTCCAGGGCCATGACCGCCACCGCGCCGGCCTCCTCGGCGATGCGGGCGTGCTCCACGTTGGTGACGTCCATTATCACCCCGCCCTTGAGCATCTCGGCAAGCCCTCTCTTGACGGTATCAGTACCTTTTTCCATTACAGATCATCTCCTGTTCGGCTTAGTACCCCGCTCCATAGATACGCTGGCATTCGAACCCCGCTGCATCCACACCGGCTTCGTTCCGCTCCCTCGACGTACTCCAAGAGTACGACTCGGTCGCGCGCCTTGCCGGAGCGGCGCTTCGACGCTCTCGGTGCGGAACCGTATCTATGGAACGGGGCACTTAATTTCATCATACTCAATAGCCTGCCAGGCCGCAATAGAAAGAAGTCCCGGGTCAGTCGATGGAAACCTGGTCGGTGACAGGCACGAGCTGTATCCAGACCGACCCCGGCTTGAGCTTGATCTCGTTCCCGGAGTTGTCCAGGTACCGGGTGTGCCATCCCCGTGAGACCTTTTCCCAGTTGGCGTCTATCAACTGGCCCATCATGAACACCTGTGCCCTGCCCGACCCTACGACACCGAGGTTCGGCGAATCGACGCCGTGGACGTCCACTATCCCCGACGGCGATACCGTAACGTACTGCACTATGACCGTGTCCACCGAGAGCTGCCCGCCGGTCGTCAGGTCGGTGTGGGGTTGGCCGGCCACGTACCGCGGGAACTTGCCGGTCGCCGCGTCGTAGGCGTACTGCACCTTGCAGACCCCGGTGTAGGGGATGTAGACATTGTTCACCACCGTGATGAGCGGCTCGTACCCCCCCGGCTCGCCGGTTGGCTCGGCGCCCGCGCGCTCTATCTCCTCGGCACGGTCGGCGGCCATCTTGTCCATTTCCCCCTGTTCCATGAACTCGAAGGCGGCATCCACCTCCCCCTCGAACGGGTAGATGGTGTCCCCCGCCTGCCTTAACTGCGCGGTGCCGGCGTACAGGTTATGGGGCGCCCTTCTGTCCCGGAACCTCCAGTAGGCGTCGTACCCCACGAACTCGTCGAAGTCCGCTATCTTCGACTGCTTTATCATGCTGAGCGTATGGGGAGCTCCGCCACAGTGGCAGAACAGGGCGTCGTAGGGGTATATTATGTCCGTGTCGGCGGGGCGCGCGCTCCTTATCGGGCCCACCGGGTCGGCGTCCCGGCAGAGGTATATGGCGATGAACCTGGTTATACCGCCCTCGGTTATCTCCTCGTAGACCACTCCCGCCCTGTCCAGCCCGGACTGGGGACGCGCCGCGGGGTCATTCTCGACCTTGACCGCCACCGGCCGGCGGTCTATGACCGAGGAGTCGGAGACATCGGAGCCGCATAACGGGCAGGTGAGTCGCTCCTGTTCCTGCGGTGCCTGCTTCCCGGATGACTCTCTATCCCCGCCGAACCAGGAACAACCCGGCACGATGAATAGCGCCATGACTACCGCTACTGTCAGGAGTACCGCCGGCGGGCAACGCTTGCTTCTACTCAACGGTCGGTGTTTCCCCCGTTTGCGTCGGGACGAAATCGCCCGACATCTGGTTCAGCCGGTTTATCCTCTCCTCAATGGGCGGATGGGTATCGAACAGGCGGTTGAACCAGCCCCCTCTTGCGCCCTTCTCGGTCTTGAGAGGCTGAACGATAAACATGTGAGCGGTCGCCTTGTTAGCCCTCTTGAACTGGCGCGGGTCTTGCTGCAACTTCCACAGCGCGCTGGCCAGCCCGGGGGGGTAACGGGTGAGCAGGGCCCCGTTGGCGTCGGCCAGGAACTCCCGCTTCCGTCCGATGGAGAGCTTGATGAGCTGGGCGATTATCGGGGACAGGATGGCCAGGACTATCGCTATCAGCATTATCCAGGCTCCGCCGCCGGAGTCGTCATCGCCGAACCAGAACGTCCGAAGCAGGATGTCGGAGAGAAGTATCAAGGTACCCACCAGCACCGCCGTGAGACACATGATAAGGATGTCGTAGTTCTTGATGTGGGACATCTCGTGGGCCACCACGCCCTCCAGTTCCTGGTCGTTCAGCATCTCCAGGAGCCCGGTGGTGATGGCTATCGCCGAGTGCTCGGGGTTTCGCCCGGTGGCGAAGGCGTTGGGGGCTGGGCTGTCTATTATGTATGCCCTTGGTTTCGGGATCCCGGCGGCTATCGCCAACCCCTCCACCGTGTGCCGGTACCGGGGGTACTCCCCATCACCAACCTCCCGGGCCCCGCTGATGCGCAGCGCGATGGAATCGCTCCGGTAGTAGCTGACCAGGCCCATTATGAGCGCGAAGATAAACGCGAATATTATCCCGAAGTACCAGCCGTCGCTCCCGCCCCAGGCCCTGCCGATGATGTAGCCGATGCCCAGTACGAACACGAAGAAGAAGAACATCATCAGCATCGACTTCCACTTGTTTGAACTTATCTGTTCGTACAAAAGAACCTACCTCCAAGTGCCGTCACCCACACGGCGCGGCCACCCATGCGCCGTCCGGGCTCGCATTATCAGGCGGTGATTATCCCCCTAGAACGAGACCTTGGGGACTTCCTTGTAATCGGGCGTCTCCGGCTCGAAGTACTCGCGCTTCTCGGTGAACTTGAACATCCCCGCGATCACGTTCGCCGGGAACTTCTGGCGCGCTATATCGTAGGACATCACCGAGTCGTTGTAGAACTGCCGGGCGTAGGCTATCTTGTTCTCGGTCCCGCTGAGTTCCTCCTGGAGCGCCAGGAAGTTCTGGTTGGCCTTGAGGTCAGGATACGCCTCAGCGACCGCGAACAGGTTCTTGAGCGCACCGCTGAGCATTCCCTCGGCCTGGGCGTTCTCGCCAACGGTCGAAGCGTTCATCATCGCGGTGCGCGCCTTGGTGACCCCCTCCAGGGTCTCCCGCTCGTGGGACGCGTAGCCCTTGACCGTCTCCACCAGGTTCGGTATGAGGTCAGCCCTGCGGTTCAGTTGCACATCAATCTGATGCCAGGCGTTCTCCACCCGGTTCCTGTAACGGACCAGCTTGTTATACAGGAAAACGACAAAGCCGATGATAAGCAACACCAGGACACCGATCAGTATCCCTATCCACATACGAATCCTCCTTCCATTTCCTTTCCGGTAACGTGATTGTCAATTTAGTGATTATAGCAGTATTGTCGTTGGAGCGTTAAGGTCAGGGTTAGGCTCGCAGGAGCGTCAGTACACCGTCAACCACGAAGTACCCGGCAAAAACGGCTACCAGCAGGCCGCATGCGTATAGCACAATGTGGTAGACCCGGTCGCTAATCCGCCCGCGCCCGCGGGAAACCACGAAGCTTACGGCCGAGTACCAGAGGAAGTCGGCCAGTATGTGCCCGGTGTAGAAGAACACCAGCCCGATGATCCCGTGTTCCAGAGAAACCAGTATGTAGCCCGCTCCGATGGTAGCCCACCATATAATCCAGCCGGGGTTGGAGACGCTTACCCAGATACCGGCCACTACCGGGCCCCAGTCGACCTCACGCTTCTCGGTGAGATCAAGCGCTATCCCCTGATGCACATCTATGAATATCCTGGCGGCAATCCACACCAGGAACATCCCCCCCGCCACGCCGATGACCCCCACCACGGTCTTGTTGTCGAGCACGCTGTTAAGCCCCACCGTGAACAGAACCGCGAGGATGAACTCCGGGATGGCATGCCCGACAACCAGCAGGGGCCCGGACCAGAACCCTTTCTTGTACGCCTCGGTGACCGCCACCGACAGCATCGGGCCCGGCATCATCGCGCCGGAAAGACCAATCACCATGGAGGAAAAGAATATCCCGATAAGCGCGCCCACGTGTCTTACTCCTCGCTGGGGCCGCCGTACCGGCCGACCAACCGCTTCATGCCCCTATCCAGGTACCGGAGCACCTGTTGGTGCAACTGCCGGTTCGCCGATATCACCGCCGATATCTGCCCTCCGCCGTCGCGGGGGACAAGCAGGTAACTGTCCAGTGGTTCACCATAAGCATCGGAGACAACGGCACCGCTCTCGGACGCTACCAGCGCCGCCGCGGCCAGGTCGTAGGGGTAATTGTTTAGTATCGCGCCGTGGCCTACTTCCAGGAACCTCTCCCTTACCGCCTGCACCTCGTCCGCCATGCGCTGGCCGACATCCACATAGGCGTCCATCTCCCCGGTCACGATCCTGTTGATGCAAAACGTCGCGCTTCCAAGGTCGAAGCAACCGCCGTCAACCGAACTCAGATCGACCAGTTCTCCCAGGACGATGATGAGTGGCTCCGCCGGCCGGCCCCTGAAGCCAAGCGTCCAGAAGATACTGTGCGGGTCGACCTTGCCGGATAGCCGGGGGGACACCGGCGACCCGTCAACCTCGATAGTCGTCCCGCCTCCCCTTACCGCGGAGAAAACCGCGTCGTTCTTGATCTCGCTCACTACTCCCAGGAACACGTCGCCAAGCGTGAGTGACCCGCACCCGTTTCCGGTGAACGGGGCCGCCGCGACCGACACGCAACACGACTCCAGCCCGGCCGCCGCAGGCCGGGTCCCGTCGATAGGGTCAATCACCAGGAGGTACTCGGGACTCCCCACCACCGTCAACCCGCGATCCTCGGTGTAGTAGGCGATGTCCCCGCGCTCGTCCATGAAAGAAGCCACTTCTCGCTCGGCGACCTCGTCAATCCTGAAGGTGGCGTCCCCGGAAGCGCCGTGCCCCTCGATCCCCTTGGCGACGGCGGTCCCCAGTAGGGGTCGCACCGCCCGCCCGACTCTCTCGCACATCTCCCGGATGGCGCCAATCAACTCGCGGTGCTCTTCAGATACGTTCACTGTCACCTCTCCCATAGAGTCGACCTCTCCATCTTCCTCTCTTCGCCCGCATGGGTTGGACACCGTCAAGCATAGTCAATAAATCAAGCGTAGTCCAAACACCACCGACTTCACCCGAGCAATAGTGTCCCGTCTCACAAATACAATGGTATTCGAACGCCGCTGCATCCGCTCTCGGTGCGTCACCGTACTTATGAGACGGGACACCAGTACTTGTGCAATTCCGCCCTTGCTACTACTATGCGAGTATGACCTACACGTTAGGGGTGTTCTTTTGAGAGAGTGCGATCGGTGTGGTTTCATGAACCCGGACAAGGCCGGGTACTGTATCAAGTGCCGGTACTACATGGATGAAGGCGAAGCCCCGAGGCCGGGGGATGACAAGAGCAAACCGGACCTCGCCCCGCCCAGTCCCGACCTCGACGACACGTTCTCCGGGAGATCCATTCTTGACGTGGGTGGCTACGGCATTGGCGGCACCGCCCCGGGCGATGTCTATGGGCCTCCCCCGTCAGACGCCTACGCGGTCATGACCGGTAAGTACGATAAACCCCCGACCAAGAAAAAGCGTGGCGTCTCCCGCCGAAAGTCTCCGCCCTTGAAGCGCAAACCGAAACCTCCCGCAAGCATGTCGCGGCCGTCGAGGCCGGGCGGCAGGGTCACAAAGGGGCTGCCCCCTCCTCTCGCGTCTGGAGCGGTACCCTCAGAGGCCGGCGGCCGGCCCCGGGGTAAACCCCGTACAGTGAGCGCGAAGCGGCCTCGGCCTTCCATTCCACGCCCTGACATGGCCGCATTCGCCAGGGTCGGTGAGTTCACCACGCCCCGCAACGTGATGACCGCCATCGCCGGTTTCCTTGTCCTGTTGGCGCTCATTTTCGCCCTCACCGGAGGTGGCTACTTCTCCAGCCAGGAATCCGGGTTGCTGGACAGGTCCGCCGCCGCCATGCGCTCGCTGACATCGGTGCACCTGGGGGCCGATATGCTGCTTGACTCCGAGAAGGAAGGTGCCGTGTCCATCAACCTCCAGGTGGACGCAACCGAAAGTGGGGACCTTCGGGCCACCCGCACCATCGTTTCACCTGACGGCTCCGGCGTGGCCGAGTACGTCCGATCCGGCGATGTGGCGGACGTGTCCAGGGACGGAGGGGCCTGGGAGCCCGCCGAGAGCCCCGACGAGCTCGACCTCTCTTTTGACTCCATCTACTGGAGCAGTTCCGGGGTCAGGCAGGTCAACAAAGAACCCGTCGGCGGTGTGGAGTGCGACCATATGGCATACAGCGGTGGGAGCCCTTTCCTGACAGGCCTGATCCCCGGCTCCGAAGCCACCCCCAACACGCGGGTCAATATTGAGGTCTGGATAGACCCCAAAGACAACTACGTGAGGCACGTTCGAATAGACGCCACCGACCTCGAGGTCGATGGGTTAGGCCACTGCGACTGCCACCTGGAAGCGGATTTCTCGAACTTCGACGTCCCCCTCGAGATCACCCCGCCCGTCTAAAACGCAACAATGGTGCCAGGCACCAAACGTGCAAAACGCAACAATGGTGCCAGGCACCAAACGTGCAGTCAGGGGGAGTAAAGTTGCTCGAGGCGCGTGGCCAGCAGTTCCCAGGAGAACTGCTTGACCCCCGCGAGCCCGGCGTCAGCGAGTTCACCACGAAGCCGTTCGTCCGTGATCAGCTCCGTCAACCCTTGTGCCAGTTTCCCGGCATTGCCGGTCTCGAACATGATGCCCCCACCGGCGCTACTCACCACGTCACTGTAACCGGGGATGTCCGATGCCACCACCGGCGTGCCTGACGCCATCGCTTCCAGCAGAATCACCCCGAAGCTCTCCCCCCCCAGCGCGGGAGCGCAGAAGAGGTCCGCCGCGGCGTAGAAAGCGGGCAGGTCGCTGTTGCTGACGAACCCGGTGGCGGTTATCCTGCCGCGCACGTCCTCGTCGACACCACGAAGAAGTTCGGGCGAGTCGAGACCGGACCCCACCAGCATAAGCCGGCAGCCTGGGACATCCCGCGACACCCTGCCAAACGCCTCGAGCAGTATATCAAGCCCCTTCCTGGGCTCGTTTCTGCCGACGAAAAGCACAACCGGCCCACCGGGAGGGAACTCGCGCGGCCGCTCGAGCCCGGGGGTAAAGCGTTCCAGGTCAACCCCGTTGGGAACTATCTCATAGCGGCCCGGAAAGTAACGGGAAACCAGCGACATTGCTGAAGGTGAGACGGCGATACGGCAGTCGATCCGCCGGTCTACGCCCCGGTAACACGCCCTGGCGATGTTGTACTGTACTGGCCGCCCCCCGCCGGCCGAGTGGAACGTCGCCACCACCCGGCACGGCACCGCCCTCACCGCCGCGGTGGCGGCGAGAGGGACGAACGGCTCGTGGACGTGCACGATGTCGAACTCGCCTTTTCGCAGGATGCCACCTACCCGTCTTCCGGCCCCCGGAAGTAGCGCTACCCGCGCAATCGAACCGTTCGCGGGAATCGGGAGTGAACGGCCGGCGCTCTCGTAATGGACTCCGGGCATCTCCCCTCCGCGATCCGGGGCTATCACGGTGACCCGATGGCCGCGTCGAACCATTTGCGTGGCAAGCCCCTCCACATGATTGTTGACCCCACCGGGGTGCGCCCAGGAGTACGGTGATACGATAGCTATGTTCACGGCACCACCACCGTGCGGTAACACCGGAAATCAGTTATCATTCTTCGCGCGCCGCCGTTGAGGGCGCATGAAGGCGAGGAAACAGAAAGATGGTTTGCCTCACACTCCTTATAGGGCTCGACAGGTCGGTGTTCGACGGTATCAACTCGCTGGCGGGAAGCTCCACCGTGACAGACTGGCTGGCCCGTCTCGGTGCCGACGATCACGTCATACCCATCGCCCTCGTATTGCTGGTGGCCCTGGTGCTCCTGACAGCGAAAAACAGACGAGAGCGCCGGTCCGCTTTCTCCTGCGTGATCTGCACGCTCCTTGCGGCCGCCCTGTCCATGGCCGTTCTTTACCTCTTGAACACTCATTTCTTCAGGCCCAGGCCGTTCTCAAGCCGGACCGTCAACCTCCTCTTCTACCATAACACCGATTCCGCTTTCCCTTCCAATCCGGCGGCCCTGGCGTTCGCCCTCTCGTTCGCGGTGCTGTTCTACCGGCGTAAGGTGGGCGCGATCATGCTCGCTCTCTCATTGTACATGGGCCTGTGCCGGATAGTGGTCGGGGTCCACTACCCGCTGGATATCGTGGGAGGACTTATGCTCGGCCTGGCCTGCGCCTTGCTGGCAAACGCCGCTGAAGGCCTCTACCGGCCGGCCGGCCGATGGCTCACGTCCGCCCTGTACAGGCTTCTGGCCACCTGGAGGCCTCCCGGCGCTTCCGGCGAGGTGGGAGGCGGTGAACGGTGACCAGGTTGATCCATATGCGTGGGGACATCACCGGCGCTCTCCTTTTCTGCACGCTCCTGTTCCTGGGTATCTGGCAGTTGGTGGTGTCCTGGAAGAAGCTCAACGGGTTCTCGCTCACCGGGTACCCGGATAGAAGGAAGCTCAGCTTCGTCTTCGGGCTCGTGCTGGTCATCGGCGCCTGCGGCTGGTACCTCTCCCGCCCGGGGCACTTCGCGTCCCCCGACGTCGAGGGGTCCGAGATGCTGCTGCTTCTGGTGGTGGGCTTCCTGGCCGCTACGGTGATCCAGGGAGCGCTGGCTTCGGTGGCGTTCCGGCGGAAATACCTGCGGTACCCCCCGGCCTCCGAAGGGGAACGGGGCGAAGAGCCCCTGGAGAAGTTGGCTGTACCGGTTGAAGAGAGCCTGGTTCCCGCGTTGTTCGGCCCACCCGCAGGGGGTGAACCGACCGTCGCCGGGGTCTTGCTTCTCCACGACTACAGCGGCACAAAGGAGGACACCAACCACATTGCCGCATACCTGCGGGCGCGCGGCCACGCCACCCTGGCGGTCGACCTCGATGGTCACGGAGAGAACCCGAGAGGGGTGATTTCGCCCTCGATGGAGGCGCTAATGAACGAAGCGGCCACGCTACTGAGGGACAGGAGTTCAAGAAGCGAGATATCGGTCGTCGGTATCGGGCTTGGAGGGACCCTCGCCATCCGCCTCGCCGCCGCGGACGCTTCCGTCGAGCGAGCGGTCGCCCTCGACCCTCCGACAACCGAGGATGGCGGTTGGCCAACGGTCAACGCCCTCAGGGAGCTCAAGCCGATCGACCTCGCCGCCGGGTTCCTGAGGCCCGCCGCGCGCTCTGAGGATAAGGGCGGGATAACTCTTTCAAAGATGCTTGTGCTCATGCCTCCGGCCGGCACCGCCGGAAACGGCGTAACCGTCATAGGCACGGCCGGCACCTGGTTCAACTCGCCGGCGGCCCTGCGTGGATGCTACGGGGAGTGTGGACCGGGAAAGCTCGTCCTCCTTCCCGGCAGGCATGCCTCAATCGCCTCCGGTAAAACGACCCTCGAAGCCATACTGAATGCTCTCAGTTGATCACTCCCGGTCCGACGGCCATGCCGGCATGAACATGTGCCACTGGGCGGGGTCCTCGCGGATCAACTCCTCCAGGCGCCGGGCGACCTCCTGCATAGCGTTCTGGATCACGGTTTCCCTGTCCCCCGAGCCGTCCAGGTACACCGGATCGGTAGCGTGGCCCAACCACGTCCCGTCATCCAGGTTCCTGACGCTCACGCAGACGATGGGAGAACCGCTCCTCAGCGCCAACGTGGCCGGCCCGGGTGGCAGCGTAGTACGCTCACCGAAGAACTCGACCTCCACGCCGCCCCCCTTAAGGTCACGGTCGCAGAGAAGGGCGAGAATCGTGCCGCTCTCGAGCGCGTCAACCATCCGGTCCCTGGTCTCCGCCTTCTTGTCGTAAGGGAAGATATCTATGCCGACCCCTTTTCTGAGCCTGCAAAACAGGTCGAACAACTCGCGGGGCCTGAGTATCTCCGCCACCGCCGCGAAACGCCCCAGGCTGGCGAGATAGACCGCGCCGGCCTCCCACGAGCCGTAGTGGGGAAGCACTATAAGAACGCCTTTACCATCAGCAACCGCCCTCTCCATGGGCTCCTGGTTGATCGTGTCGAACCTCTGCAGCACGTACTCCCGGGACAGCGTGGGCAACCAGAAGAGGTCCACCCAGTAATCCGCGTAGTAGCGGCAGGCCCGCTTAGCCGTGTCCCTCACCTGCCTGTCGCTCGCCTCCGGCCCCAGGGCACGCCTCATGTTCTTCAGCACCTGTCGGCGCTTTCGGGGGAACATGTAGAAGTAGGCGAGCCCCCCGAACCCGGCAAACCACCTGGTAATCCTTATCGGCACCTTCCCGATAACCCAGCCCGCCACGATAAAAGCATAATAGACGACCTTCATTCTCTTAGTGCCCTCCAGACCTCGACGAACCGCTCTACCAGTGTCTCCGGCAACAGTACCGCGAGCACCCAGATAACTATTCGCAGTATCCAGGGGCTCAATGGTTCGAAAAAGAGCCCGAACACCAGCAAGATAATCCGTGGGGCTCTTGCCATCAGGCCTGCCTTACATGTCAGGCCGAACCCCTCCGCCTTCGCCCTCACGTAACTTATCAGAAACGAGGTTACAAGTAACACCAGTGCCAGGCCGACATAGACACCCTCGCCCTGCTTCAGGTAATAGACCATCAACCCCAGGTAGATGGCGGCGTCGCTTACGCGGTCGGAGAACGAATCCAGAAACGAGCCGTATACGGTGACCCGGTCCAATTTCTTGGCGACGAATCCGTCCACCAGGTCCATTATCCCCGAAAACGTCAGGAACACCGCCGCCAGTGGAATATTGCCTACCGCCAGGAAGTACCCGCAGAGGAAAGCGAGCGCCACCCCCAGGCAGGTCAGCATATTGGGGGAGATGCCCAGCCTGGTGAACGGCCACAGGAACGGCCGTAAGACATGCTCGCTTAAGAACCGCAGCCCCTCATCTATCTTCTGCCCGGCGGATGCTTCAGGTGGTTCACTCCCCGACGCCCTGCCTGCCCCATCTGTCGATTCCTCTGCGATTCTATCTCACCGCCTTTTGTTTACCAGGGAGGGGTCTTGCCCCTGGGCCGTTGCATAATGACGCACTGGTGCCTGGCACCAGTGCGTCATTTTCGCCCGGGGCCGTTGCGTAATGCACGTTTGGGGCCAGGCCCCTGGGGTGCGTTTTGGGGAGGGAGGGGTCTTGCCACTGGGCACATGCATTGTGGGGCGTGGGTTTGAGTAAAGAGTTGAACGGCACATGCCCGTGGTTGGCGTTCTTGTCTGACCGCCGCTTATCTGACAGAAAGGGGTCAGGCCTTCTAGCCGTAACGTATGATCTTGGCCATCGCTTGAAGGCGCTGACCCCA
Source organism: Actinomycetota bacterium (assembly GCA_018896525.1). Taxonomy (GTDB): domain Bacteria; phylum Actinomycetota; class Geothermincolia; order Fen-727; family Anoxymicrobiaceae; genus JAHIPE01. Next base: position 37,101 of record JAHIMR010000113.1, read on the forward strand.
CGAGTTGGCCTAGTTTATATCCCATATTCCCTCGAGTAGCTGCTTTGCCTCTTGCTCGCGGTCGGGGGGCACCAGGACGGAGTGCTGGTTGGATGGGGAGGTCGGGAAATCAAGCCCTGTCTTCTTGGTAAGCACCGGTATCCCCTCGGACTCCAGCGCGCCCGCGAACATCCCCGCCACCACCTGGTTCGGCGCTATCGCGACCCTGACCCACTCACCGTAGGTGGCCGTTCGGTTACGGCGCCTCCTCGAGGGCCCGCTCGATCTCTTCCACAGCCAGCTCAACAGGCACCGCCCTCCTCTCGCCGGTGTACCTCGTCTTCAGGTCAACCGTTCCGTCGGAGTCCAGCTTCTTTCCAACCACCACCTGCAGAGGCAACCCCACCAGGTCGGCGTCGTTGAACTTCACCCCGGGGCTCACCTCGCGGTCATCCACCAGTACCTCCATTCCCCTGCCGGCCAGTCCGCGGGTCAGCTCATCCGCCGCCTCAGCCTGCTCCGGCCTCCCTGGTTTTATCACTATCAGTTCGACCGGCAGTGGCGCTACCGATACCGGCCACTTGATGCCCCCGTCGTCGTGGTGCTGCTCCACAACGGTAGCCAGAATCCTGGACGTGCCTATCCCATAGGTGCCCATTATCATCGGCTTCACCTTGCCGTCCCTATCGGTGAAATTGGCCCCCAGCGACTCGCTGTACTTTACGCCAAGCTTGAAGATATGGCCTATCTCTATGCCCCGCGCTATCTCGAGGCCTCCACCACAACGGACGCAGGTATCACCCTGGACGACGGCCGCCACGTCAAACGCGGGCTCGGCCGAAAAATCGCGCCCCTCCTCCACCCCTCTCAGGTGATAGTCAGGCCTGTTGGCGCCACAGACCAACCCGCGCGCGCCCGTGATCTCCCGGTCGAAGACCATCCTTACCCCCTCCAGCCCGACCGGTCCGGTAAACCCGGCGGTCACCGCCGGGAACCGCGCGCGCTCGTCCTCCCTCATTGGGTGGAACTCATCGGTCCCAAGAACACGGGCCAGCTTGGCCTCGGACACCTCCCTGTATCCCGGGACGAATACCGCGACCACCTCTTCCGCGGTAACGTAGATAACGCACTTCATCACCAGGGCCGGCCCCACGCCCATGAAAGACGCCACCTCCTCGACCGAAACCAGGCCGGGGGTGTGCACCTCCTCGGCCGAACCCGACTCGTCGCCGCCGAACGTGTGCCCCGGGGCGTGTGATTCCAACTCGGCGTTGGCCCCGTACTCACAGTCGCCGCAATAGACCAGCACGTCTTCCCCGATGTCAGAAACCACCATGAACTCGTGGGAAACGTCCCCTCCTATGAGGCCGGTGACGGCCTCGACCACCCTCACATCCAGGGAGCACCCCCGCGCTATCGACGAGTACACCAGGCGCATGCGTTCGTACGTCCTGTCAAGGTCGCCCTCGTCGGAGTGAAAGCTGTAGGCGTCTTTCATCCTGAACTCGCGCCCGCGGAGCAGGCCGAAACGCGGCCGCGTCTCGTCCCGGAACTTCGTCTGTATCTGGTACAGGTTCACCGGCAGGTCGCGGTAAGAGGGCGCGGTTCGCGCGACAATGTCAGTTATCAACTCCTCCGCGGTGGGCCCCAGGCAGAACTCCCTGCCCTGACGGTCGCTAAGCCGCATCATCTCGGGTCCGTACTCATTCCACCTACCGCTCTCTATCCAGAGATCGGCGGGATGCAACGAGGGCAGTACCACCTCCACCGCCCCCGCGTCGTTCATCTCGCGGCGCACGACATCCTCAACCCTCCTCAGTGCAAGGGCGCCGAGCGGCAGCATTGAATATATCCCGGCGGCTACCCCCCTCATCATTCCCGCCCTCAGCAGGAGTTCGTGACTGGATATCTCCGCTTCAGCCGGCTTCTCCTTGAGCGTGGGAACCGTCACTCGCGAGAATCTCAATCGACCTCACCCCTATCACGCATCATCTTCTCTATCTCGCCTAGAAGCTCATCGAACATCTTATCAGGGGGCACGTGCCGTATCTTTTCTCCGGCCACGAACAGCATCGCGCCGTCGCGCCCTCCGGCGATGCCTACGTCCGCCTCCCTCGCTTCCCCGGGCCCGTTGACCGGGCACCCCATCACCGCCACCTTGAGCGGAAAACGGTAGCCCTCGATCGCCTTCTCGACCCGCATCGCCAGCCCTATTACGTCGATCTCGGTCCGGGCGCACGTCGGACAGGATATCACCTGTGGGCCGGCTTCGCCCAGGCCAAGAGAGGCCAGTATCTTTCGTCCCACCCTGATCTCCTCCACCGGATTCGCGGTAAGCGACACCCGGATGGTATCGCCTATCCCCTGAGCAAGTATCGCCCCTATGCCCACCGCGCTCCTGATTGCGCCCGACCACAGGGTGCCTGCCTCGGTGATGCCGACGTGCAGCGGCCAGGGGCTCTCCCGGGCCACGATACGGTACGCCTCGATACTGCGCGCCACGTCTGACGCCTTGACCGATAGCTTTATCCGCGTTACCCCGAATCCCTCCATCAGTGCCGCGCCACGAAGCGCGCTTTCGGCCAGCGCCGCGGCCTCTGCTTTCCCCCCCGTACCCCTGGCCCGCTTCTCCAGGGATCCCGAGTTCACCCCGACCCGCACCACCACACCGGCGGCCTCGGCGGCCCGGGCTATCTCCTCAAGGTGAGAACCCGCCCTCATCGTTCCGGGGTTGATGCGGATACCGTCAACACCCTGCTCGAGGGCCAGCAACGCCAGCCGGTAGTCGAAGTGGATGTCCGCCACCACCGGGAGCGTTGTGCCGGCCACTATCCGCCCCAGGGCCTCCCCCGCCTCTCTGTCCGGAACGGCGACGCGTACGATGTCGCATCCCGCCGCCTCCAACTCGCCTACCTGGAGCAGGGTTGCTTCGACGTCTGCGGTGTCGGTATTGGTCATGGACTGCACGCTCACCGGTGCGCCGCCCCCTACCGGAACTCCCCCCAGCGTTATGCGCCTGGTCTCTTCTCTGATCGTCATGCCAACCTCACGGCGCAAACGGGTTTGATATGGGATTGAATATGTCCAGGATGGCGAGCCTCATGGCGATAAGGGATAACACGATGATGACCCCCCACGCCAACGGCATCAGTTTGCGGAGGTCGATTGTCCGCCCGGACGTCTTCTCGATGATGATGACTATCAGGTGTCCCCCATCGAACGGCGGCAGCGGGATGAGGTTGAACAACGCCAGGAACAGGAACAGTTGGGCAATGACGAAAATGAAGATGGAGAAGTCCTCTCCCGCGGCGTGGAACGTGAGTTGCGCCGCCCCGACTACGCTTACGGGGCCATCAGCGGTGCGGGGCTCTATCCCGATAATCATCTTGAGCGTGCTCAGCGAAAACAGCTTGCCTATACCCTTGATCAGTAAAACGGTCACCTCTCCGGTGGTCTTGATCGACTGCCACACCGCCTTCACCGGGTTTGACTTCTCCGTAAAGGTGTCGCCGGTGTCAACCGCTATCCCGAGGTAGCCTCTGCCGTCAATGTCCAGCAGTCGGAGTTCCATCTTGAAATCCTTCTCGTCTCTGGTGACATCCAGCGTAACTTCCTCGCCCGGGCGGCTGGTCAGTTCGCTGCTCAACTCCGACCAGTCATGGACCTCGACACCGTCGACGGCGGTGATCAGGTCACCATCGTGCAGGCCCGCCTTGTACGCGGGCCCCTCGACCACATCCCCATCGGTAAACTCTACTTCCTTCTGCACCTCGCCTATCCTGCCGGTCAGTACCGGGTACCCTATCGGCCAGAAGAACAGGAAGAAAAGCAACATGGCTATCAGCACATGGACCATCGAGCCGGCGAGTATGACCACCGCTCGCTTCCAGTAGGCCGCCGAGTAATAACTCCGAGGCACGTCCTCCTCGGGAACCTCCTTATCGGGGTCCATGCCCAGGATGCGCACCGACCCCCCGGCCAGGAACCACTTGATCGAGTAACGCGTCTCCCCGCGGTCCCACCCCACTATCTCAGGACCAAAGCCGATGGAGAACTGCTCCACCTTGATCCCCACCGCCTTGGCGGCGAAGTAATGACCCAGTTCGTGGGTGAGAATCATGAAGGCGATGAATAGTACGGCCACCAGCACCCATACCACTATCACTTCCGTCCCTCCGTCCGGTCGATTATCTCCCGCGCCATCCGGCGCGCGTCCTCCTCGGCGCTCTTTATCTCCTCCAGGGTGTCCCCGGGGAGCGGGCGGTGGCCCTCCAGCACCCGGCCCACCACCGCCGGTATGCCGGTGAACCGTATGCGTCGCCCGAGGAACGCTGAAACGGCCTCCTCGTTCGCCGCGTTCAGGGCGGAGGCGTAGGTAGCCCCCATGCGGCCGGCCTCACAGGCGAGCCCCAGGCAGGGAAATCGGACCCGGTCGACCTCCTCAAACGTAAGGTCCCCCCGCTCAGCCAACGAGAGAAATGACGCCGGCGATGAAAACCTGTCCGGGTAGGTCAGCGCGTACTGTATGGGGACCCTCATGTCCGGCTCGCCGAGTTGCGCCAGGACGGATCCGTCCACCATCTCTACCATGGAATGGACGATGCTCTGGGGGTGCACTATGACGCCAACCGAGTCTATATCCACGCTGAACAGATGGTGCGCCTCCAGCACCTCCAGGCCCTTGTTCATCAACGTGGCCGAATCCACGGTAACCTTTCGCCCCATCGACCACGTGGGATGCGCCAGCGTGTCCTCCACCGTTACCCTCTCGAGATCCTCCGCGGATGTCATCCTGAAAGGCCCACCGGACGCGGTCAGGATGATTCGCCTCACGCTCGAGGGGTCCTCGCCGGCCAGGCACTGGTATATAGCGGAGTGCTCGCTATCCACCGGGATGATGCGGGCCCCACTCGCCTTGGCGGTGGATATGACCAGCCGCCCACCGGCGACCAGGCTCTCCTTGTTGGCCAGCGCCAGGGTAATGCCCCTCTCGAGCGCCGCACAGGTGGGCTCCAGGCCCGCGGACCCGATCATCGAGTTCAGCACGATGTCGTATGGCTCGGCCTCTATCAACTCCACCAGGCCATGCGGCCCCTCGTGTAACTCGACCCCGATGTCCGCGAACAACCCCTGAAAACTCCGGGCCGCCTCCAGATCTGTCAGGCATGCCCTGACGACCCCCAGGGCTCGCGCCTGCCTGGCCAGCATCTCGCCGCTCTGGTGAGCGGACAGCGCTGTCACCCTCAGGCGGCCGGGAAGCCGCTCGGCCACCTCCACGGCCTGCGTGCCTATGGAACCTGTCGACCCAAGGACGGCGATGCTCCTCACGGTGACTCCCATGTCAGAAAGGGAAGCCCGGCGGCCGGGCCTTACTTGATAACAAAGTAGAAAAGGAAGTAGAAGACCGCGGGCGCCGTGAACAGCGTGGAGTCAAACCTGTCCATTATGCCACCGTGCCCGGGTATCATCTTGCCCATGTCCTTCACGCCGTAATCCCTCTTCATCAGCGATTCGGACAGATCTCCCAGCGGACCCAACACGCACACTATCGCCCCGATAGCCAGCGCGACACCTATGGAGAACCACTCCCACATACTGGAGCCGAGAGCCAGTTGGAGGAGCCAGCGGAACAACACCGAAGCGGCCAGCGCCCCCACGGTCCCGGCGATGGTCCCTTCCCAGCTCTTGTTGGGGCTGATGGAGGGCGCCATCTTGTGCTTTCCTATCTTCCTTCCGACCGCCCAGGCCAGTATGTCGTAGACCCATATCAAGATGATGAAGAAGATCAGGAGCAGCCAGCCCCAGTTGAAGCCGTCCACCAGGTCCCTTAACAGCACCAGGTGACTCAGGCAGAGCCCGGTCAGCAACGGCGCCAGGACGGTCAACGCCACCGCCTTGGTGGGCTTCACATGCTTGAGAATCAGCAGGTACCACATAAAGCTCGCGAACAGCAACCCCACCGTCACGTAGCCGTAACAGCCAGGCCCCTTGTAGTGGGCCAGGAACACGTATGCCGCCGAGGCGGTGATGCCCAGGATCGCCGCGGTTGGGGTGGCGGCCCCCTTGGTTTCAAACATGCCGAAGAGCTCAATCGAGCCAATGACCGACGCCAACGCTATCGCGCAGGTGAACGGCAGTGGGCCCCATACCAGGGTCCCCAGCATCACCACCCCGAAAAGAACGGCACCCAGGACTCTCTGCACCAGCAACTCTCTACCCCCGATAAGCGTGGAAAGCGGCCCTATATCTCCATCAGCTCACTGGTCTTTGTATGCGCCAGCTCGTCTATCTCTTGAATGTACCTGTCGGTAATCCTCTGTATCTCATCGATTCCCCTGTGGAGGTCATCCTCGGTGGCGCCCCCCTTTTTCTCCTCCTTGCGAAGGGCTTCTATCGCCTCCCGCCTGACGTTTCGGATAGCAACCCTGCCCTCCTCAGCCCTCGCCTTGACTATCTTGGTGAGTTCACGACGCCGCTCCTCGGTCAACTGGGGCACCGGAACCCGGATTACTTCCCCATCGTTGGAGGGAACGAAACCAAGGTCGGACTGGGTGATCGCCTTCTCCACATCGGAGATGCTGTTGCGGTCGTAAGGGTGAATAACAAGCAACCTCGCCTCAGGAGCGCTTATGGTTGCCACCTGATTAAGCGGTGTCAGCGTCCCGTAATACTCGACCTGTAACCTCTCTACCAGCGCGGGCGTGGCCCGGCCGGTCCTTATCGAGCCGAACTCCTGCGCGGTTACCTCAACCGCCTTCTGTATCTTGCGCGAGGCCTCTTCCATGATCTTGTCCATATCAACCCCTTAATCATTCGGTGCCGATGCCCGGCCTTTCACTCGAAACACTGTTCCTGTCCCTGGGTCTCAACCACGGCTGCAAACCGTGGTACCGATGCTCTCGCCAAGGCACAATCTCTTCAGGTTGCCGTGCTCGAAGAGGTTGAACACCACTATCGGCAACCTGTTGTCCATGCAAAGGCTTATGGCGGTCGCATCCATGACCTCGAGCTCCCGGTTTAGCACGTCGAGGTAGCTCAGACGTTTATACATCGTCGCGTCGGGGTGCTTGACCGGGTCCCGGTCAAAGACACCGTCCACCTTGGTCGCCTTCAATATTGCGTCGGCCCCTATCTCCAGCGCTCTGAGCGCCGCCGCGGTGTCAGTGGTGAAGTAAGGGTTTCCAGTCCCTCCCGCGAAAAGAACGACCCTCCCCTTCTCCAGGTGTCTGATCGCCTTGCGCCGGATATGCGGTTCGGCGACCTGCTGCATTGTGATGGCGGTCTGCACGCGGGTGTTGACGCCCTTCTTCTCCAGTGAGTCCTGGAGCGCCAGGGCATTCATTATCGTCGCCTGCATCCCCATGAAATCGGCGGTGGTCCGGTCCAACCCCCTGGCGCTCTCCGAGGTGCCCCGGAAGATGTTTCCCCCGCCGACCACCAGAGCGAGCTGGATTCCGGTGCCGTGCACCTCGGCCAACTCCTCGGCAACCGATGACACCACTTTGGTATCGATGCCGTAGCCAACCTGTGAGTCCATGAACGCCTCACCGGAAAGCTTGACCAGCACCCGCGATAAGACCGGCGTACCGCCGTCCTCTCCGAAACCGGAGTTACTGCTCTGTTCACCAGACATGCCGCGAGGCCCCCGTCCCTTGCTCAGTCCCGCTTCTGCCCTACCTGGAAGCGGCTGAACCTTCGTATCTCGATCTTCTCACCCAATGTTGCCGAGGCCTGCGTTACCAGCTCAGCGACGGTCAACGACGGGTCCTTTACAAACGGCTGTTCGAGAAGGCACACCTCCTGATAATACTTCTCGAGCATCCCGTTCACTATTCGGTCCCAGACCTTCTCCGGCTTTCCCTCGGCCTTGCACCTGGCCCTGTATATCTCCTTCTCCGCTTCCACTATATCGGCCGGCACCAACTCCCGGTCGAGGTAGGCCGGATTGCACGCCGCCACCTGCAGGGCGACAACGTGCGCCAGTTCGAGGAACTCCTCGTTTCGCGCCACAAAGTCTGTCTCGCAGTTGATCTCTACCATTGACCCTATCTGCTTTCCGATGTGCAGGTAAGACTCGATGATCCCCTGGTCCGCGGTCCTTTCCTGGCGCTTCTTTGCCTTGGCGAGCCCTTTCTCGCGGAGATGGCGCACCGCCTTCTCCATGTCGCCGTCCGCCTCGGCAAGAGCGCGCTTGCAGTCCATCATGCCGGCGCCGGTCTTGTCTCTCAGTTCCTTGACCTGCTTCGCTGTTATCTCCGGACCAGGCATCTTCCCTCTCCCGGCTCTATAGTGACCTATACGACCTGCCTACTGTTGCTCGTCGGCGCTCCCGGGGTCTTCTCGCCCGGCGTCTCCAGGCTCCACGTACTCAGTTTCACCCACCACGGTCTCCTCCGCCTTTTCGACATCTTCTTCGGCCCCCTCTTCAGTCGGATCCCCGGTGTAAACCGGCGTGATGTCAGGGCCACCGATATCCTCGGGTGACGCGCTGAAAGCGGGAACCGTGTCCAAGCGCCTGGCCTTCGTCTTGTCCTTCCCCTCCTCCGCCATCTGCTCCATCTCCTCCGTAAGCCGTGCGGCTCTTATCGCTTCGCCCTCGATCACCGCGTCGGCAATCACCCTGCAGATGAGGTTCGCGGCCCGTATGGCGTCGTCGTTTCCAGGGATGATGTAATCGACCTCGTCCGGGTCGCAGTTGGTATCCACCAGGCTTACCACGGGGATTCCCAGTTTCCGCCCCTCGGCGACCGCTATTTTCTCCTTCCGCTGGTCGAGTACAAAGACTATCGAAGGGAGCTTGTGCATGGTTCGTATACCTCTGAGGTTACGCAACAGCTTCGTGATCTGTCGCCTTATCTGCAGGGCTTCCTTCTTGGGAAGGGCGTCAAGCTCCCCATCGGCATCGCGACGCTCAAGCTCATCCAGGTACATTATCCTCTTGTGGATAGTGACGAAGTTGGTGAGCGTACCACCAAGCCACCTCAGGTTGACGAAAGGCATCCCGCACCGCATCGCGTGCTCCTCAACCGCCTCCTGAGCCTGCTTCTTGGTCCCCACGAACACGACGGTCCCGCCGTCAGCCACCGCGTTCTTTACCGCGTTGTAGGCGGTGCCTATCATGACCAGCGTCTTCTGCAAGTCGATGATGTAGATATCGTTCCGCTCGGTGAAGATGTACGGTTTCATCTTGGGGTTCCACCGGCGGGTCTGGTGGCCGAAGTGAACTCCTGCCTCCAGGAGTTCCTTCATGGTGACTACAGCCATTTTCAATCCTCCTGATCTGGTTGTCCCTCCCCCGGCTTCTACCTCCGCCGCCACCCCTAGTACCTCGTTCCATAAATACGCTGGCATTCGAACGCCGCTGCATCCACACCGGCTGCGTTCCGCTCCCTCCACGTACTACAGGAGTACGTGTCAGTCGCGCGCCTTGCCGGAGCGGCGCTTCGACGCTCTCGGTGCCTAACCGTATCTACGGAACGAAGCACTTAGGGCACCGGCGACGGAGTCCACCGGAGTGTGTATTTCGGTCCGGTCAAGACCGATAAAATCTTCACAAGTCTAATATAGGCGGTTTCAATCCGCAACAGGACCCCGCTCCGGTCCCGAAACGGCGGCAAACGAGCGTCACTCGAATCCCAGCATCTCCCCCAGCCTCGCGCGAAGACGAAGGATAGCCTTGGTATGCATCTGGCAGACCCTTGACTCGGTAACCAGGAGGACCTCGCCTATCTCCCGCATGGTCAGCCCCTCGTAGTAGTAGAGACTGACAACGATACGCTCCCGCTCGGGAAGCCGGTTTATAGCGTTGGCGATGATATCCTTCATCTCCTCGAGCTCGAATGTCTGGGAAGGGTCCTTTACCTTCATGTCCTCAACGGTATCTGCGAGGCATATCTTGTCGGACCTGTCTCCACCAACGGTCCATAGCTCGTCCAGCGCCACCATTGACATGAAAGACAACCTGCCCAGCAGGTTCACATACTCCTCCAGGGTCACCCCGAGTCGATCGGCTACCTCCTCATCAGTGGGAATCCTGCGCAGCTCGCTCTCCAGCGCGACGTACGCCCGCTCGATCTCCCTGGCTTTGAACCGCACCGACCGCGGCACCCAGTCGTCAGCCCTCAGCTCGTCGATTATCGCCCCTTTGATGCGGGCAATGGCGTACGTCTCGAACTTGATGCCCCTCTCCGGGTCGTACTTCTCTATCGCGTCCAGCAACCCAAAGACACCGTAGCTCACAAGATCCCCGAACTCGACGGTAGATGGAAGCCCCGATGAAACGCGGCCGGCAACGTACTTCACCAGGGGAGCGTAGTGGAGTATCACCTCCTCGCGGGACTCGGCTGAACCGGTCTGCTTGTACTCCACCCACAAGGCTCGCGTCCTGTCATCCTTCTTTCTGCCTGTCACACCGTACCCGGTGCTACCATCGTTCCCCGACTTTTTTGGGTTCGGTGAGTGATCCGTCATCTGTTATCTTCTTTGTTCAGGCGTGCGGATGGCTTCTGTCATAGGCCTTCCGTACCTCACTCCTGGTCAGATGGGTGTAGATACGCGTAGTCGTGATGTTCTTGTGCCCGAGCAACTCCTGGACCGATCGGAGGTCGGCTCCGTGTGCAAGGAGATGGGTGGCGAACGAGTGCCTGAGCGCATGTGGGCTGATACCGCCACCATCCAGCGCACTCGATTCCGCTCTTACGACCCTCCTTACCTGCCTGGGGTCTATCGGTGACCCCCTCACCCCCAGGAACACCACGTTACCTTCATACCCCCCGGCTCGAGCGAGCGCCGGCCTCTCTTGATCCAGGTACTCCCTTAGCGCCTCCAGCGCGGGCTCTCCAACGAGGACCATGCGCTCCCTGTCGCCTTTGCCCACTACCTTGAGCACCCCGTTATTGAAATCCACGTCCGCGACCAGGAGAGCGCATAGCTCGCTCACCCGGATACCGGTTGCGTAGAGCATTTCTATTATGGCGTGGTCACGAAGGCCCGGTGGACCCGCGCCGCCGGACTCGCCGGCTAGAACCTCCGCTTCGGCTTCGGTAAGAAAACGCGGCACGTCCCTGCCCTTTACCGGAAACGAGAGCGTGGTCGCCGGGTTCGAGTCGATGATATCAGCATCGGCGAGAAAGTGGAAAAGAGAGCGCAGGCAGGCACACCTCCTGGCGACCGTGGAGCGTGAGTACCCCCTCGCCTGCTGGTTGGCCAGGAAACTGCGCAGCATCCTGTGATCTATGTCGGCGAGACAATCAACCTCCATCCGGCTGAGAAACTCTGTGAAATGCTCGAGGTCTCCCCCGTACGAGGATAGCGTGTTTCCTGACAGGTTCTTGACGTCCCGCAGATAGGAGAGAAATCTCCCGACGCCCTTCCCAACGTTTGAATGTGCTTCCCTTTTCTCTGACATCGGACCCCTGCTACCGATTGCCTACCACTTTTACATGATACCAGCAAAACAGCGTGCGACTTATCTACAAAGTATAAGAACCGGCCCTGCCCGCAACCACTTCTGTTGTTGCTTGATAACATTATAGTATAAATAAGTATAATTCTGTCAATTAATGTGATTTAGCGTGAAAAGAACTCCTCCTGATGTGGCACACGCTAAACCGCCGGACGGCTGGCACCGACCCGCCGCTTACGCTTATCTACCGCCCCGGGGAGCGGAAAGGTAGTATCGGCCTCCCGGGCCCCTGGCAACCAGCCCCTTCACCTCCATGCGGGACAGGAGGCTCACTGTCTCGGCGGCACTCATTCCCGTTTTTCCCGACACACCTGACCGAGGAGCTGCTGTTGGGTAGGGAGTAATGCCCATATCTAACGTCTCGGGAGGTCCTCCCTGTTGAACTGCGCGGGGTCTCAAATGGGAATACGTCCACGCCCCCCATCCTAGCCTTCCCCCCAGCGGGGGAAGGGGCAGAGGGGGGAAGGGATCATTTCATCCATTAGTGCTGATTAAAGCCGGCGATCGCTGAAGAGAGAAAGGATTCTGTGTCTGGATCGGAAATTGCACTGTGAGGACCCGCGAAGGGTGGGGAATGTGAGTCATGTGCCCCTTCCAACAACGATATCATGCAACAATCTGAGAGCCAAAGGAAACCCGGGATCAAGAGTGGTGCCGGAAACCCCACGCGACAACCCCTTTCAAGGTAACTATGAAGCGAGTTGGGCTTGTCTGGATGATAGGTTTAGGCAATCACCAGGCCTTTTTCCAGGATCTCGTCTGCTATGAACGAGCCGGGTGATTCCTTCTCGAGTTCCCCAGGAGTAAGACCGAGAATTTCCATGGGCCTGTTGATACCGACCCGAGCCCTTCCAAGTAGGCACATCCTCTCCCAGAGGTCCATGTCCTTGAACGCTTTTGCTACCACCAACAGGTCCAGGCCGCTGTCCTCACCCGCCCGACCGTGAGCATGTGAACCAAACACGATGATCTTCTCCGATGTGATGCCCAGATCCTCAAGCTTTTTCCTGTACTCGGCTACTGTTCTATGGACTTCTTTATCCACTCGAAGACCTCTCTCGCCTTGCCTATGATACTCTCAGCCCGTTCACGTGAGAACTCCGAGACGGTGCTCTGGAAATCACGGGATACCTTGTCACGACACTTAGGTTGGTCAGTTCAGCGATGTACCGTTCCGTTTCTTTATCAGGAGTAAGACCGCCCAGTGATACCAGGTACTCCAGGTCATGCGACTTAGGCGGTTCCTTCTCGGCGACCTGTGCAATCCTTGCTTTCAAAATCTTTTCCAGCCCCAGGTGACACATGAATACCGTATAGATGTATCGTCCGGAGTGGAACATATGCTCCGCGGTTTCCAGGTCGTATTGAGCGCTAGCCATCCAGTTCGATACGTTTTTTCTCATAAACAGTAGGATAGAGAACTACTGGTCCGCTTGCAAGAAACGAATGGCAACAACCGTTGATCGCCGGAATTCGTAATCCGGATTATTGACTAGCACATACGAGAAAGAAGCATAAAAAATCGGCCCTGCCCGCAACCACTTCTGTTGTTGCTTGATAACATTATATTATAAATAAGTATATTTCTGTCAATTAATGTGATTTAGCGCGAAACCGCCGAACGGCTGGCACCGACCCGCCGCTTACGCTTGGTTACCGCCTCGTTGCCAGCAGGTGATAACGCCCTCCCGGGCCCCGGGTGACCAGCCCTTCAACCTCCATCCGGGACAGAACGCTCACGGTCTCGGCGGCACTCATTCCCGTTTTTCCCGACAGGCCCTCAGCGTCCGATAGCCCACCGGATATCGCGTCGAGCAGGGTCCTCTCTTTCGGCCCTGCCTCCCTGAATTGGAGTGCGGTCTGCTCCGCGCTCCCGATGTTCTCCTCACCTGAAACGCCGATCTCCTTCAGGATATCCTCCGGACAGGTGACCGGCACGGCGCCGTTCCTGATAAGCGCGTTGGTGCCCCTGCTGTTCGATGAGAACACGCCTCCGGGGACCGCCATCACATCGCGGCCCTCCGAGAGGGCGAAGTCGACGGTGATGAGGGCGCCGCTCTTCTCCGATGCCTCCACCACTACCACCGCATCCGACATCCCGGCGATTATCCTGTTGCGGGCGGGGAAGTGGTGCCTGGCCGGTTGGGTGCCCGGGGGGTACTCACCTATCAGGCATCCCTTGCTCTCTATGTCGCGGTAGAGTGCACCGTTGGACCGGGGGTATACGACATCCACACCGCACCCCAGCACCGCTGTCGTGAACCCTCCTTCGGCCAGCGCTCCCTTGTGGGCTGCGGTGTCCACACCGTAGGCGGCCCCGCTCACCACGTGAACCCCGGCGCTGGCAAGCCCTCCGGCCAGCCACCTGGCGACCTCCAGCCCGTAAGGGGTGGCCTTCCTGGACCCCACCACCGCAACCGTGGCCCCGGCGGGCGTCCGGTGCCGTCCCCGCAGGAACAGCATCCACGGCGGGTCGTGTATCTCGCCAAGCAGCGCGGGGTAAGCGGGGCCGCCTCTTACCACCACCGTTATCCCGCCGCTCTCGATAGAGCCCAGCAGTTCGTCGGGGCTCAAGCGGCGAGACAGCTCGCGCCAGCCGGCGTTCTTCCCCGCACCCGCCCCGCCGGCGGCCGCGCCGCGCCTGACCGCCTCCCAGGCCCCGGCCGGTGACCCGTAAAGCGTCAGCAGCTCACCCACCTTCTTTATCCCAGCGCCGGGCAGGGACAGGAGGGCGACCAGCTCCGCCTTCTCGCTTTGCAGGTCTTGCATCTATGACCACCGTTCCGGTTAAGGGTTACACACGGGGGCGTGCCGCCCCGGAGGAGAACACCGACCTCTCCATGCATCTGTATTGGACAGCTTCGGCCAGGTGCTCCACCCCTATCACGTCAGCGCCAGCGAGGTCGGCCACCGTCCGGGCCACTTTGAGCGCCCGGTCATAGGTACGCGCGGAGAAACCCAGTCGCTCGACAGCCATCCCCAGGAAACTCTCTCCCTCGGCCGAAACGTTGCACGTGGTCTCCAGTAACGCACGGCCCATCTCGGCGTTTGAGTGCACGCCACTGCCATGCAGTCGCTCTTCCTGTAGTTCTCTGGCTACCTGGACTCTAGCTGCAACCAGGGAGGATGCCTCGCCGCGCGACCTCTCCTGCAGTTGCCGCCGGTTAAGCCGTGGCACCTCCACCTGGATGTCAATCCGGTCCAGCAGCGGTCCGGACACCCGTGTCCGGTAACGCTGGATCTCACCCAGTGAGCATATACACTCGTGCCGGGGGTCCCCCAGATAGCCGCATGGACAGGGGTTCATGGAGGCCACCAGGCCGAACCGCGAAGGGTAGGTGACCGTGACCATAGACCTTACCAGGGTTACCTTCCGATCCTCCAGCGGCACCCGCAGGGACTCCAGCGCGTTTCGCTGGTAAAGGGTCAACTCGTCAAGGTAAAGGACTCCACAGTGGGCCAGGGACACTTCTCCCGGGCGGGGAAGCGGTACCCCACCACCAACCAGACCCACCGCGCTGATGGAGTTGTGAGGGGCCCGGAACGGGCGTCTGGAGACAAGGGAGCCGCCTCGGGGCACCAGTCCCGCCACGCTGTGGATGCGGGTCACCTCCAGGGCCTCCTCCAGCGAGAGCGGGGGCAGGATGCCGGGAAGCCGCCGGGCAAGCATGGTCTTGCCCGAACCGGGGGGTCCCACCATGAGCATGTTATGCCCTCCCGCCGCCGCAACCTCCAGTGCGCGCTTGGCCGGTTCCTGCCCCCGGACCTGGGCCAGGTCTTCAGCGGGCGTTCCGTTGTCACCCAGGAGATCCGCCGCGTCCACGGTCGCCGGGTTTACCTGTGCGCTCCCTTCCAGGAACCGGACCGCCTCCCGGAGCGATGAGACCCCGTATGCGTCAACCCCTGTGACCAGGGCCGCCTCCCGGGCGTTACCTTCAGGGACCAGGATGAACGGGGCTTCTCGGTCGCGTGCCTCTATGGCGATGGAGAGCGTCCCAGCTATCTCACGCAACTGCCCGTCGAGGGACAGTTCCCCCACCGCAGTGTACCCGCGAGGCCGAGCCGGCCTGAGCTGTCCGGTGGCCTCAAGTATGGCCAGTGCCAGGGGGAGGTCGAACGAAGGCCCCCCTTTCTTGATGTCAGCCGGCGACAGGTTGACATGAATACTCTGGCCGGGGAACTCGTAGCAGGAGTTGCGGATGGCCGACTTGACCCTTATTCTGGACTCCCTTATCCCCGCGTCGGGGAGCCCCACTATCTCGAAGGCGCCGAAGCCCCTGGTGACGTCCACCTCCACCTGTACCGTGTGCGATTCCATGCCAACAAGCGCGGACCCGAATACCTTGGACAGCATGAGGCCTCCATGAGTTAAGCAGTACAAGGAGTATTATAGCAGAGCAAGCTGAAGAGGCAAGTGCTTTCCTACCCCAGTTTGGACAGTTGACCGGTTATGAGGAACCGATTCCCAGTCGCAGGGGGAAGGTCACCGATGGGTAGAAGCTCAAGGTGGTCAAGCCTGCCCCCGCAGGCCAGCTTCGGGGGTGGCCATCCCTCATCTCCCGGAGAGTTTAGTGGCACAACTAGTCCGAGTATCCCCCTATAGTGCTAGTGCCCTCGATCCTGTCCAATATGTACATTGCGCGCTCGACCATTATGTTATTACCCGGAGTCATGGATTCAACCATGATCGCCGCCCTCGCGTTCTGGAGTTGGTCTTGCATGTTGTAGGTCCTGCGGGAGTTCGCGGGGACCGTGTCGGTGAAGACGACGTTGTCTGTGCCGGTCTCGGTCAGGTACGAGATCCTCACCTCGACGTCTGATTCGTTCGGGTTCATGACCAGTGTGAAGGTCTCGGCTGAGTAGAGAGCAGCGGTAGCATCGTAATAGGAATCGCCGTCCGGCAGGTAGAACACCCGGTGGGAACCGGCCACTCCTATGGAGTCATGAGAGGCCTCACCGGACCAGGTGTCCCAGTACATGGCGCGCTCGGCGATTATGGGCATACTTCCAGTAACCTTGATGGAGAAGTCCTGGTTCTCCATGCCGGGGACCTCATTCACTTTGATGGTATGCCTGGATCTGGGTTCCATGGCAAATGGAGCCTGGGGCTGGGGACCCTCGGGGGTCATGTACGTCAAGGTCACGTCCACTGGCTCAGGATTCGGGTTCTGGATCAGTACGTAGGTGGTGAATCCCCATCCGGTGCTACCCTCGGCAAGGTAGTAGTCGGAAGCGGGCGTGGTGGCCCCGATAGAATCGTGTCCCTCCCTGCGGTCGTTGCGGTACATGGACCTCTCGGGAATGACCGGGATGTTACCTTCCACCATGATGGAGGCGTCTTTCGCCCCAATGTCGTCAGCTATGTTGTAGGTGGCCCTGGAGTTGGCATCTACAGTCTTGGTGAACACCAGGGGTCCCTCGTCCGCGGTCATGTAGGTGACGGTGCAGCTGGCGGGGGTGTCGTTGGGGTTCTGTATGAGTAGATAGCACTCGAAGCCCCAGTCGCTGGAGCCCTCGGGCAGGTACCACGTCTTCGCCGGCGAGGTGACGCCAATCGAGTTGTGGGCTCCTGCCCACTCACCAACGCCCGGCCCGTGCCAGGTCATGGTCCTGTCCACGGCTATAGTTTTTCCCTCCACGCACTCCACCCTTGTGGAGAAGTCCTCTTCTCCCAGGATGTCTGCCGGGTTCATGGTGTACTGGCTCATGGGGACCATGGTGATGGTCCCCCCGGGAACCTCTCCGGAGGGAGTCATGTAGGTGACATCCGCCTGGACCTGGGAGTCGTTGGGGTTCTCCACGGTGATGTAGCAGTCAAAGCCCCAGGCGGTTGAGCCCTCGGCCAGGTACCAGGTGGGGTAGTCGACGGTAAAGGTTCTATCGGTGTTTGAGGTTCCTGCAGATGTGACAACCGTTACCGCTCCGGCGGCTGCCCCTTGAGGCACGGTGCATATGATCTTGGTGTCGCTCCACAGCTTGTACTCTGTGGCGGGTACCCCGCCGAAGGCCACGTAGGAGGCGGAACCACCGGTCTCACCGCTTCCCTGTGTGTTCCCGAAGCCAGAACCGCTAATGGTCACTTCGGTCCCCGGGGGTCCGGATTCCGGGACCACGCGGGTCACGTCCGGTGTGGGTGGTGGTGGTGGTGAGGTTACGGTGAACGTCTTGCCGTTACTGGCCCCACCGTCGGTGGTGACCTTCACCTCCCCGGTGGTGGCACCGGAGGAGACCTTGCACTTGATCTTGGTGTCGGACCAAGAGACATAGTCGGTAACCTTGGTGGTGTTGAACTTCACGTAGGATGAACCCTGTGTGGTGCCGAAGTTGGTGCCGTTTACGGTCACCTCGGTTCCCACCTGACCTGAGGTGGGAGAGATGGAGGTTATACCGGGGGTGGGTGGCGCTGTGTTCACGGTGAAGCCTCCATCTAGACCCTCGGGAACCTCGTTGCCGGTGGAGACGTTGACGTCCCTTGGTCCCACAGGCGCGCCGGGAAGTACGGTGATGTTGGCCGTCGCATGCGTGGAGTCGGTAACCGTTGTCGAGTTAACATTTATCCCGGTTCCGGAGAAGCTGGCCTCTGACACCCCTTCCGTGAAGTGCGTATCGCACCCTACTATCTCCACGTCGAGGGTCTGCCCGGGTGGTCCCCACTCGGGGTTGCAGGATGAGATGGCCGAAAGCACCGCGTCGATACCTGTGGCGGGAGGGTTCACCGGGTCCGCGCTCGCCCAGTCCAGCTTGTTGTCAAACCACTCGGCACGGTGGTTGCCCTCACACGGGCTTCCGTTCTCCCATGGCCTGAAGTACACCTTGCAGTCAACGCCCGGGCGCAGGCTGCGCATGGTGTAACTCCCGTCCGCGCCGGTGAAGTAAGACCACCCGCCGATTGTCCCCCCGTGACCCAATACCACCGCGTCGAATGTGGAGTCGTGCGCCCTGACCTCGCAGTCCTGTACCGGATCACCGGTTATCCCCTCAATGACCGTACCG
>JAHIMR010000114.1 GCA_018896525.1 Actinomycetota bacterium
GGAAGAGGCTGGGGGTCTGGTAATGTACGTCAACCCGTCCGGAACTTCGCAGACCTGTCTATGCGGAGAGAAAGTACCCAAAGACTTGTCAGTCAGGGTACACGAGTGTCCTGCCTGCGGGCTGGTCATGGACAGGGACGAAGTGTCCGCCAGGTTGGTACAGGCCGCTGAACCTGTAAAGACCTCTAGGACCGGGACGGTCCGAAGTCACGCCTGCGGAGATTCGGGTGACCTGACTGAGCGATTGGTCGGGGTGACCGTGTCGTTGAAGCAGGAAAAGTTCCCTTCTTCAAAGTAGGGAAGCCCCTTCCGTAAGGGAGGGGTAGTTCACCGGGGCGTACCAGTAGCGGTTCCCCCTGGCCCACTGGTTGACGCCTACCTTCTTTGTCTTACGCAGGTTCTTCAGGTGCCCGTCCCCGTGTATCTGCTCCAGGAACTCCAGCTTCTTACATTCGGCGAACTCGTCGCACTCCCAGCGGCCCTCGTAGCCCTTCCTCACCGCGCATTTGGCCGGTGGGCAGAACTTCGAGCGAGCGCTGCCCCTGCACCCCTTGCACCTGAGCTTGACCATCGCCCCCAGGACCTCGTAACACCCCTGGTAATGGTCGAACTCCTTGAACGGGATGACCTCGGCCACCTTGTCAAACCTGACGCTTCTCAGCTCTTTGCGAAGGTCCCTGGCAAGATCGGGGATCGTTCCATCCTGGAACTTGCAGTCCCCGCAGTACAGCCCGCAGTACCCGGTCATGTCCAGGTGTTTACCCATCGCCCGGCTCCTTTCACCCGCCGCCCTTGCTGTAATACAACCTCCTTTTCTAAACTCAATACACCCGTGACACTGCTAATTGATACCTATTGTAACCTCCTGTCCCGTACTTCAGCCCCATACCGTCAGTCCCGTTCAATTCGTGTTGGGGGTTGCCGACTGTACCTCCGATTGGTTACCCTTGCCGAGAGCCCCTCGCCTATCGTGTCAATTATTGAGGAATGGAGCGTACTGAATGAACAGCAAGGCTATCGACTTCTACTACTTCACCGGGACCGGTAACACCCTGCTTGTTGCCAGGAAGATGGCGGAGACGTTCTCGGATAGCGGCATCGAGGTCAACTTCCGCCGTATCGAGTCATCAGACCCCGCCGATGTCGACTTGAGCCACACTCTCGGCATCGCTTTCCCTGTCGCCTGCCAGTCCACCTACCTCCTGGTGTGGAAGTTCCTCCGCGCTCTGCCGGAGTGCGATGGGACCGAGGTCTTCATGGTGGACACGATGCAGAGTTTCTCCGGCGCCATCGTGGGTCCCCTCAGGAAGGTGCTCAAGAAAAAGGGCTACCGTCCCATCGGTGCAAAAGAGATAGTAATGCCGGGAAACTGGTTCCCCAAGAGGATAAACGAGGAAAAGAACGCGGGAAAGGTCACCAGGGGCCTGGATAAGGCGGCTGGCTTCGCCCAAAAGATCGTGGACGGCAGTTCCCGCTGGAGGAGGGTCCCTGTCCTGTCCGACGGCTTCTACTGGATCTGCTCCCGGCCCAAGACCTGGGAGATGATGGCAAAGGCGGGAGAGAAGTTTACCGTGGATGTCGAAAAGTGCAACGGTTGCGGCATCTGCGAAAAGCTCTGCCCCGTAGGGAACGTGACCGCCGGCGAACCACCCTCCTTCGGCGGTTCCTGCCAGCAGTGCATGCGGTGCATATCTTTCTGCCCCTCCGAAGCGATACTCGTGCCCGACAAGGAGTACGCGCTCTACAGTGCGGTCAAGGTGAAAGAGATACTGGGCGACTGACCGGTCGTATGAACCTCCCCTACCCGGCGTAATTGTTCACGTTGTCGGTCACCGCGTCCCTCAAGAGCGATGGAAAAGCTGTGATGACCACCGCCATCGCGAAGCAGACCGCGCCCCCTACGAACAGCGAGAAGGGTGCCGAGCGCACGTCGGCCAGGAACCCCATCACCAGCCCTCCTATTGGAAATACGCCCTGGAAAACGAGAATGTACAGGCTCATGATGCGCCCCCGCATGTCACGGCTGACCCTTGATTGGAGCACCGTGTTTATCGTCGCGCACATCGTCAGGTAGCTGGCACCGAGCCCTATCGAGATCATGAGCGACAGCCAGTACGTGCGCGAGAGCGAGAAAAAGACCAGCAGCAACCCCGCGCACAACGCGGATCCCTTTATGATCTCACTCTCGGAGATGCGCCGGTTGATGAGGGTCACCAGCGGCGCCGCGATGACCGCGCCCAGGCCGGTGAACCCCATGAGAAGGCCGAACCCGGCCGCCCCCCGCCCTAGAATGTCCTTTGCGACAGCGGGCAGCAGCACCACAAACGGAAGGCCGAAGAACGCGGTAACCCCCAGGATGATGAGCACATTTCTGGCCCACTTGTTCGTCCACGCGTACTTGAGAACCTCGGCGATATGCCTTCCGGTCCCTCCCACCGGCACCGGGTGGCCGGGCGTCTCGGTCTTCAGCAGTAGAAGGGCACCAATAACCGCGAGGAAGCTGAACCCGTTCACGTAGAAGGCGGCGGCGATGCCCCAGACGTTAAGGATGATCGCGCCAAGCGCCGGGCCGATGAACCGCGCCATGTTGAACTGCGCGGCGTCGAGCACCACCGCGTTCAGCATATCCTTGCCCGGGCAAAGGTCCGTCACGATAGCCCTCCAGGCGGGAAAGTTGAACACGAAGGCCACACCCATGAACGCGGTCAGGCACATGATAACCCCGAGAGACGCCCAGCCGAGAGACGTACATATCCCCAGGGCGAACGCGCCAAGCATCATGGCGACCTGCGTGACTATGATCAACTTCTTCCTGTTAAGCCGGTCGGCCAGGGAACCGGATAACAGGACGAAGATGAGCACAGGGATGAAGTTCGCGAAGTTCGCCGCCCCCACCCAGGCATCGGAGTTTGTCAACTCCTTCACGAACCAGAGGAGCGCGGTCATATGGACCCAGGTCCCGATGTTGGAAAGGAGCGCTCCAGGCCACAGTATACGGAAGTCGCGATGCCCGAACGCCGAGAGAACCCCCCCCTTGAACAGGGTCCTCCCAATCAGGGTGGTCGTCGGCGCTGAGACGTCCGCCTCCAACTCCTCTACCGTTATCTTTTCTTCCCTGTTTTCCGCCTCATCTTCTCCCATAAAGGTGAATCTATCACAGAGAAAGCGTCCACAGTCCGGGGCCTTGCTATATAATGCTTGGGTAACGGAGTTATTGGATATGGAATGGGGGTGAATGGTTTATGTTCAGGAAAAAGGAAAAGAAGAAGTGGCGTTTTTTCTGGAAGAACTTCGCCATGGGAGGAAGGCTTGTCCGCTTGCTTGCGGCAGGGGCGCTGTTCGCCGTGGCCAACGCTATGAAGGAAGACGACGAGCTGAAAGCGGCCGTCCTCGCCGCGTGGGGCGGCGCGTTCCTCTTCGACGCGCTTACCCGCTGGAGCCCTTACCGAGCTCTCCTCAAGTGGCCCACAAGAAAGGCGCGCCTGAGGCACTACCCGAAGGAAGAGGGATAATCCCCAGGCAGCCGCGGCCGGGTTTCTCTTGTAGCGCCGCCTGCCAGGCGGCAATCGGCGGATGAAGATGCCGGCAAGGTGCCGGCGCTAAGGGGCAGAGCGACTGGAGAGCCTCTTAGCTGTCGGCTGATGCCTGTTTTGCCAGGAACGCCTCGACGTCCGCCTTGTGCTCCGGGGAGAGGACCATGAACGGCTGGGTGCTGTTCTCCAGGTGCATGAGGGTCTGCAGGTCAACCTGGTGGGCCACGTTGAGGTTCCGCTTGGTCAACTCCAGCGCCCTGGCGGAACGACCGGCCATCTTCCTGGCCCGCTTCATTACCTCCCCGGTTATCTCGTCTTGAGGAAAGACCCTGTTCACCAGGCCTATCCTGTAGGCCTCCTCGGCGTCGATTACCCTGCCGGTGAGCGCCAACTCCTTGGCCCGGGCAAGGCCGACCCTCCGGCTAAGGAAATAGGAGGAACCGAGATCGGGGATTATGGAGATGCGTATGAAGCTCATCAGGAACAGGGCCTTATCGGTCGCATAGGTGATATCGGAGCAGATGGCCAGGCTCATGCCACCGCCTACCGACCACCCGTCCACCTCGCAGATTACCGGCTTTGGCCCCTCGTGCAACCGGTACATCATGCTGGTTACCTTCTCCATGCTCTCGTAGAGGACAGCGGGGTCCATCTCCTCCCCCATCATGTTCAGGTCCGCTCCGGTGCAAAAGTTCCCTCCGGCCCCCCTCAGGAGTATCACCCGTACCGCGTCATCGTCCAACACCGACGCTAGCCCCTCCATCATCGGCACCAGCAGTTGTTCCCCCATCGCGTTCATCCTTGGACCGTCCATGGTGCAAATGGCGACCCCGTCCACTACCTCCACCTTGAAGCACTCCGATTCCATCTCAAATCACCCGCTTTTCTGTTAAACTTCCACACGCTCCTGCCGGCCGGTTCGCGCCCTAGATTAAATGACACCGTGGTGCCTGGCACCGTTGCGTCATTTTACGCGATTGGTGCACTGAAGGTTATATTTCGGTTAACCACGTTTACATTACGTTAAAAGTATCCCATATGCATATCCCCATCACCTGAAGCATCCGTTAGACAGTATGAGAAACGTGATAAAAGGAGGCCCCGGCATGAAAGCATCGCTGCGCCTGACCATCTCAGCGCTCCTGGCGCTTGTCCTGCTTTCCGCCGCCGGTTGCGGGTGCTTGAACGGCACATCCACCGAAACGGTCCTGCCGTTCCTCACGACAGATGGCATAGACATCGTAACTGAGAGCGGAGAGAAGGTGCTGCTGGAAGGGGCCAACTTCGGTGGCTGGCTCCTGTGGGAGGGGTCGGCCTACGGTCTCCCCAACTACCCCGAGCACCAGTTCCGCTGCCTGCTCGAGGAAAGGCTTCCACCGAAGACGGTGGACACGTTCTTCGGGCTCATCCGCGACAGTTTTATCACCTCGGATGACTTCAAGCGAGCCGGTGACGCCGGCCTCGACTACATCCGGCTACCTTTCCATTACCGCTACGTCAATGAAGACCGGGAAACAGTGCTGGACCAGGCGGTTGATTGGGCCGGTGAAAACGGCATCTACGTCATCCTGGACATGCACGCCGCCCCGGGGTGCCAGAACAGCGACTACCACTCCGACAGCGCGGGTACGGCGGGCCTGTGGAACAGCCCGGAGGACCAGGAGGAGTTCATCCACCTGTGGGAGGTCCTGGCCGAACGGTACAAGGATGAACCTGCGGTCGCCGGCTTCGAGTTGCTAAACGAGCCGGAGGCGGAAGACGGGGCAATGCTCACCGACCTGTACGCCAGGACGATATCGGCCATCCGGGAGATAGACGACCGGCACATCATCTTCCTGGACGGCAACAACTACGCCGCCGATTTCAGCGTCTTCGAGCCGCCGCTGGGGAACAACACGGTTTACGTCTTCCACACCTACGCCGGGGTCGTAGAGGCTGAGCGCCAGTCGCGACAGTACCTGGAGTTCAGGGACCGCCACCAGGTCCCGGTCATGTGTAACGAGTTCGGCGAGTATGGGCTCACCCGGGTCTTCAGCCGGACGGAGCTCCACCCCGCGTGGTGGTCGTTCAAGATGGTGCGTGCCGGACCAGACGTCCCCTATCTCCATATGCCCGAGGAGAATACCTGGAAGGTATGGCTCACTGAGATCGCCTCGGCAAGGCGCGCATCAGAGGAAGAAACGCTGGCGAAGGCGCTCGAGGTGATCGACGGCGCCGCCCTGTCCCCCGGATTGAACGATGCCCTCGTCACCGCTTTCTCCTCCAGTGAAGGCTTCAACAAGAAAGAGGTCATGCGCATCGTCCGGAGCTACCCCGAAGAGGGACCGGAACTGCGCAACTTAAACGAGGAGATCCAGCAGTTGATCGCCTCGGCGGAGGCCGACGCGGTCGCTCAGGCGCTTCTCCCGCTACGACCGGGGGAACTGGAGGAACTCATATCGTCACTCGCGAGCGACCACTGGTCCACGGGAGCTCTTTTATCATCTGCGCCGCCCAAGACCCCTTCCTTCAGGTGGGGGATACGGGCGGTTTCTTCCGAACGTTTCGGATTGACAATACATCCATAATAGGTTAATATTATTGTCTGATAACAAGCGGACAGGTCAGCCTCAGCGTTCTCAAAAAATACGTGGTAAGCCAGGGAAAGAAATCGTGATACGCAACTACAAGTACCGCTTGTATCCCCACCAAGGGGCTGAAACAGCGCTGAGAATAGTTCTTGAAGCCTGTCGCCAA
>JAHIMR010000115.1 GCA_018896525.1 Actinomycetota bacterium
CTGGTGACGTCCACCTCCACCTGGACGGTGTGCGATTCCATGCCGACAAGCGCGGACCCGAATACCTTGGACAGCATGAGACCTCCATGAGTTAAGCAGTACAAGGAGTATTATAGCAGAGCAAGCATGAGAGGCAAGTGGCACCAGCATATGAAAGCAGTAGCGCCGGCATCTTGCCGGCATTCATTGTGGCAGATGCCGCCTGGTAGGCGGCGCTACAAGGGGGGCCGGACTACTCCACCTTGAGTTCACCCGCATCTCTGGACCGGGAACAAAGGATTCGAAAGAGCCGCGCCTTGAGAGACGCGGCTCATGTTGTCTATGGATTTGTCTCAGTGTGACTGTCTAGTCGCTATACCCCCCTATCGTGTCCGTACCCGCGCCACGGGTGTTCCAGTACATGGCGCGCTCGACCATTATCTTCTTGCCCGCCGTCTTGCAGGTGACCATGACCGCGGCCCTTCCCGCTATCCCCTTGTCCACCATTGAGTAGGTCATGCGGGTGTTGGCGGCCACGGTCTCGGTGAAGGTGACGTTACCGGCCCCGTCCGGTGTGAGGTAGGTTATCTCCACAGTCACATCGGTGTCGTTGGGGTTGGCCACCAGGGTGTAGGTCTCACGTCCATCAGATGTCTGACCGTCGGGGAGGTAGAAGGTGGTGTGGGGGGCGCTCATGCCTATTGAGTCGTGGCAGGCCTCTCCCAGGGCGGTGTCCTCTCCCCAGTACATGGCCCTCTCGGCAATTATCGCTTGAGAGCCGGTCACCCGGGTGGAGAAGTCGCTTCCCGGCAGGTAGTCGTTCACTCTTATGGTCTTTCGCGAGTTGCCGTTCATAGTGATGGGGTTCTCGGGGTGTGGCACCTCCCCCGAGGAGGTCAGGTAGGTCACCTCAACGGTGGCCTGGTTGGCGCTGGGGTTCTGAACCAGCACGTAGGTGGTGAACCCCCAGGCGGTGGTGCCTTCTGCAAGGTAGTAGCTGGTTGCCGGGGTGGTGGTGCCGATGGAGTCGTGTCCCTCCCGGTTGTCGTTCTTGTACATGGCCCTCTCCGGGATTACCGGGATATCGGCCTGGACCTTGATGGAGGCGTCCTTGTTGCCTATGTCGTTTGCCATGTTGTAGGTCTTGCGGGAGTTAGCGGGGATCTTCTTCTCCACGGTCACCGGGTCGTCTCCCTCTATCATGTAGGTGACCTGGGCCGTCGCCTCAGTAGAGTTGGGGTTCTGTACCAGTAGCCAGCAGTCGAAACCCCAGGCGGAGGACCCCTCGGGCAGGTACCAGGTGGTGGCGGGTGCGGTCACCCCGATGGAGCAGTGCCCGTCGGGTGATGGGGCGCCCGGACCCGTCCAGGTCATGGTGCGGTCCACCGCTATGGTCTTGCCGTCGGTGCACTCCACCTTGGTGGAGAAGTCCTTCTCTCCCAGGATACCTTCCGGGTTCACGGTTGCCTGGCTCATCGGGGGAAGGTCTATGTCCCCACCGGGGACTGCCCCGGCATCTGTCATGTAGGTGACGGTGGCGCTCACCGCGCTCGTGTTGGGGTTCTCTATGGTGATGTATGAGTCGTACCCCCAGGCGGTGGTGCCCTCGGCCAGGTACCAGGTTGGGGTGGTGACCTCGGCCTGGTTCACGGTGAAGGCCCCGGCAAGCTGCCCACTCTTCCCGTCGGTGTTGGTCACCTTGACCGTGTAGGAACCGGCAGCGGCCCCGGAAAGGTCGAAGGAGCAGGTTATCTTGCTCGACGAGGCCACGTTCACGTTGGTTGCGGTAATGGTGCCACCACCTGCCTCCCCCGAGCCTGAAGGTCCGATGAGATAGGCCTTGGCGCCTGTCCTGAAGCCGGTCCCCTTGAGGTTGGTGATGCTAGCCGTGCCGTCGTTGTCGGCGGAGTTGGGGGTGATGGAGGTGACGGTTGGGGCGGCATACTCGGTGGTGAACGTCAGCGTTCCACCCTCTCCCCAGCCTGCCGAGTTGTGGGCCCTTGCCTTGAACTCGTAGGTAGTGCCCGGTGAAAGGCTTCCGACAGCATGGTTGTAGGCTCCGGTCCCGAAGGAGCCAGCCTCGTTCCAGTCGGTCCAGGTGGGGGCGCCCTGCACGCGGTACTGGAAGTTCCTCTGGTCGCAGTTCTCCCCCCCGGTATCAGTGATGTTTCCGTTGAGGGTGGCTCCAGAAGTGGAAACGTTGGTTGCAGAATTGGTTTGCAGGGTTGGAACTTGTACTTCTTTATGACCAAAGAGAATTAGTCCACTATATCCGACACTCCAGATATGTCCGGTATCTAAAGCGTGGACGCCTGCTATGTCAGCAATCGTAGGGCTTGTTTGTGAAGACCACGATGTTCCATCAAAGAACAAGATGGTTCCGGACTCGCCAACAGCCCAAACATGGTTGGGGTCTTACGCTGATACACCCAGCAAATCCTGACCGGTACCGCTGACCTGACTAACCCAGGATGTGCCGTTGTAAAAGGCAATATTACCGTTGTCGCCAACAGTCCATACATGGTTGGGGTCGCAGGACGATACAGAGTTCCATGCTGTCACAACCGGGGATGCCTGTGTACTCCAGGCTGTGCCGTTGTAATATCTAATCATCCCTGCCCACCCTACAGCCCATATGTTGTTGGAATTGCATGTGGTTATGTCCTGAAGGTTTGTTCCTACTGCGCCGTTATCCGATAGAGACCAATTGGCTCCGTCATATTTCCCTATCGACCCTGTTGCCGATACCGCATAAACGTTGGTCGTATCAAGTGCGTCAATACCGTTTATGTAGCCGAAATATCCAGGCCAGGCAGGTTGCGTAGCCCATATCGTCCCATTGAAATATTCAATAGTGGTGTTCATACCACAGGCCCATACGTTGTTGGCATCTACAGCCACCACGTCCACCAGGCTCTGCCCGCTGGCACTTACTTGAGGAGACCAGGAAGTCCCGTTGTAAAACTCGATGTTTCCCACAACACCCACAGCCCAAACATGGGTAGAATCCAATGCGTCTACCCCGGCGAACCAGGAAATCGGTTCGGTATGCTGAATGCTCCAATCATAGGTCTCGGTACAAACAGCATAAGGAATTAAAACTGCCAAAGAAAGTAACAAAATCATTCCGAAAACAATAAGAGTCGATACTACTTTATTCATTATCCCTCCTTCATCGGCATATTTTCTTGGATTTCCGCGCGTTGCCGTCACGAATACCGACATAACTGGGCGAGATGGAAATGATAGCGAAATATACTGATCGCATGTGATAGACACCCACGCGAAACCACCCAGCCCTTAACACCTGTATCAACAGACCATATTAGTCCTGCATTGATAATCATCGGCAAGAACCTAGAGCATGATAAGCAAAGCGAACATCTCGCCGTCGGAATGCTGGTGTAAGGCATCTGTCTTGAGTCTGCGGAAGTGGTGAAAGAGGGGCCGAGTAAAATCATACAACTAGTAAAGTCCGATGCAGCATCTATTGTCAGCCTACTCCATGTTTTTCTCGTAGCATCTCTTGTACCCGGCTGTAAGCAATCAGTGTCGTCGTTACCACAGTTCAATCGAGATACTGCTTTAGAGATACTACTGAATTGTCGCAAGGTGATAAGCAATGACAATATCTCAATCGATATCATCAACGATCTATCTCAGTTGAAATCTACGAGTAGACTGGAACCTTGGCGGCCTGACTGAAATGGTAATGCCGATTATGCATGCGACTCTTGGATATAAATGTCAATAGACTGCCAGAAGTATCAGAAGGGCGACGCAGAGACTGTGCATGAATCCTTGGACGCATCAGCGAAGAGAGAGACGATCAAGACGGTTACGATTTCAATCGCTTTTCATATACGCGGTAGTCAGAACGTCAATCGGCTCTGGTTCTTGTGGTAATTTCAACTACTACAATCGTTTAACCCCGCCGGCGACAGGTTGACATGAATACTCTGGCCGGGGAACTCGTAGCAGGAGTTGCGGATGGCCGACTTGACCCTGATGCGGGACTCCTTGATGCCGGCGTCGGGGAGCCCCACTATCTCGAAGGCGCATAACTGCCCCGTTCCATAAATACGCTGGCATTCGAACGCCGCTTCATCCACTCCGGCTGCGTTCCGCTCCCTCGACGTACTCCAAGAGTACGACTCGGTCGCGCGCCTTGCCGGAGCGGCGCTTCGACGCTCTCGGTGCTTAACCGTATCTATGGAACGGGGCACTAGTCCCTGGTGACGTCCAC
>JAHIMR010000116.1 GCA_018896525.1 Actinomycetota bacterium
ACATACGGTTGCTCGCCGTCAGTTCGACGGAGAGGGTAAACGGACGTGGAGGCGATGTAAGACCTCTCGATTCCGGGAGGCGGACGCCTGAGAAACGTCAATCAGAAGAAGTGGCATAGAATGCCATATTCTGAGGAACGGTCATTACACCCGGGGCTATGGCGATACTCAAGAGCCGGATGTGGAGATCGAACTGCTTCCCGGTGCGGAAAAGAGGGCTAGTGAATTCCTGGAATCATATCATGAGTGCCGTACGCGCTTGAAGAAGGTGGCGGAACTGATCGAGGGATTTGAAACGCCGTACGGAATGGAACTGCTTTCGTCGGTCCATTGGGTCGCGCACCACGATTCCGCCCCCATTAGGGATGCCGACGAAGCTGTACAGAGAATTCATGATTGGAACGAACGCAAGCGGCGGATGTTTCGCCCGAGACATATCCGCGTTGCCTGGGGACGATTGGCCGAAAAGGACTGTTTGTCGTAGACGGAGTTGAGTTATGCTCGGCCAACCATGCGGACAGGGCGTTCGAAATCGTCTATAGATAACATCTGACCATGGTGGTGAAGGGAAGAATCGATATACGCAAGAGGTTTCGTTGATGACGGAAAGCGGCTTCCGGCCCGATTTCACGATCACAGAGAGCAGGGCTTGATTTACACAGGCGACATGAGAAGGAGGTTGTTCTGCACTTTGGCCTGATTTTGCACCGCAACGGCTTTCATTGTGCACCGACGCAAAACCACGTGTCTATTGTGGAATAGTGGTATTGTAAATCGAACAGTGGCAGACGTACGACACACTCGCGATACGACTTGAGACATACAAGCAGTATGACATGTTATGGAGGCAGTATGAGCGAAAAGAGTAGCCCGAACTACTGGCTGTTTTCGAACAAGTCCGCTGGGGCCTATGACGACAACATCTGGGATATGTCCACGGTCCTCAAGACCAGCTGCTACTCGATTAAGGAACCGGAGAGTAATCGCAGCCACGTGAGTCCCGGCGACGTGGTCTACATGCGGATATATGGCCACGCATTCATTGGGCGGTTTGTCATAGCCGGCGAATGGAAAAAGGCTCCGGTGAAGCAGCAGAAGTGGAAGGTAACAGTCGGTACATTTCCGATGAAAGACGTAGTGATATGGCCGCGCCCGCTGCCGCAGGTCCTGGTCATGAAAGACCTTTCCAATCAGAATTATCGAAAGCGTATCAACAAGATCACTCGTGAGGACGGCATCATGATTGAGACCGCGCAGCGAGTCTATACCCGGTTGGGTTTCGGTGATGCCGATGAAAACATCCTGGTCCTGGAAAAGGGGCTGGAGGAGGCAATAAAGCCCAATCTCAAGAAGCTGGGTTTGAAGCCGGCAGGCAAGAATATCCGCCAGCAGTTCGATATGGGGATCGGTGTCGGTCGCAGCGACCTAATTTGCCTGGATGAAAATGGCGATCTGGTTGTTGTTGAACTGAAGCGTGGGCTGACCTCCGATGAGGCGATCGGGCAGGTATTGCGCTATATGGGTTGGCTTCGGGAGAATACCGCTGAGAAGGGGCAGAAGGTCGAAGGTTGTATCGTGGCAGGGGATTACGACGAGCATCTTCGCCTGGCCGCAGCGGCGGCGAACGTGCGCCTCGTGCTCGTTCGGCTTGGATAAAGGGGAAAACGTATGCCGGGGCAACATACGGAGCAAGCGTTCGAGACCGCCATCGAGCGTTACCTGATTGCTTCAGGCGGCTACGAGCGGGGCGATCCCGACGTATTCGATCGCGAGCGGTGCATCGATCCCGGCGTCTTTCTCGCCTTCGTCAAGGAGACCCAGCCGAAGGAGTGGGAGTACCTGGAGAACCTTCAGAAGGATGTGGCCGGGGAGATCCTGCTTGACGACCTGTGCCGGGCGCTGGACTCCGAGCACGAGGGGTGCCTCTCGGTCCTTCGCCACGGGTTCAAGTGCTTCGGCAAGCTGTTTCACGCGGCCTACTTCGCCCCGGCGAGCGGCCTCAACCCGGAAACGCGAAGACTCTATGACGCGAACCGCCTGACGATCACGAGGCAGCTTCGCTACTCGGACCGGCACGGCAACACCCTTGACGTGGTCCTGGGCATGAACGGTATCCCGGTTGCCACCATCGAGCTCAAGAACCCCATGACCGCCCAGACCTGGCGGCACGCGGTCACCCAGTACAAGAACGACCGCGATCCGGCGGACATCATCTTCCTGTTCAAGAAGCGTGCAATCGTACACTTCGCGGTGGATACGGACGAAGTGTACATGACCACACGCCTTGCCGGCGGGAAGACGCGTTTTCTTCCCTTCAACAGGGGATGCGGAACGGGCATGGGCAACCCGGAGAACCCTGGCGGCTACAAGACGGCTTACCTGTGGGAAGAGGTCCTCGAGCGGCACAGCTTTCTCGACATCCTGGCGCGGTTCGTCCACCTCCAGGTCCAAGAGAAGAAGCTTGGCGACAGGAAGGTCAAGCGGGAGACGATGATATTCCCCCGCTATCACCAACTGGACAGCGTTCGCGTGCTGGTGGCTGATTCTCGCGAGAAAGGCGTGGGCACCAACTACCTGGTCCAGCACTCCGCGGGGAGCGGGAAGAGCAACTCCATCGCCTGGCTCGCTCACCGGCTGGCGAGCCTCCATGACGACACCGACGAGAGGATCTTTGACTCGGTCATAGTGGTGACCGACCGGGTGGTGCTCGACCAGCAACTTCAGAACACGATCTACCAGTTTGAGCACAAGCAGGGCGTCGTAGAGAAGATCGAAACAGACTCGACGCAGCTTGCCCGTGCGCTCACCAGAGGGGTTCCCATCGTCATCACCACGCTCCAGAAGTTCCCGTTCGTGACCGAGAAGATCGGTGATCTCCCGAAGCGCAGGTACGCCGTTATCATCGACGAGGCGCACAGTTCGCAGGGTGGTGAGACGGCGACCGAGCTCAAGGGTGTCCTGGCTGGAGCGGTTCTCCGCGAGCAGGCGGCGGAGTTCGCGGCCGAAGAGGGTCTGCCGGATTACGAGGAGGAGATCATTCGCACCATGGCCAGGCGCGGACGCCAGCCCAACATCAGCTTCTTTGCCTTCACCGCAACACCGAAGTACAAGACGCTGGAGGTGTTCGGGCGGCAAGGACCTGACGGGAAGCCGTTGCCCCTGCACCTCTACAGCATGCGGCAGGCCATCGAGGAGGAATTCATCCTCGATGTGCTCAAGAACTACACCACCTACAAGACCTATTACCGGTTGATCAAGTCCGTCGAGGACGATCCCGAGGTGGACAAGCGCAAGGCCGCGCGGGCGCTGGCGCGATTCATGACTCTGCACCCGCACAACATCGCCCAGAAGACCGAGGTTATGGTAGAGCATTTCCGTCACTTTACCATGCACAGGATCGGTGGTAAGGCCAAGGCCATGGTGGTGACCTCGTCACGCCTTCACGCGGTGAAGTACAAGTTATCGTTCGACAGGTACATCGCCGAGAAGGGCTACGAGGGCATCAAGACGCTGGTGGCGTTCTCGGGGACGGTAATCGACCCCGATGTTCCGGGTGTCGAGTATACAGAGGTCGGTATGAACAAGGGAATCCGGGAGAAGGAGCTACCCGAGCGGTTCGCGGCGGACGAGTACCAGGTGCTTCTGGTGGCCGAGAAGTACCAGACAGGCTTCGACCAGCCGCTTCTGCATACAATGTACGTGGACAAGCGGCTGGCGGGAATACAGGCGGTCCAGACGCTATCGCGGCTCAACCGCATGCATCCCGGCAAGGAGGACACGTTCGTCCTGGACTTCGTGAACGAACCGGACGATATTCTGGCCGCGTTTCAGCCTTACTACGAGCGGACGCTCATCGGTGAGCGGGTGGAGGCGCGTCAGTTGTACGAACTCCAGGTGAAACTGGACGCCCGGCAGGTCTACCATAAGGCCGAGGTCGAGGAGTTCAGCAAGGTCTTCTACAAGCCCAGGAAACAACAGACGGCCACCGACCATTCCCGGATGAACGCGTGCCTCGACCCGGCAGTGAACCGTTACAAAAAGCTCGATGACGAGGTTCGGGAGGAGTTCCAGAAGACTCTCGTCGCGTACCGGAACCTGTACGCGTTCCTCTCGCAGATAATCCCGTTCCAGGACTCTGACCTCGAGAAGCTCTACTCCTACATCCGTTTTTTGCTAACGAAGCTCCCCAGGGGCGATCGTGGACCGGTTTACAACTTCGACGACGAGGTGGCTCTCAAGTTCTACCGGCTCCAGAAGATAAGCGAGGGGTCAATCAATCTCGATGCGGGCAAGGATGAAACGGTCTCCGGCCCGATATCCGTAGGCACCGGTGTCCCACATGATGTTCAAATCGAGCTCTCGAAGTTGATCGATATCCTCAACGAGCGGTTCGGCACGGAGTTCAAACCGGCGGATCAACTTTTCCTCGATTCCATCCGGGAAGACGCGGTAGCCGACATCAGCCTGCGCCAGGTAGCGCTAGCAAACACCATGGAGAACTTCGGGTACGTGTTCCTTAAGGCGCTCGAGGGCCTTTTCATCGACAGGATGGATCAGAACGAGGAGATCACGGCGAAGTTCATGAACGAGAAGGGCTTTCAGGACATTGTGGGCCGGCACCTCCTGGAGCAGGTCTACGAACAGATCCAATTAGAGGAAGCTCATGCGTGATGGCAACGAAGGGAACGCCCTCCGTAGCTAACCGTTGCGGTGTAATCCACGGAAACGAGTGATGAGGACGTAGTGGAAAAGGTTGGATTTAGATGGTGAACAGGAAAACAGATCACAAATGGACATTTCGCGCACGCTTCAGGCGGCACGCCTATGGGTGGCGTTCACAGCCGGCGACAGGGCGAATCAAGGAGGCCGTGTCGGAGATCAAGAAAG